>CAZXRX010000084.1:0-10551 GCA_964642945.1 uncultured Flavobacterium sp. | reverse complement strand
GCTACGGCCGCATTCGAGAGGGTGAGGGTCGAATTGGTGGCAAACGGCAGGGTGACCGATTTGTTGTAATAATAGTGGTCCGACTCATACTTGTGTCGGTCTACCACCAACATGACCACTATGGTGTGGCAGCAGGAATTCTGTTTGCGTAGTTTTTCGGCACAGACAGCGGCAAAAGTCGTGACCCTTTCCCGCAGCGCATCGAAGTCTGACAATTGTTTCGGAAAACTTCGGGTGATGGCGATGCTCTTTTTTTCTTCCAATGGGGTGTCGAGGGTCAGTACCGGTTTGCCTTCAAGTTCCCTTTTCAGCCGTAAACCCACTACGCCCATCTGCCGTTTGATCCAGGCCTCGTGCTGGGGCTGGATAAAATCAAGTGCCGTATGGATGTGTTGTGCCTTGGCCTTTTTTTTCAGCCGGAACCCAATGCCCCAGATGTCTTCCACTTTGGTCCATTTGAGGGCTTTGAGACGCTTTTCGTCGGTATCGATAACATAGACGCCCTTGGTTTTTTCGGGGAATTTCCGCGCAATTTTATTGGCTACTTTCGAGAGCGCCTTGGTAGGTGCTACCCCCACCGAAACCGGCAGTCCGAGCCATTTCTGGATTCGGCTTTTCATCTGCAGGCCATAATCGAAAAAATCAGTTACCGGTACGCCATCAAAATCCATGAAGGCCTCGTCAATACTGTATTCTTCTACATGTGGGGTAAACTGCCGCAGGATTTTCATTACCCGCTGGCTCAGGTCGCCATACAAGGCATAATTGGAAGAAAACACACAAATGTCTTTCTCCTTCAACTCCTGACGGACCTTGAATTCAGGCGCTCCCATCGGGATGCCTAGAGTTTTTGCCTCATCGCTGCGCGAGATAATGCAGCCGTCATTGTTTGACAATATGACAATGGGTTTGCGGGCGAGCGCAGGTTTGAAAACCCGTTCGCAGGAGGCGTAAAAATTATTGCAATCGACCAATGCATACATGTGGTAAAGTTACAGAATAGTGCTTTAGCCGAAAGTTAAAATTTCGCTATTGTTAAAAAAAAACCATCAAAATTGCTTTTGATGGTTGTGTATTTTGATGTTGGGAATTTCCTTATTTCAATAAATTGGTAAGCAGTTCGGGATGAATCCCCAGCAGGATATTCAAGCCTATAGCCACCACACCGACCAGGGTATATACCCATGGCGTGGTAGGCGTTGATGCTGTATCTGCCTCTTTGGTATACATGGCGAGGATCAGTTTGAAATAATAACCCACACTGATGATGGAGTTGATGACCCCGGCAATCACTACGACCAGATAACCCACGCGGATGGTTTCAGAGAACAGCATGAACTTGGCAAAAAATCCTGAAAAAACAGGAATCCCGGCCATCGAAAGCAAGGATGCCGTCAATAGGGCTGCCAATAGCGGATGGGTTTTTCCGAGCCCGTTGAAATTGGCGATGTCTTCGTTGTCTTTGTTTTTGGTAACCCAAAGCAACACGGCAAAGGAAGCAATTCCGGCCAATGCGTAAGCAGCGGTATAATACAAAAGCGTGCCGGCGGCGGTAGACAGGCTCAGCAAGGCCATCAGCATGAATCCGGCATGTGAGATACCCGAAAAGGCCAACATCCGTTTCACATTTTTCTGACGCAAGGCCATCAGGTTTCCGACGGTCATCGACGCTATCGAAATAATCACAATGATGACCTCGAAATTATAGGTAAGACCTACGGTGAGGCCGGTCAATAATTTGTATAAAGTGGCCATCGCTACTACTTTGGCCAAGGTACTCATGGTAGCCGTGGTCAGGGCAGGCGAACCTTCGTATACATCAGGCGCCCAGAAATGGAAAGGCACTGCAGCAATCTTGAACAACATCCCGATGAGCATCAGGGTAATCCCTATCGGAAACCAAATTGGCAATCCGGCGCCCTGAGACAATTCGTAAATATCGGAAAGCCCGAAATATCCGGTAGCCCCATAAATCAGGCAAATCCCGAACAGGATGATACCCGAAGCAAAAGAGCCCAATAGGAAGTATTTCATTCCGGCTTCGTTGCTTTTAAGGTCAAGCCTTTTGCTGGCAGCCAGGATATAAAGCGAAATAGACAGTACTTCAATTCCGAGGAAAAACATCGATAAATTGGTGAAGGACACCATGGCCACGGCACCAGCCAACAGGAATACCTTGATGGCGATAAAATCAGAAATCTTGCTTTGGTGGTCTTTGTAGACGTCACCACCCAGGGCAACCAAAAAGATGGTAAGCACAATGAACAAGGATGAAAAGGCTTTCGCAAAAGCATCGGAAGCAATCATGCCCACATAATTCTCATCGATGCTGCCACCGAATGACCACAGGTTGAGGGTAATGCCGAGTACGGCCAAAAGACCCAAAACCGTTACCGGCACAAGTGCTTTTCTCAGGTTAAATATTTCAGCGATAAGGCAAAAAACACCGAGGGCTGATATGGCTATTAAAGTTTGCATTGACTAAATTATCGGTTAATGTGAATTAATATCTCTTTTATACTTGGGGTGACCAAATCGGTAATGGGTTTTGGGTACAAGCCGAAGAACAACAAAAATCCGACGATCAGCACCAACACGATGGTTTCGTTCACCGTGACTTCGGCAAAAGGTTTGGCATTGGTTTCACCCAGCATGACGCTCTGGAACATTTTCAGCATGTAATAGGCCCCAAGAATGATGGTCGTGCCTCCCAAAACCGCATACACAATCGAAACTTGTGACAGGCTGTACAATACGGTAAATTCCCCTACAAAATTGAAGGTTCCCGGCAAGGCTACAGAAGCCAGTACCAAAATCATAAACAAAGAGGTGAATTTTGGCGCCTGGGTACGGATACCGCCCATTTCACTGATTTTACGGGTTTCATACCTCCTGTAAATCATTTCGGCAATAAAGAATAAGCCTACAATCACAAAACCGTGGGCAATCATTTGGTAAACGGCCCCATTCAATCCGTCAAGGGTCAGGGTATAACATCCGGCGGCAATGAGACCTACGTGTGCCAAGGACGAATAGGCCAGTAATTTTTTGAGGTCTTTTTGGCGTAAAGCTACTATCGAACCATAAATCACACCCGCAATACTCAACCCAAGCATTAAAGGCATGTAGGTTTTGGCGGCCTCAGGCGCAATAGGCAACTGCCAACGGATGACACTATACAATCCCATTTTGAGCATGATACCCGATAAAAGCATCGTCCCAACGGTTGGTGCTTTTTGGTACACTTTTGCCTGCCAGGTGTGGAATGGAATGAGTGGAATCTTGATGGCATAGGCCAAAAAGAATCCGAAGAAAATATAGCATTGCTGTGTAGCGGTCAATTTCAGGTTGTACAAATCTTTTAATAAGAAGCTGCCGGCCATTTGGTACAAATAAGCAAAAGCCACCAACATGAACAAGGAACCGGCCAGTGTGTATATAAAAAATTTCACTACGGCTTTTTTGCGTTTTTCGGCATCGCCATTACCCCAAATCAGGGCAATGAAATAGATAGGAATCAACGACAGTTCCCAGAAAACATAATACAACAAACCGTCTGCCGCCAAGAAAGTTCCGGTCATCGCAAAGGCCATAAACAGGACCAGTGCATAAAAGTTTTTGGCATTTTTGAACTGGTTGCCAAAGGAAGAAAACAAAATCAGCGGTGTCAAGGCAGTGGTGAGCAACACCATAGCCAAGGCCAATCCGTCAGCCTGAAATGCGAGGGCCACATTGGGTTGCTGCATCCATTGTCCGGTAAAACTGATGTCTGTTCCGGCGGTGTATAAAGTCAATAGGTATATCGTGAATCCGAAAGATGCCATGCTGAACAACAAGGCCACTTTCGCAGCGAGTTTATCTCCCGAAAGGAAGGTAGCAATCGATCCAACCAATAGTAATAATAAAAGCGTAGTTACATCCATCAGACAATTTTTTGAGCTAAGAATAAATAAATAATTATGGCACATACCCCCAAAACAAAGGCAAACAGGTACAGTCCGATACTTCCGGTTTGTAATTTCTTACCTTGGTTCCCGATGCCATTGGCCGCCGAACCGAAACTGTACACCACTTTCCCTAAAGCTGGCTCCAGGGTGGTCCTGAAGAAGTTTGCAAGGGAATTGATTGGTTTTACAATCAGGAAGGTATAAAATTCGTCTACATAATATTTATGGTATACGGTTTTTGAAAATCCGGTGATGTCGGCATCTTCTTTGGGCACATAAGCCTGCTTGATGTATTTGCTGTAAGCCCACACTATCCCGATAATGGCACCCGTAAGGGCAATTCCCATCAACATATATTCCTGAGAGCCCAGTGCGTGGATTTCGTGCTTGGTTTTCAGGATGGGTTCAATGAAGTGATCGAGCCAATGGCTTCCCGGCAGGTTAATCAATCCGCCTACCGTGGCCAAAGCGGCCAAAATCACAAGTGGTAACGTAATCAGGCTTGGGCTTTCGTGTAAATGGTGTTTTTGTTCTTCGGTTCCGCGGAACTCCCTGAAGAAAGTCAGGTACATCAGTCGGAACATATAAAACGCCGTCATGATGGAGGCTACAGAACCTACTATCCATAAGGCTTTATTGTGTTCAAAAGCCACCATCAGTATTTCGTCTTTAGACCAGAATCCGGCAAACGGGAAAATCCCGGCAATCGCCAAAGTGGAAATCATCATGGTCCAGAACGTGATGGGCATGTATTTTTTCAAACCACCCATTTTGCGCATGTCCTGTTCGCCGTGCAACGCATGTATGACCGAACCGGAACCCAGGAACAGACAGGCTTTGAAAAACGCATGGGTAATCACATGGAAAACGGCCACGGTGTAGGCACCCATTCCGAGGGCCAGGAACATCAGCCCGAGTTGGGAAACGGTAGAATAGGCAAGTACTTTCTTGATGTCGTTCTGCAACAATCCGATGGATGCGGCCACCAAGGCGGTCGAAGCCCCAACAATGGCTATGATTTCCTGCACCAAAGGGGTCAGTTCAAAAACAAAATTCATACGGGTTACCATAAAGATACCGGCGGTTACCATGGTAGCAGCGTGGATTAATGCCGAAACCGGAGTCGGACCAGCCATCGCATCAGGCAACCAAGTATATAATGGCAATTGGGCCGATTTTCCGCAGGCACCGATAAACAAACACAAGGCAGCTATTGAAAGCAAACTGTCAGAAGCGACAGGGCCCGTGGCGATAATGCCTGATTGCATCAGGCCGTAATCCAAAGAGTTGTAGCAGTAGGCCAGGATAAACATCCCGATAAGGAAACCCAAATCACCCACGCGGTTCATGATGAAAGCTTTTTTGGCGGCATCGTTGTAGTCCTGGTTTTTGTGCCAGAAACCAATCAACAGGTAAGAGCAGAGCCCTACGCCTTCCCAGCCGATGAACATCACGAGGAGGTTGCTGCCGACTACCAAGGTAATCATGAAGAATACGAAAAGATTCAGGTAGGCGAAAAATTTGTGCATGTTCTCATCATCGTGCATGTAGCTGATGGAGTAGAGGTGGATGAGCGACCCGATTCCGGTAACGAAAAGCAGCCACAGCAATGATAATTGGTCGAGCAAAATGCCGAAATCCAATTTGAAATTGCTTACTTCTATCCAGTCAAACAAACTGATTTTTATGGCCTGTCCGCTGCCGTTGACCTGGCTGAAAAAGTACACGCTCAGGACAAACGGAATGACAATGGCAATAGTCCCCAAGGAACCCGAAAGGCTTTTCCCGGCTTTTTTCCCGAAGAAAACATTGAACAAAAACCCGAGGAAAGGGCTTAACAACAATAGTAAAACTAAATTCTTCTCCATTTTCGGACTATCCTTTTAAGTTTTTTAAATTGGCAATATCAATCGAGCCGATGTTACGGAAAACCGAAACCAGGATGGCCAATCCTACAGCTACTTCCGCAGCGGCCACGGCCATCGAGAAAAATACAAATACCTGACCTTCGGCATCCTGATGGTAAGTCGAAAAGGCCACAAACAGCAGGTTGACGGCATTCAGCATGATTTCTATAGACATGAATACGATGATGGCATTCCGTCTGTACAAAACCCCAAAAACCCCAATGCAAAAAAGCAGCACCGAAAGGAAAATGTAGTTTTCTATCCCTATTTCATTTAAAACATTGATCATGGTTTGGTGGTATTTTCTTTTTTAGACAATAAAACGGTTCCAATCATGGCTACCAGCAACAATACAGAGGCAAATTCAAACGGCACCATGTATTCGTTGAGCAATACGTTTCCTAATTTCTTGATAGACTGGTAATCTTCGCCGGTCATGTCGTATTCACCCATGATGGTTTTCGAATTGATGAAAATCGCAATCATCACCACACTCATCAGGCAGAACACCGTGATGGCCCCCAAACGGGTAATCCGGGGTTTGTGTACTTCATCTTCCTTGTTCAGGTTCATCAACATAATGGTAAACAGGAACAAAATCATGATGGCACCCGAATACACAATAATATGGACGACGGCCAGGAACTGCGCGTTGAACAACAAATAATGTCCGGCAATTGAAAAGAAACAGATGACCAGGTAAATTGCACTATGGATTGGGTTTTTGCTGTAAATGGTCAAAAACGCAGTCGACAAAGTGATGGCTGCTAAAATGTAAAATATGAGCTGTATCGGTGACATTAGTTGGCGTTTTTAATTTGTGTATTTTTCATGGCCATTTCCAACGGCATGACCAATTTGTCTTTCCCAAAAATAAAATCCTCACGGTTGTATTGTGACGGCACCAATTGCTTGGAGATGGTCAGGTAGATGGCGTCTTTCGGGCAGGCTTCTTCGCACAAACCACAGAAAATGCAACGCAGCATATTGATTTCATATATCGAGGCGTATTTTTCCTCGCGGTACAAATGCATTTCGTCCGGTTTTCTTTCGGCAGCGGTCATCGTAATGGCTTCTGCCGGGCACGACAACGCACACAAACCACAGGCAGTACAGTTTTCACGGCCCTGTTCGTCGCGTTTGAGCATGTGCTGTCCGCGATACACCGGACTGAACGTACGGGTTTGCTCCGGATAATGAATGGTGGCTTTTTTCCTGAAAAAGTGCTTGATGGTAATCAGCAGGCCTTTTATGATGGCAATCAGGTAGAGTCTTTCCCAAAACGTCATTTCCTTGTTGGAAACCTGTTTTTTTCTGCCTGAGAGCGATATGGATTGAATTGATGTTGACATGGTACTTTAATTAAAAGCTAAAATGCAAATTCCTGTGATGATGATATTGAGGATGGACAGCGGGATCAGGATTCTCCAACCCAGGTTCATCAACTGGTCGTAACGGAATCTTGGTATCGTCCAACGGACCCACATGAAGAAAAAGATGAAGGCGCAAATCTTGATAAACAAAACCACAATACCCAATATGTTGGCGATGTTTACACCCCAGTTTTCTACGGCCCAGCCCATTCCGGGATAATTATAACCACCAAAAAACAAAGTAGCGAGGATGGTAGAGGAAATAAACATGTTGGCGTATTCGGCAAACAGATAGAATCCCATTTTCATGGAAGAATATTCGGTATGGTAACCCCCAATCAGCTCGCTTTCACATTCGGCAAGGTCAAAAGGGGTACGGTTGGTTTCGGCAAAAGCGCAAATCAGGAAAATCAGGAACGAAAGCGGCTGGTAGAGCACATTCCAGTGCCATCCTGCTTGTTGGACGGCCATTTCCTTCAAACTCAAGGTACCGGTCATCATCAGCAAGGCAATTAATGACAAGCCCATGGCGATTTCATAAGAGACCATTTGAGAGGCCGCACGTACGGCACCCATCAAGGAGAATTTATTGTTTGAGGCCCAACCACCAATCATGATGCCATACATCCCAAGAGAAACCACTGCCAGGATATACAGCAAGGCATTGTCGGTGTCGGTGGCCTGTAAGATGATGGTTTTTCCGGAGATGACCAGTTTATCGCCCCACGGAATGACGGCACTCGTCATCAGTGCAGTACTCATCGCAATGGCAGGACCCACAACAAATAAAAACTTGTTGGGCGTATTCGGGAAAAATTCTTCTTTTGCGAACAGTTTCATTCCGTCGGCAAGTGGTTGTAACAACCCGCCCCATCCGGCACGGTTCGGCCCGACACGGTCTTGTAAATAGGCAGCTACTTTACGCTCTGCCCAGGTGGAATACATCGCCATAATCATCGTGACGGCAAAAACCGTAATGATGATGACACTTTTTTCTATGATAAATGCACTATCCATTATTGTTAGCTGAATTTAGTGGGGTACCGTCAACTTTTTCGTTGTAATCGATGGCGGCCATACTGATTTTTTTTCTGTCTTCGTCCCGTCCGTCAAGGATGCCTTTTTCAGTTTCGATGATGACTTTGTCTAGTTTACGGGTATAATTGTTCTGGTTGATAACCGAATCTTTTTCGAATTTTCTTGGGCCTTCAATAACCCAATGGGCCGGGTCTTTGTGGTCAAAACGACAGGAATTGCAGATGAATTCCTCTACTTCGTGGTATTCGTCTTTTCTTCCGGTTACCCTCTGGATTTCGTTGCCGAACATCCATAAAGTAGTTTTTCCGCAACATTTGTCGCAATCGCGGTGGGCGTTGTAAGGCTTGTTGAACCAAACCCTTGATTTGAAACGGAAAGTTTTATCGGTCAAGGCACCTACGGGGCAAACGTCAATCATGTTTCCGGAAAATTCGTTGTCAATCGCTTTGGACAAACAGGTTGAAATGTTGGAATGATCGCCACGGTCCATCACGCCATGCACGCGGTTGTCGGTCAATTGGTCGGCCACCATCACACAACGGTAACACAAAATGCAGCGGTTCATGTGCAATTGGATGTTCGGCCCAATGTTTTCCGGTTCGAATGTCCTTTTCTCTTCAATGAAACGGGTTTGCGATTTACCGTGCTCGAAACTCAGGTTTTGCAAATCACATTCACCGGCCTGGTCACAAATCGGGCAATCAAGCGGGTGGTTGATGAGCAGGAATTCGGTTACTGATTTCCTGGCTTCGGTTACCCTTTCGGAAGATTTGCTGTTGACTTCCATGCCGTCCATGCAACCCGTTACACACGACGCCATCAATTTGGGCATCGGTCGTGGGTCGGCTTCACTTCCTTTGGAAACTTCAACCAGGCAACAACGGCATTTGCCGCCGCTTCCTTTGAGTTTTGAGTAATAACACATGGCTGGCGGAACAGATTCCCCGCCAATCATACGGGCAGCCTGCAGGATGGTGGTTCCTGGTTCTACCTCGATGCTTTGTCCGTCTATGGTTACTTTCATATGCTTAGTTGTTGGTTGTTGTTTGACGGATAAAAACCATCAAGCCACAACTTATTTTTAAACTGTGGCGTTACCCACAAGGTGTTTTACTTTTTCAAACGGTTCATTCACAAAATGGTCCCTGTTTTTAATTTTTTCGGGGAAACGGATGTGGTATTCGAACTCGTCCCTGAAATGACGGATGGCCGCGGCTACTGGCCAGGCTGCTGCATCTCCCAACGGACAAATCGTATTCCCTTCTATTTTTGCCTGGATGCTCCACAGCAATTCGATGTCTTCTTCACGTCCCAAACCGGTTTCAATACGGTGCAATACCTTCTCGAGCCAGCCAGTTCCTTCACGGCAGGGCGAACATTGTCCGCAGCTTTCGTGGTGGTAAAAACGGGAAAAATTCCAAGTGTTGCGTACGATACAGGCAGTGTCATTATAGACGATAAACCCTCCTGAACCCAGCATTGATCCGGTAGCAAAGCCACCGTCAGACAAGGATTCGTAGGTCATGAGTCGGTCTTCACCGGCTGCGGTTTTGTAAATTAGATTGGCCGGTAAAATCGGCACCGAACTTCCACCCGGTACAAAGGCCTTCAACGGACGGTCGTCAATCATACCGCCGCAATATTCGTCAGAATTCACGAATTCGTATACGCTGAGCCCAAGTTCAATTTCAAAAACGCCTTGGTTTTTAAGGTGTCCGGAAGCGGAAATCAGTTTGGTTCCTGTAGAGCGCCCGATTCCGATGGCGGCATAATCTGCCCCGGAATTGTTGACAATCCAAGGCACGGCGGCGATGGTTTCAACATTGTTCACTACAGTTGGGTTGGCCCACAAACCGGAAACGGCCGGAAATGGCGGTTTGATTCTCGGGTTTCCTCTTTTTCCTTCCAATGATTCGATGAGTGCGGTTTCTTCTCCGCAGATGTAGGCACCGCCGCCAATTTGAACATACAAATCCAAATCGTAACCGGAACCCAATATGTTTTTTCCGAGCCAGCCGGCTGCTTTTGCTTCGGCAATGGCCCTTTCGAGTATTTTGTATACCCACATGTACTCCCCACGGATGTAGATGTAAGATAAATTGGCACCGAGGGCATAACTGGAGGTAATCATCCCTTCAATCAATAGGTGCGGAATGTATTCCATCAGGTAACGGTCTTTGAAGGTGCCCGGTTCTGATTCGTCGGCATTGCACACCAAATGTCTGGGTTTGCCTGATTTTTTGTCAATGAAACTCCATTTCATTCCGGCCGGGAAACCTGCACCAC
>CAZXRX010000083.1:0-10589 GCA_964642945.1 uncultured Flavobacterium sp. | reverse complement strand
AAAGTTCCGGTCACTTTTCGGCCGTAACAAAAAACGAAATTTAGCGTTTACAAAATTTAGATTATGCCTATTGAACCCCACATTTTAGATAAAGTCAACGAATGGCTTACCCCAACCTTTGATGCACAAACACAAGCAGCCATCACAACCATGATGTCTGATTCCCCAAAAGAACTGGAGGAAAGTTTTTACAAAAACCTCGAATTCGGAACCGGCGGCATGCGCGGTATCATGGGTGTCGGCACCAACCGCATCAACAAATATACCTTAGGGAAAAACACCCAAGGACTCTCTGATTACCTTAAAAAGTCATTTCCTGACGAAACAATTAAGGTGGTTATTGCCTACGATTGCCGCCACAACAGCAACACGCTGGCCAAATTGGTTGCCGATGTTTTTTCGGCCAACGGCATACAGGTTTACCTTTTTTCAGATATGCGACCCACGCCCGAATTGTCGTTTGCCCTGAAATACCTGAAATGCCATGCCGGCATAGTGCTCACGGCTTCACACAACCCACCCGAATACAACGGCTATAAAGTGTATTGGCAGGATGGTGGCCAATTGGTGCCACCACAGGACGCCGCCATCATCCGGGAAATTGAAGCCCTGAAATACAGTGAGATTAAATTTCAGGCCAACGAAAACCTGATTACCTATATTGACTCTGAAGTTGATGAGGCCTTTGCCCAATCGACCATAGCGAATTGCAGTTTTGACCTGCCTGCCGGCGCCAGGGAAAATCTAAAAATTGTATACACTTCCTTACACGGAACCTCCATCAAAGCCATACCGAATGTACTTGCAAAAGCCGGGTATACAGACGTCCACATTGTGCCCGAACAAGCCGAACCCAATGGAGACTTTCCTACCGTAAAATCGCCCAACCCCGAAGAACCCGAGGCACTGACGATGGCACTTGCCCTCGCTGAAAAAGTACAGGGCGATATTGTGATTGGCACCGATCCGGATTCTGACCGTTTGGGGATTGCCGTCAGGAATACCGAAGGCAAAATGACATTACTCAACGGCAACCAGACCATGGTCATCATGACGGCCTTTTTGCTGGAACAATGGAAACGGGCCGGAAAAATTAGCGGTAAGGAATTTATCGGTTCTACCATCGTTTCGACACCCATGATGCAGGAACTGGCTTCGGCTTATGGCGTGGAATGTAAAGTGGGGCTGACCGGTTTTAAATGGATTGCCAAAATGATCAAGGATTTTCCTGAACTGCACTTTATTGGCGGTGGGGAAGAAAGTTTCGGTTATATGGTAGGCGACGCCGTACGTGACAAAGACGCCGTGGGCGCTACCCTCTTGGTGTGCGAAATTGCTGCGATTGCCAAGGCAAGCGGAAGCACCTTATACCAAGAATTACTGAACCTTTTCGTGGATTACGGTTATTATAAGGAGCACCTGATTTCACTGACAAAAAAAGGAATTTCAGGCTTGGAGGAAATCAACCGGATGATGGTTGAGCTGCGGGTAAATCCTATGGAAGAAATCAATGGCCAACGGGTAGTTTGCATTGAAGATTATGAGAACGGCACCTCGCTGAACATGTTTACCAAAGAAATTGAACCTTTATCCATCCCGAAATCGAACGTATTGATTTATTACCTTGAGGACGGATCAAAAATTTGCGCACGACCAAGCGGTACCGAGCCAAAAATCAAGTTTTATTTCAGCGTGAATGCGCCTCTGGACAATGTAGCCAACCTACAGTCGGTCAAAAAAGATCAGGACGAAAAGATAAAAAACATCATTGCAGCAATGCACCTCAACTAAATGAAAACATTTTTCAAGATTTTACGGTTCGCATTGCCTTATAAAAGGTTCGCCTTCCTGAATATTTTCTTCAACATCTTATATGCGCTGTTCAATGCGTTGTCTATGGTGATGTTGATTCCGATGCTGAACGTGATGTTCGACAAAACCAAAAAAGTGTATACAGAACCGGTGTATACGGGTTTGAAGAGCCTTCCAAAATACGCCAAATCTTATCTCGACTATGTGGTTACCCAACAATCAGACCCAAAAATGGCTTTGTTGTATATGGTGACGCTGGTGATATTGATGTTTTTCCTGAAAAATATATTCAATTACCTGGCCATGTACTATGTAACTTTTTTACGTAATGGTACCCTCAAGGATTTAAGGCTGGCCATGTATGAAAAAGTAATCCACCTGCCTTTGTCGTTTTATTCCGAAAAAAGGCGTGGCGATGTGATGATCAGAATGACGAATGATGTAGGTGAAATGCAATTTTCATTTTTATCGATACTGGAAATCATCATCAAGGAACCCTTGACCATCATATTTACCATAGTGTCGATGTTTTACCTGAGCACCAAACTGACCCTTTTTGTTTTCATTTTCATCCCGCTTTCGGGTTTCATTATTTCGTTTATTGGCAAAAGCCTGAAGAAAAGATCCAATAGGGTCCAGCAGGAATCTGGTGTTTTCTTATCTATCATTGACGAAACACTTTCGGGTTTGAAAATCATCAAAAGCTACAATTCTGAAGACAATTTTAATGGAAAGTACACCGAATCGGCCCAAAAACTCTACAAATATTCCAACAGCCTGGTCAACCGCAACAACCTTTCCACCCCTATCAGTGAATTTTTGGGTATTGTGGTGATTGCCGTTCTTTTGTGGTTTGGCGGAAACATGGTATTTGAACACAGTATTGAAGGTACCGAATTCATTACCTATATGGGCTTGGCTTACAACATCCTTACACCGGCAAAGTCCTTATCTAAAGCCTCTTATACCCTAAAAGGCTCCATGGCTGCAGCCGACCGTGTCCTGGAAATTTTGGAGCAGGAAAATGATATTGTCAACAAACCCGACGCCATTAAAAAAACCTCTTTTGACAAGGAAATTACTGTTGAAAACATCAATTTCCGTTACCAGGAAGAGAATGTATTGAAAAACTTTTCCATTACTGTTCCTAAAGGAAAAACCATTGCCTTGGTAGGGCAATCAGGAAGTGGCAAAAGTACGATTGCCAACCTGCTGACCCGTTTCTATGATGTGCAGGAAGGTGCCATAAAAGTAGACGGTACAGACATCAGGGACCTCGATATGCATTCGTTGCGGAATTTGCTGGGCTTGGTTACCCAGGATTCTATCCTGTTCAATGACACCATCAGGGGAAATGTGGCTTTGGGTAAACTGGATGCCACCGATGAAGAAATCATTGAAGCCCTGAAAATTGCCAATGCCTATGAATTCATCAAGGACTTACCTGAAGGGATTTACACCAATGTAGGCGACAGCGGAAACAAATTTTCCGGCGGACAAAAACAACGTATTTCAATTGCACGGGCGGTTTTGAAAAATCCTCCCATCATGATTTTGGACGAAGCGACCTCCGCTTTGGATACCGAAAGTGAGAAAATGGTTCAGGTGGCCTTGGAAAACATGATGCAGAACCGAACTTCCATTGTTATTGCACACCGTTTGTCGACCATACAAAAAGCCGACAACATCATCGTGATGCAGAAAGGGGAAATTGTTGAACAAGGGACGCATGAGCAATTGTTGGCCAAAAACGGCACCTATTCTAAACTGGTGCTGATGCAAAGCTTTGAATCTTGATAATTTATAACACCTAATTTATATTTTTATGAAACGTGAATATTTCGGAATGTTGTTTATGATTGCCTTTGTCGGATTGTTTTTGACTGCAGAATATTTTATTGGCGAAGCACAAGTCTCCAAATACCTCACGCTTTATATTGTGGTATGGGTGATGCTGGCATTTTATGCCGGTCAATATTCGATGAAATTTCCGAAACACTTCTAAAAAAAAGTTGCCATCGTTGCTTTTCTGATTAAAATTTTTATTTTTGGGGAAACAACCAATCCCTATGCAAAACCCCATCTGTAAAAACTGCGAAAACACAGCCGAAGGCAAATTCTGTTCCAACTGCGGTCAAAAAATAAATACTGTCCGTTTGGATTGGCGCTATATACAAGACGAAGTAAAATACACTTTCCTCCATGTCAACAAAGGTTTGCTGTATACGGCCAAACAATTGCTTACCCGTCCTGGAGCCATGGTCAAGGAATTTATAGAAGGCAAAAGAATACAGCATTACAAACCCATACTCTTTGTTTTTGTATTGGCCGGTATCAATGGGTTGTTGAACCATTACTTACCCATGGAACGCATATTCAAGGCGATGGGAGGTGCACAAAAACAGAATGCCAAAGTCCCTTTCGACGGTGCCGATGTATACCATTTAATCACCAACCACTATGCGGCATTTGAACTCGCTTTATTGCCGTTGATTTCTTTGTGTTCCTGGCTCGCCTTCCGGAAATGGGGATACAATTATGTCGAAAACATTATCATCAACTGTTACGGAAGTGGTTTGAGGCTGGTTTTCGGTGTCATCATGTTTCCGTTTCAATACTTTGTGCTCAATACCGATGCGTTTTTGGTGGTGAACGCCCTGTTGGGATTGGTATCCATCGGACTGACCATCTGGTTGTATGTCGGGTTATACAAGGGCCGTGATTTGGGTTTCACCATCTTACGCCTGTTGTTGATGGGATTCTATTTCATGCTAGTCTACCTGCTTCTCATCATTGTGATGATAGCCTATTTTGTGATACAGTATAAGATGAAAGGCTAATCAATCTAAAGGCTTGTATTCCTGCACTTTCCAATCTTTTGACAACAAATCGACGAAGTTATAGTGAATCCGGTCGCTTTTGTCGAACGCACCATTTTTATTGACATCCTCAATGGTCCTGAAATAGAGGCGGTTTTGGGCTTCTACCAAATTCCAGTCGATAAACTCCTGGTAATCTGCTGACAATTTGGTGAAGTTTTTTCCATCTATGCCGCTAATGTATAGATCACGGATGTCATCTGCATCGAGCTTGCCGTCTTTGTTCGAATCCATGTCTTCCAACACATAAACCAACAATTGCTTTTTGGTTTTATCGGCGAAGTTTTTCAGGTAAGTTACCCTTTCAATAAGCACCGGTTTGTCTGTCAATACCGACAACGAGTCGGAACCTATAGCCTGGAATTTGAAGTTGGTCAGGTAACCGGTAATTTCATTTTCGCTCGAATTGGACACTACAAAATTATCTTTACCCGAATTGGAATATTTGATTTTAGAACTCCCATCATTAAAACTGAATTCCCCAATCGGATGCAGCAACACAGAAGTCCCTTCCATCAAAATAGGCAAATCGGCCAATAAAATCTTATCCGTATCGCCCGCCGCAACGGCAGCCGGTTTGGAAGCATCTTCGTAAATTACCTTTGGCTTTTCAGCTTCTTTTTTACAACCAACAAAAAGCAGTGAAGCAAAAAACAGCGTATACAGGGCAGCGGAATGTTTCATTTGGGATAGGTTTAAGGGTGGAACTTAGCTACAGCTTGGCCGTCAGCTTTAAATTGAAAACGCGGCTGGTCAGGTAATTCGGGATACCGTATTGGTTTTTCGTATAAGCATCACGCACCCAGGTATTGGTAATCGCATTCTGGTTGTTGAACATATTGAAAATTTCAAACCCCAACGACAAATCCTTGAATCTTTTGAGCCAGTGCCCGTCCGGACGTTTGTCATTCTTTTCGGTAAATACATAGGAAAACCCTACATCGGCACGACGGTAATCACGCAAACGGTTCTGGTATTGGTAGGCATCGGCATAAGAAGGCGATCCGCCCGGTAAACCGGTATTGTAAACCAGGTTCAGGTACAATTTTACATTGGGCAGCCTTGGCATGTAATCCTGGAACAAAAGCCCGAATTTAAGGCGTTGATCTGTCGGACGGGCAATAAGGCCACGACCATCCTGGTTTTCTTCTGTTTTGAGGTAACCGAAACTGAACCATGATTCTGTTCCGGGTACAAATTCCCCATTCATACGACAGTCAAATCCGTACGCATAAGCTGTGGCGTCATTATTGGCACGATAACGGATACGAACATTTTCGAGTGTATAGGTATTGACGTCGTCCATGGTTTTGTAATACCCCTCGGCAACAAATTTGAAGGGGCGCTGCCACATCTTGAAATTATAATCGCCCGACAACACAAAGTGGATGGACTGCTGTGCCTTGACGTCCGGATTCACGCTTCCGTCCTGTCCGCGTAATTCACGGTAAAAAGGAGGCTGGTAATAAAACCCAGTCGAAAACCTGAAAAGTACATCACGTTCCCAGGCCGGCTTAAAAGTAAATTGGGCTCTTGGGGAAAATACGGTCTGGCTGGAAGTGGTGGTAATACGGTCACCCGAAACCATCCAGTTGTGCGCCCTTACACCGGCATTGATGAAGAGTACAGATTCCCCGATGTTGGCTTTGGTATTGACCTGGGCATAGCCCGAAAAACGGTCAATGTTGACAAAATTCAAGGCCCTTACATTCTGGAAAGGCACCAATGGCCCAACATAAGGATTGTAAGGTTGGTCGTTGACCGGCAAATCTATGATGGGTGGATTGATGGAAAATCCGGCAGAATCTATTACTTCCCACTCCACGATACGGTCGCGGATGTCTTCGTGGGTATATTTTATACCCCAGTCGAGCTGGAATTTTTTCTTGGCGAAATTCGTTCCTTTCACTTCAGCGTTGAGGATGAGCGCATCCAAATCATTCCGTGCATGGTTGAGCTGCGAGCCGATGGCACGGTTGTAAGACACATCCCCAAAGGTTTCCGAGCCGATGTTGGTATCTACCTCTCCCAAAAAATAAGCTGCGTCAATGTCAAAATATTCCTGCTCCTGTGTGTGGTAAGCAGAAGTAATCAGTTTGTAGGTGGCATTTTCCGAAGCATTGAAAGTCGTTTTTAGCGCCCCGAACAAAGTGCGGTATTTGTCATTTTCCTGTCCTTCATAGGCAATCTGCAAGGCAATCGGGTCACTGATGGTGCCAAAATTTGTCTGACGTGACAATGGCTCATAATTGTATTTGTTTTGGGACACATTCCCCAAAAAACTGAACTGCCATTTCTCGTTGGCATTGTAATTAACGATGGTTTGTACATCGACAAATGTTGGCCTATAATTCGACTCGGTTTCCTTGCTGTTCACCAACAGGGAATTGTCGCGGTAACGCACCCCGGTAATTGAAGACCATTTCTTGTTTTTTGATACCAAATCAACCGTGAGGCTTCCGCCTAGGAAACTGGCTTCAAAAGCTGCTCCGAACGAGGTAGGTTTGCGGTAAGTAATGTCGAGCACCGACGACAGTTTATCACCATATTTGGCCTGAAAACCACCGGCAGAAAAATCGACGTTCTGGATCATGTCGGTATTGGTAAAACTCAATCCTTCCTGTTGCCCGGAACGGATTAAAAACGGACGATAGACTTCTATTTCATTGACATAAACGAGGTTTTCATCATAATTGCCACCACGCACCGAATATTGCGAAGACATTTCTTCGTTGCTGTTGACACCCCCGAATGTTTTCAATACACTTTCAACGCCCGGCATTGCACTCGGGTTTTTCTGGATGACCTGCGGACTGATGGCGACAATGCCCTGCACCCGTTTTTTATCATTGATGATGGTTACTTCGGTCAATTGCTCTGCATTGGATGTCATGCTGAAATACAGTTCATACTTTTCGCCCGGAGCCAGTTCTATGGTAGCGGTTCCTTTGCTCAGGGACACGTGTGTAAAGGTAAGCACCACCTTTTTATTGGCAGGAACGGTCAGTGTGTAAAACCCTTTGGCATCTGATTTAGTGGAAGTATTCTGGTAACTAACACTGACATTTTCAACAGGATTATTGTACTCATCCAGGATTACCCCTGCCACGGTTGCGGTCTGTGCACTAAGGAAAGAAGTAAAAAAAAGAAGGATCAGGGTATATAAAAAAGGATGTGTTTTCAAATTGTCTTATTTTTTTAAACCAACATTAAACTGCGTTTCAAAGATAGTGGAATTTCCAACATTATCGGTTACGACCACTTTCAAATTATTTTTGCCTTCGAGCAGCGTCCCATCCGCAAAGGTATGGGTTAGGCGTTTCAATTTAGATTCATATTCAAACAATACCCATTTGCCGTTTAAATAGCCGTTATAGGTTTTGATGCCCGACAAATCATCAGAAATGGTCACATTGATGCTTTTTTGTCCGGTAATCCATTTGTCCTGAATCGGTTTGGACATGGTAATTTTGGGTGCAATGACATCTTTAGCCAGGGTAAACTGACCCAGGGTACGTGTTTTACAGGAAAACGTATTGCCATCGAGTTTTGTTGTGAGGTACCCGAGTTTTTTTCCGTTGACCGTAGCGATAAACATTTTCTTTTTGAGTTCAGCCGGGGTTTTGGAATCGGTAAACGAAATGGTGAAATTGGTATGCGCCGGCACACTGTCATCGTGCAGGTACAAAATATTTTGTTTCACGTCAAAATTCAGGTAAAAGTCTTCATAAAATGTACCCGATGGAAAATAAACCGACACATTCTCTTTTTCAAAATTGCTGTCTTTGTTGTATTTGACCAGGTAAGGCGTTTTTTTGACATCAGAAAGTACCACCGCCTTCTGGCTTGAATATTCAACGGGGATGGAAATAATGGTCTTGTTCTCAAAATAATCAGACACTTCAATGCGGTAAATCTGATTGAAATTGGGCTGTACATCAACCGTACCGTTATCGACATTGGTATTGATGTTGCTCCAGTTGTACTTGTTTTTCATGAACAGTTTCTGGACGCATTGGTGGGTTTTCTTGTAGCGGCTGTAATCGATGAAATAATTCACATAACGCGCTTCGTCAAACACCATCTCGTCAAATTTATAGCCAAAAACAGGTTTGCCGTTGGCCAACTCCTGCACCTTGTAAACGCCGTTTGCATTGTATGAAACATTGTCATAGTCGCTGCTGTTGATGCCAAAACCGATTTTACCATTGGCCACGACTTTTTCCGAGAGGAAAGTACCATCTGCCTGCAGCGACAAATTCAGGTTCACCGGGCGTTGTGACTGGTTGACCACGGTATTGTCATCCAAAGGAAAAACGACCAAAGCGGATACATTCGGTTTTTTGTTGTCGGTCAGGTTCTTGTCAAAACCAAAAAACAACGGATTGATGATTTTCTCGGTTTTGGTGTCACGGAACTCAAAATGCAGGTGCGGACCTTCAGAACCTCCGGTATTTCCCGACAAAGCGATTACCTCCCCTTTTTTAACCGGTAGTTCATCAGGTTTAAGGAAAAGTTCGACCTCATAAGATTGCTCCTTGTATTGGGTGGCTATAATCCGCTCCTGTATGGCACCCACAGCCATTTTCAAATGCCCATATACTGTCGTATAACCATTCGGATGGGTAATGTAGATGGCTTTTCCGTAACCGGCATTCGAGATTTTTATCCTGGAGATATAGCCATCAGCCGCCGCATACACATTGAGGCCTTCCCGCTGGTTGGTCTTGAAATCAAAGCCGGCATGGAAGTGGTTGGGGCGCAGTTCACCAAAATTTCCGGAAAGCTGCATCGGGATGTCGAGCGGCGGTGCAAAATAGTCTTTGGGGTAATTGTTCTGTGCCAGGACCCCAAGACAGAAAAAAAGAAAAAAAGGAGTGTATTTCATTTGTATGGTTTTTTACCAGGTTCATTTAAGCCACGGCTTATCACACCGGCATCAGGTGCTAAAATATAAAAAACATTGGAACCCACATGAAAAATATAATTTTGTTTGACTAACACGTTACTATACATAATCTTACGGATGAAAAATAAAATAAATATTTTTTTTTGGATAAAATAATTGCTTTAATTGGATAGGAATTATAAATTTGTGCATTAAGTAATGAATAAAGTAGTACATGAGTGAAATTGCAGAAATAATTGATACTCTTGAAAATAGACTTGAAAAACTGATTGCGAAAGTGAAAAGTTTGGAAGAAAAAAATCAGGAATTACAACACCAATTAAAATACGCTGCAACCAACCTCAATAATCAATCGCAACTGGTGGAAACACTGAAGAAAGATTATGAAACACTCAAGATTACCAATTCATTATTAGGCAGTGAAGATCACAAACGGGATACAAAGCTTAAGATAAATTCATTAATTCGTGAAATTGATTACTGCATAGCGCAGCTTGCAGATTAAAAATATGGATGAAAAGCTGAAAATCAAGATATCAATTGCAGACAGGGTCTATCCGCTAACGGTAAATCCCTCTCAGGAAGAAGGGCTCAGGAGCGCTTCAAAAAAAATTGATGCGATGATCAAGCAATATGAAGAAAATTATGCTGTGCGGGACAAACAGGATGTTTTGGCGATGTGCGCCCTGCAGTTTGCTTCCCAACTCGAACAAAAACAGTTGGAGAAATCGATTGATGGCACAGAAACCATCGACCGTTTGTCAAAAATAAATGATTTATTGGAGGCTTATCTCTCCAAATAATACGTTCTTACACATAACTAAAGATACTGCCTACATTAGTTCAATTTTGGTAAACTCAACACTAACAAATTAAAATGAGTGAATCGCCGCTACTATAGTATGTCCGCCCAGGCGGAAAACTTGAACAGCGGGTTAGCTCAAAACTTGTCCTTACGAGTTTATTCAAGCAATTAATGTAGGCTTTTT
>CAZXRX010000082.1:0-10732 GCA_964642945.1 uncultured Flavobacterium sp. | reverse complement strand
GCGGCGGGTCGCTTGAGCTGATCGACGTGCGTGAACGCGATACGCAGGGCGGGCCTGATTCCGGCTTCGAAGCCGATGCGTTTCGTCGTCGACCGCGCTGGCATCAACGACGATGCTTTCGGGCAAGGCGAAGGCGTGAACGTCGCTGTGATCGTCTCCAGGCCGCAGATCGACCGCAGCCGTTTCGATTCGATTCTCTCGGCTCAGGTCAACGGCAAGACCGTACGCGTGATCGAAGACGACACGCTCTACAAGTTCGTGGGCGACATGCCGTGGGCGCATCTGGACATTGCAGGTGTTTCCTTTATAGACGATGAATTTGCCAAAACAAAACATGCATCGGCCTACGGCGTTCATTTAATTACTAAATTCATCGAAAACCTTTAAGTTATGGAAGTCAAAAACTACATCTGTGTTTCGAATTTTTTCAAAGGGAATGATTTCATGATCAACATGAAAAAGCTGGGTAACAAAGTGTACCTGATTACTTCAGAGAAATTGCGTGACAAAGCCTGGGCTGTTGATTTTATTGACGAAATCTATTTCATGCCCGGTCAGGATACTGACTGGAACCTAGACGATTTACTGAAAGGTGTGGCTGGTTTGATGCGGCACAAAAAAATTGATGCCATCATTGCCCTGGACGATTTTGACGTTGAAAAAGCGACTTTTTTGCGTGAAAGCCTTCGTTTACCGGGAATGGGACAAACTACTGGCCGTTATTTCAGGGACAAACTCGCCATGCGGATGAAAGCCAAGGAAGCAGGCATCCCGATTCCGTCGTTCAGCCCCTTGTTTAATGACAGTGACATCAATCAATTTGCCGACACGGTCCCACCACCATGGGTATTGAAACCAAGGTCTGAAGCATCCGCTTCGGGTATCATGAAAATACACAGTAAGGAAGAACTTTGGCAGAAAGTACACGAATTAGGCGATGACCGCATCAAATATTTGGTCGAACAGTTCAAACCCGGTGCTGTTTACCATTGTGACGCTATCAATTGGAAAGCAAAGGTTTTATTCAGCCTTACTTCGCAATATTTGGCGACGCCAATGGAAATTTCACAAGGCGGCGGTATTTTCAGGAGTGCCAACGTAGCTTACAACTCAGCCGATGATAAAGCCATAAAAAAAATGAATGAAGCCGTAATGAAAGCTTTTGGTATGCAACATGGTGCCACCCATACCGAATTCATTAAATGTAACGAAGACGGAAAGATGTACTTCCTGGAAACTGCCTCAAGGGTAGGCGGGGCGCATCTGGCGGAAATGGTGGAAGCAGCTTCTGGGATTAATTTATGGGGGGAATGGGCTAAAATTGAAGATTGTCTGGCACGCGGTATCGAATACCAATTACCCAAAACCAAAAAAGATTTTGCCGGAATAGTTTTAACCTTATCCAAATTCCAACATCCGGATTTGTCAGGGTTTGATGATGCAGAAGTATGCTTCAGGGTACCGTTGGACTATCACGCCGGATTGATTGTGAAAAGCGACAAACAAGAAAGGATAAGGCAATTATTGGATGATTATGCTGAACGGCTCATCAAATATTTTGCGACTTCCGTCAAGCAGGAGCAAGTCAAAAAGCTTCATTGATAAACATAAAAAAAACCGCCAGTAATGGCGGTTTTTTATTTTAGAAAGGAAGTGTTTATTGTTTTACTACTTTCAGTACTTTTTCCTGTCCATCGGCTGCTATTACTTTTACCAAGTAGGTAGCTCTTGAAAGTGAAGACAAATCAACCTGGACATCCAAGCCGCTTACTTTTTGATTGCTGATAGTCTGGCCTAATAAATTGATTACGCTTACTGAGGTAATTTCTTTGGTGGCATTGATGTTCAATACACCCGAAGTTGGGTTCGGATACGCATTAAAAGTGGCTATATTGTCAAAATTAACAGTAGCCAAAGTTCCATTGAACTCATCAGCACCCATATCTGGAGCTGTACCTGTTCCTGTATAGCCTACAGCACCCTGACGTGCTTCACCATCGATATCATCCGGAACGGTAGCGATTACACTTCCGCCGCTTTCGATTTGCGAAGCAATAGAGGCATCAATATGTAAAAAGTTAGGGTTGGACGCTACCAAACTCAAGAAGTTAGCTGCGGTAGAAATGCTATTTGCCTCCCTTGGAGCTACAAAAGCCTGATAAGTTGCTGTAGTGGCATAAGTAGTAGTTCCGTCTGCCATGATAGCTGTACCAACGAGATCGTTGTTGTTTGAAGTACTGGCAAAGTTATTCAGGGCAACACCAGACCTTCTGATAGCTACAGAAGTACCTGTACCACTAGCAGTAGAAGAATTGACAATGATATTGTTTCTTAAATCCAATACGGCTGTAGTAGCAGTAGCAGAAACGGTATGAAACAATCCTGAAGCACTGAAATCAGCTCCTGTTGAAGTAGCACCAATAGCGATAGTATTGTGATATACATTGATGTTAGAAGTAGCTGCTGTAGAAGTAATGCTGATACCCCTCACACCATCTGTAGCAGAATTCCTGATAGGTGCCCTTAAATCACCAATAAGGTTGTTGGTAATTTTTACCAAGGTTCCGGATGAAACCAAAAGACCATTTACAGAACCTGCGGCATTGTTTACTTCAATACTGGCAATTTTGTTTTTGGTAACGGTTTGGTCAAGACCTCCAGTGATAGACATTCCTGACACAATTCCTGATACAGTTGAAACCAGGTTGGTAATGCTGTTGCCTGAAAAGGTTTGAACGCCTTGGGCAGAAGTAATACCTACAATAGTACCTGATGTTGAAACAGCGTTAATGGTATTGTTAGATACTACTGAGTTACCATTGGCATAACCATTACCCACCGTAATGATATTGGTAGAGCTTGATCCGCCCACAATAGAGCCGAATGTATTATTGGTTACAGTTTTGGTAGGACCAAATGGGCTAGTAGTTGCTCCTGCTGTATTTACCCAACCACTTATGATGGTAGCTCCATTTACACCAATATTTGAAAAATCATTTCCATTGTTGTTTTCGTTAGCGGTTCCGGCTGCAGTGGTGCTGGCAGAGTTATAAAAAGAAACTGTTCCTCCAGCGGTGGTTTTAAGGAAACCGGTTACAATACGATTGTTATTTACTGTGTATGCCGCATTGACAGGATGTGCCACACTGTTGGCAATAAAATTCACACTTCCTGAGGTATTCACAGACATGTTGGTGAAAGTGTTGTTGTTGATGGCAACATTTAGGTTAGCCATCAGGTTAGAAATAAAGGTAATCGCTGATGTGGCGGCTACAGTATGGGTCGTATTGTTGAAATCGTTATTGGAAATCGACAAAGTGGTCGTTGCATTACCCGTGGTAGCTTCCACAGAAATACCAAAAATCGTGGCTGATGCTCCAGGACGCAATGAGATAATGTTATTATTGATAGCCTGTGTCAAGGTACCGATTGGTGCATTATTAGCAGCCGGAATGTAAATACCCCTGAAGGCAGTTCCCACAAAACCTCCGTTAGAACTGGTCAATGTATTGTAGGAAACAGAAAAGTTATCGGTATTTCTTACATAAATACCGTAAGCTGATGTAGTAAGCAAACCACTGAAATTGGATAATGGTGTATTGGTACCAAAATCGGTAATGATGTTAGGTTTGGCGGCATTTCCGATAGTGATTTGTTGGTTGTGGTCTGCGGCGGCAGAAGGACCAACAACAATCACACCGTAACATACGTTGGTGATGGTATTCCCCAAAACGGACAAACCAGTGTTGCTTCCGGCAGCAGTGGTGGCAGTAGCAGAAGTAGATGGTGTTCCCGCAGCATGAAAAGAGCTGCAATATACCCCGAAAGTACTGGTGTAGGTCCTGTTTAATGAAATGGTGTTATCAATAATGGTATTGTTCTGCGCTCCATTGGTAGTAGTAGCATACAAGACGGCCACACCCCATTCTGTCATATTGTTGGTCAATGCTGTAGTACTCACCGTATTGGCAGGGTTTTCAATCATGGTAAAATTACTTAAAGTAATGTAGTCTGCACCGACTAGTTTAAAAATGGCATCTGAAATAGATCCAACGGTTTGAGCCGCATTGGCAGTAATTACATTGTTATTACCCGTGATGGTAATGGTATTTGTTGCCGTACCAGAGGCTGTGATGGCATAACCACCCACTGGCGCTGTTTGTGGGGAATTAAGGGTGATGACTACCGGTGAGGTAATGGTAGCGGCATTCAAGGCTGTAATGGCAGCATCTAATGTTCCGTAGCTAGAGGCCAAACCAGAACCACTATTGGTGGTAACTACGGCTCCTGCAGGATCCAGACGCGTCGCATTTGCAGACAATCCGTTTAGGACGAGTACCGCAAACAGTAGCTTAAAAGTGGTTAATTTTTCGAAAATTGAGTACTTTTTTTTCATAAGTATTGTTTAAAGTTAAATGTTTGATTTAAAAAGTTAGGATTCAAAGATAGGTAATAATATTGAAAATTGTTAAGTGTCTGTTAAAAAAAATATTACGGGACTAAACGGCAAACAAACCAATGGTTCCGCCCACCCAATCTTTATCTTTATTAAATTTAACCCCAATCATTTCGCCCCGGCTGAGCCTTACCAGATTGGTCACCAAAACAGGGGATGGGGCGTCTTTTTCCCAAACAGCAAGCAAACGCACTTCGGCTTTGACCATTCCGTCCGGAGATTGAATAATGGGTTTGTAATGGACTTTTTTTTGTAAAATATACAGGTCTTTTTCCTTTACGGCTTCAATGTCTTCTCGTTTCACATGAAAAATGACGCCACTTCCCGAAAACGAAAACAGCGGTTTTAGCACATAATTTTCCAAATCCTGCGGAATTTCCTTCAAGTCTGAAAGCAAGGTGGTTTCAATAAAATATTTTCCTTTCAGGTATGGCAGAATGAATTTACTGATCCTGAAAAACCAGTTCGGATGTCCGGCCCATTCCACGTCAAGTTCCTCCGCAAAATCAAAGGCCAGCTTGAGGTCACTGCGCAAATCGAGTTCGTCAAAAATAACCCTGTTGTAAATTCTATTTATCAGTATTTCCTTTCCTTCAGTATTTTGGTAAAACAACTGTTTTCCTTTCCGGATTACCTGGGTCACACAAATTACCGGCACCCCGAAATCGCGCTGGCAATACAAAAAATCAATATAGGTGTTTTGCTTTTCGGGTTCGATTTCCAGTAAGACCACATTTTCCGGGGAATGTCCGTTGCAGATTACTTTTTGCAAAAGGGAAAGATAACTTTCTTTGGAATATCCATTAAAAAAAGACGTCAAATGCGAAAGGAAAGGGTAGTGGGTCTTGAATTTTTCCGACAAATGGTACTGGAAATTGAACAAAGACGGAAAGCCCTGCACTTCAATCAGCTTCGGAATCAAGGCACCATCTTCTTCACAAATACCAAAATCAATTGCCAGAAAAGTAGTATGACTGTCCTGATTAGGGACTTTTTTGTTCAACTCTAAAGCCTTGTTGGTTAATTCATTGAAGTCCTCCTTTTGAATAAATACAATCACTTCATTGGCCGCTTCCAACAATTGGTTTTTGAGCTTTTCCGGAATGAAAAACGGGGTTTCCCCCACACGAAACGGAAGCCTGTAATTAAAGTCATCAGCAATATCATCGAGCAAGGCGTGGTATTGGTCTTCAGAAAAACCCGCATTGAAAACGCTTCTGTATTCGGCTTCCATAAAATATTTTTATTATAAAAGGCACAAAAGAATGTATCCGTTGTGCCTTAGCGTTGGTTTGAATTAGTTTTAATTCGACAGCGATTTTCTGGTGGCAATCAAATCATTGATTGCCCTACGCAAAAAGTTCGGGATAATGGTTTCGTTTGTTTTGAAGATTTTTTCTTCGTCGAGCAAATCTTCGAGCATGTTCCGGAATTTCGTACGCCCTTTCATCGCTATGATTTTATCCCTTTTTTCCTTATTTTTCAGGTTGGCGATAAAGCTCATCGCATCGGCTTCCGGATGGAATTGCAGCCCCACCATATAATCTGTAAAACGCACGCCCATGATGGCCCGCTCGTAATCACCACGGTGGTTCCTGATTTTTTCCAACGAAATGATTTTGGCGCCTTTTTTCTTGAAGATGCTCAATTTGGGTTGCACTACCTGATAATCGCGGCTGTCAATGGCATAAAAAGGGTTGGCCAATCCTTCAAAAACAGGGTCATTCATGCCTTCCTCCGTTTTGTGTACGGTCATCACACCAAAAGAGGTCGACTTGCGTTTGGTCACCTGGGCCAGCCCGAAATGGTAACACGCCATCTGGAACGAATGACAGATAAACAAAACGTGCTTCTTGATTTTGTTCTTGGTATTCCAGTCGTTCAGTTGGTCGATAAAATCGTAATATTTCAAATCCCAGTTTCCGGTATTTTTGATAGGATCTCCCGGTCCGCCTGTAGAAATGTAAATGTCAAATATTTCAATGTTCGGGAATTCACTCTTTCCCCTCACGTCAAAAATCTGGAAGCTGGCCATCTGGTTAAAACGGTTGATGATGTCAATGATGCAGCGCATTCCCTGATTGGGTTCGCCATCATACATGTCCAGTATCGCAATCCTGATTTGGTTCATTTTTTTATTATTTGGTATCACAAATATACCTTTTTAACCCCCTTGCGGTTTGTCATTGGCCAACAGTTATCAATAAAATCATTAACAATTTACAGGCCTTTGGTAAATTCACCGGTAATCAAATCGACCACTTTGGTCAGGTCATTGGTCTGTTCAAAAACAGCCAGTTGTTTGTCTGCCCCGGTGCCTTCCCTCAAAATCGTATGCACATAGCTGATTTGTTCCCGGCTGCCCAATTCATCTACCACGTCGTCAATAAAATCTAGCAATTCGAGAATCAGCCCTTTGGTTTCCACTTCCTGCTGCAGGCCAAAATCTATCATGTGGTTTTCGATGCCGTAACGCGCTGCCCGGAATTTATTCTCCTTGATCAGCGCAATGCGGTACATGTTGAAACTCGTGTTGGCGGCATTGAGTTTGTATAATTTGGCTACAATGGCCTGGATAATGGCGACGATACACATGGTTTCATCGACGGTCAGGCTCATGTCACAAATGCGGAATTCTATGGTATCATAAAACGGGTGCAGACGCAAATCCCACCAGATTTTTTTTGGGTTGTCAATACATTTGGTCTTGACCAGGGTTTCGAGGTAATTGTCATAAGACTGTACGCTGTCAAAATATTCCGGCAGACCCGTTCTCGGAAATTTGTCAAAAACCTTGGTCCGGAATGACTTATAGCCCGTATTTCTACCTTCCCAGAAAGGGGAGTTGGTCGACAGGGCAAAAATATGCGGTAAAAAATAGCAGGCCTGGTTCATCAGCTGCAAACCGACTTCACGGTTTTCGATGCCCACATGGCAATGCATTCCGAAAATCAAATTGGAACGGGCCGCATCCTGTAATTCATTCACGATATTGTGGTAACGCGGATCGTCTGTAATCGGTTGGTCCTGCCAACGCGAAAACGGATGGGTTCCGGCACCTCCCACCACAAGACCCTGTTTGTCTGCCAATTCTACGATTTTGGAGCGCAAAAACCGGATTTCCTTGTTGGCGTCGGCCACATTTTGGCAGATATTCGTACCGACTTCCACCACAGATTGGTGCATTTCTGCCTTGACTTGTTCGTTCAGGAAAACCTTCGCCCCATCTACAATTTTAGACAGATGCGAACGCAAATCGCGGGTTTCGGGATCGATGATTTGGTATTCTTCTTCAACACCAAGGGTAAATGTGGGAAGTTTTTTCTGCATGGTCTTTATTTGTAGCTAATCCGGCTATCCGCTCTATCTTTTGCGCCGCTACGCTTTGCAAAAGGATGCCGCTTTTATCCGGGCTAAGGCTTTATTTTAACAATTCAGCCTTTTTGTTTGACATTACTTTGTTGCATTTTTTATAAAAGTCCCCCAGGTCAGGTTCATCTGTCCGGGTTTGTGCTTTTTCGCTTTATCGATGGCCATTTTGGCGGCATGCTCGACCACCCATTCAAAATTTTCTGCCCCAACCGAAGTCAGTTCGGCATCGGGTGCCGGGTTTCCGAAATCAATGGCATAAGGGATGCCATCGCGCACGGCAAATTCAACCGTATTGAAATCGTATCCCAAACCTTTGCAGAGGCGCAGGGTGTAGTCTTTCACCAAAGCCAACATTTTCTTGCTGGTTGGCGGGCCGTCTATCACATAACGCAAATGGTGTGGGTTGCGGGGCTCGTACTGCATGATGTGCACGTCTTTTCCGCCCAGGCAATACACCCGGAAATATTCATCGAATACAATTTCTTCCTGCAGCATCATGACCAGTTGTCCGGTTTCACGGTGTTTTTCCCAAAATTCTTCTTTGTTTTCCAACCGGTATACACTTTTCCATCCGCCGCCATCGTGGGGTTTCATATAAGCCGGAAACCCAACGTAATCAAATATGGCTTCCCAATCCATCGGGAATTTCAAATTTCGGAATGACTTGGAAGTGGTATCGGTAGGATGTTCCGCAGAAGGCACAATCACGGTATTGGGCAACGGAACACCCAAAGTATCGGCCAGCGAATTGTTGAAGAATTTTTCGTCAGCACTCCACCAGAACGGATTGTTGATGACGTTGGTTCCGGTCAGTGCGGCGTTTTTGAGGTAGGAACGGTAAAAAGGCACATCCTGCGAAATACGGTCAATAATTACCGCATATTCGGTTGCCTGGTTCTGCATCACCTTATCGATGGAAACTGCTTCGGCAATGATGCCTTTTTCGTTTTTTGAATTGACCCTTTCTATGAAGGCAGCCGGAAAAGTATCTTCCATGCCGAATAAAATCCCTATTTTTTTCATTTTACTATGATTTTGTTTTATTGAAATTTAATCCTTGACAAATAATGCGGAAACATCTCTTTCCAGGCAGGCCAATCGTGTTTCTTGTCTTTCCTGATGTCGAGCCAATGCGGAATATCGCGGTTGGCCAGCACCCTGCTCATCCTTAAATTGCCGTCAAAACAGATGTCCCAGTTGGAGGTTCCGAGTACCACATCCATATTCCAGACTTCGTGGTCATTCAGCCCTTGGATGTACACTTCAGGGCTGTTGAAAAACACATCGTCATCCCAATGTCCGTCAAGAAAACTGTTGATGGAAAACGAACCGCTCATCGAAAAGATATGGCTTACATAACCCGGATGACGGAACCCGAAATTCAGGGCATGATAACCTCCAAAACTGCAACCCGCCACAGCTACCTTTCCTGAAGGCGTATTGTTCCTGACTTTTTCGACGATTTCGTGACAAATCATTTTGTCATACCAGGTGTGGTTTTGTATGCGGTGTACCGGATGGATTTTCTTGTTGTAAAAGCTGTGTTTGTCAACGCTTCCTGGACAGAATATCTGGATAAGGCCTTGTTCGATATACCATTTTGCACTTTCAATAAGGCCTTGGTCTTTGTTTTCATGGTAACTTCCCATAGAAGTCGGAAACAAAATCACCGGATAACCGGCGTGCCCGAAAACCAGCATTTCAATTTCCATGCTTAGGTTGGGGGAGTACCATTTGAAATATTCTTCTTTCATAAAAAGTTTTATTTTAACAATTATAGTGAAAAAATCAATGAAAATTTCAAAAAAGTGTGGCCATCCGGAATTAATTCTGATATATCAAATATTATGATGGAATATTGAAAACAATGTAATAAACCCGAATTTTTGTTCCGTGAAACCGCATATTGCATAACATTTTTGACGCTTACAGCCGATGAAAATGGTTTAAAAACCGTAACTTTAGCTAAAAATAGCGATGAACACTACCCAAGTCACCGAAGATTTTATCCGAAAAATAATCCGTGCCGTTCCCCCTACAGCACACAAAGGAACCCAGGGACACGCCTTGCTGATTGGCGGCAGTTACGGCAAAATGGGTGCGGTTTGCCTGGCTTCAAAAGCAGCATTGCATAGTGGTGCCGGATTGGTTACGGCTTTTATTCCGGAATGTGGATATGAAATCCTCCAGGTGGCAATTCCGGAAGTGATGGTCATTACCGACGCCAACCTCAAAACCATTTCATCCATCCATTATGACTTTATGCCAAGCGCTATTGGAATCGGCCCGGGAATGGGGCAGGAGAGCGAAACACAAGTAGCCCTGCATGAGTTTCTGTCTGCCAACAAAACCCCATTGGTGGTAGATGCAGATGCCTTGAATATCTTATCAAATAATACAGGATGGTTGACGCTTTTACCACAAAAAACCATTCTCACGCCGCATCAAAAAGAGCTTGAGCGTCTGATTGGAGTTTGGAAAACAGAAGCCGAAAAAATGGCTAAGGTGGAAACATTTTCATCTGAACATAATGTCGTAATCGTGATGAAAGGCGCACCGACAAATATCATTTATAAAAACGATAGGTATGAAAACACGACCGGAAACCAGGCATTGGCTACGGCTGGCAGCGGCGATGTACTCACCGGGATTATTACGGGTCTTTTGGCGCAGGGATATGAACCTTTACACGCAGCAATAGCAGGGGTTTACCTTCACGGATTGACTGCAGATTTGGCACTTCCGGAAACGGGATATCAGGCTTTTACAGCCTCAGACATCATCCGCTATCTCGGAAAAGCCTATCTCAACTTGGGTTAAGCCAAAAAGTTTTTGAAGTCATCATAAGTTTTGATCCGGATGCTTTTTTTCTCCTTGCCCAATACACTTTCAATCTGGGCAGGA
>CAZXRX010000081.1:0-10925 GCA_964642945.1 uncultured Flavobacterium sp. | reverse complement strand
TCGCTTTTGATGCCATAGAGACCCCTTTCGGGAAAACCGACAAAATATTGGGTGGTGCCGCTACCTTCATTGGCTTATCGGCTTCACACTTTAATGTAAAATCAGCTATTGTTTCGGTAGTCGGCGAAGATTTCCCACAGGAATACCTTGACTTGCTGACCGCAAGAAACATTGATATTTCAGGAATCGAAATCGTAAAAGGCGGAAAAACCTTTTTCTGGAGCGGCAAATACCACAACGACCTGAACTCCCGCGACACCCTGATTACCGAACTGAACGTTTTGGCCGATTTTAACCCGGTTGTTCCGCAGGATTATAAGGATGCCGATGTGGTCATGCTGGGCAACCTGCATCCTATCGTTCAAACAGGCGTACTCGACCAAATGGCCAAAAAACCAAAACTGGTAGTGCTTGATACCATGAATTTCTGGATGGACTGTGCCCTGCCCGAATTGCTCGACGTGATGAAACGCGTGGATGTGATTACCATCAATGATGAAGAAGCCCGTCAATTGTCTGGCGAATATTCGTTGGTGAAAGCCGCGGCCAAAATACATACCATGGGCCCCAAATATGTGGTCATCAAAAAAGGGGAGCACGGCGCACTCTTGTTCCAGGGCAAAGATATTTTCTATGCACCGGCACTTCCTTTGGAAGAAGTATTTGACCCGACCGGGGCAGGTGATACTTTTGCAGGAGGTTTTTCAGGGTATATCGCCCAAAGCGAAAACATTTCTTTTGACAATATGAAGAACGCCATCATTCATGGCTCCAACCTTGCTTCTTTCTGTGTCGAAAAATTCGGTACCGAAAGAATGCTTAACCTCAAACCGGTAGAAGTGCAGCAAAGGCTGAAACAATTCAAGGCCTTAACACAATTTGAAATAGAATTATCGTAATTTTATGCCCCGCAATGCCGGGGCATTTTTATTTAAAAAAGGGCAAAAAATAATGAGAAAAATCTTCTTACTCTTCATGGGTTTGGCATCACCATTACTGATGGCGCAAACCCCCAGCTGGAATTGGGTAAAAAAATCTACAGGTGATATCAATGAAGGCGTGGCTTGTGTGACTACAGATTTGAATGGCAATATTTATGCTGCAGGAAGTATTATTTCTAGTGATGGCAATTTTGGTTTAGGCCCCGTGGCCAACAACGGTTATGCCGATTACTTTGTTGTTAAGTACAATTCCGCCGGTGTACCCCTTTGGATGAAAAACGGCGGAGGGACAGGGAATGAAATAATTTATAACATGACCACTGATTCCAACGGCAATTTGTATGCGGTGGTGAGTTTTCAGTCTGCTACGGTTACCTTTGGCAGTTTTACCATCAGCAATACCGCTACGGTACCAGATATCACGGGGCTTTTGCCTTATGATTTGGCTTTAGTAAAGTATGATGCCAACGGAACTGTCCTTTGGGTACGGAAAATAGGAGGAACCCAGGATGAAACTTCGGGGGAAGTTAGCTGTGATGCACAGGGAAACGTGTATGTCAATGCTTTTAGCGTATCACAGGTAGTAACGGCCGGAAATTTATCGGTTTCGGCCATCCAGAACAGTTTGGTTGCCGGTTTTCTGTCTAAGTTTGATAGTTCCGGGACACCATTGTGGATTAAAAGGTTTGGAAATAATAATGATGCAGGAACCTATATCAGCGCACCCACTTTTGATGCATCCGGGAATTGTTATTTAACCGGACGTTTTAATATTGAAACTTTTACATTGGGAACAACGACATACACCAACGTTGCTCCTGGTATTAATGATAGCTTTATAGTGAAGTTAGATTCGGGTGGTGCGATAGTTTGGCAGAAGGTGTTGCAGGGTAATGGTGATGACAGATTTGCAACCATCATGATCATTCAGAATGAATTATACGTGCCGTTCACTGTGGCGTCAAGTAATCTGACTTCCCCAACAGTGTATTCTTATGACGGGGTAAACTATAATAATCCGGCTTCAACCAAAGGGATTATGAAACTGAATTTCAACGGACAGGTAAATGCTATTATCTACAATTCCGGTCTGTCGGGTATTATCAAAACCGATGGGGTAAGTTTATATGTTGCCGGAAATTTTATTACGCCAACCCTAACTTTCGGAACCACCACATTGACCAATACCAATAGCAGTACGAGTTTGCCAAGTGAGGATATTTATGTTGCAAAAATGAATACAAGCGGGCAATTTTTATGGGCAAAATCGGCCAACGGAACAAATAATGAAAGCATCCTCGGATTTGCCATTGATTCTTCCGGGAACTTATTTTTGGGAGGCTACTTCGATTCCCCGTCCATGACTTTTGGAAGCACCATCCTGTCAAACACTTCCCAATCAGGATATGTAGACGCGTTTGTCGCAAAATTAAACACCACTTTACTTTCAACTCCGGCTGTTGAAAACACCCGTATGGTAATTTATCCTTCTCCAACAAAAGATGTTGTATATATCAGTAGTAATGAGGGGATTCATAAAGTTGTAATTTTTGACACGGCCGGAAGAATTGTTGATACGCAATATGAAACGGCACAAATTAATTTAAAAACATTTAATTCCGGCATTTATTATCTGACAATAGAAACGGATAAGGGTGTATTTTCAAAAAAGATAGTTAAAGAATAAAAAAACAACACAACTAAAATAACTACACAATGAGCGACGCAATAAAACACGAATGTGGCATTGCACTTTTACGGTTGAAAAAACCGTTAGAATTCTACAAAGAAAAATACGGTTCAGCTTTTTACGGCATCCAGAAAATGTACCTCCTCATGGAAAAGCAGCACAACCGCGGCCAGGATGGTGCGGGTTTTGCCTCCATCAAAATGGATGTCGAACCGGGCGAGCGCTACATCAGCCGCATCCGTTCGACCGATGCCCAACCGATACAGGATATTTTCGCGCAAATCAACGGCCGGATCAATGAAGAGCTGTTGCTGCACCCCGAATACAATGACAATGTGGCCCTCCAGAAAGCCAATATCCCTTATATAGGCGAATTGTTCCTCGGCCATGTCCGTTACGGTACTTTCGGGAAAAACAGTATTGAAAGCGTCCACCCTTTCCTGCGCCAGAACAACTGGATGCACAGGAACCTGATTATTGCCGGCAATTTCAACATGACCAATGTCAAGGAACTGTTCAACAGCCTGGTAGAACTGGGGCAGCATCCGAAAGAACTCGCAGATACCGTTACCGTCATGGAGAAAATCGGGCATTTCCTTGATGAAGATGTCACCGATTTGTACCTCGAATGCAAAAACAACGGCTTGTCTAAAAGAGAAGCCTCGCCGGTCATAGCCGAAAAACTCGATTTGACCCGCATTCTCAAGCGCGCTTCCCGTGGCTGGGACGGCGGTTACGCCATGGCCGGATTGCTGGGGCACGGAGATGCTTTTGTTTTCCGCGATCCTGCTGGCATCCGTCCGGCTTATTTTTATGAAGACGATGAGGTGGTGGTGGTGGCGTCAGAGCGTCCGGTTATCCAGACGGTTTTTAATGTGCCGTTTGAAAAAGTACAGGAACTCCCGCCCGGAAATGCCTTGATCATCAAGAAAAACGGGGCCACTTCCCTAAACGAAATCATTCCGCCGGCAGTCAAGAAAGCCTGTTCGTTCGAACGGATTTATTTTTCGCGTGGCAGCGATGCCGAGATCTACCAGGAACGCAAGGAATTGGGGAAACTCATCCTTCCGGCTGTTCTCGAAGCCATCGATGAAGATACCGACAACACCGTTTTTTCTTTCATCCCCAACACGGCCGAAACTTCTTTTTACGGCATGGTCGAAGCGGCCAACGATTTTTTGAACCAACGCAAAAACCAATTCATCCTCAACAACCGCAAAACGCTCACCAAGGAAAAACTCGAAGAAATACTGGCGGTTAAAATCCGTACCGAAAAAATCGCCATCAAAGACGTCAAGCTCAGAACCTTTATCACCGAAGACAGCAGCCGTGACGATTTGGTCGCTCACGTATACGATGTGACCTATGGGGTAATCAAATCCACTGATAACCTCGTTATCATAGACGACAGTATTGTGCGAGGCACCACCCTTAAAAAAAGCATCCTCAAAATGATGGACCGCCTCAACCCCAAACGCATTGTCGTGGTTTCTTCGGCACCGCAAATCCGTTACCCGGATTGTTACGGCATTGATATGGCCAGACTGGAAAGCCTGGTGGCTTTTGAAGCAGCGCTCGCCCTTCTGAAGGAGCGGAACCTGTATCATATCGTAGAAGAGGTGTATCAAAAATGCAAGTCACAAGAGAACTTAAAAGACTCAGAAGTAATCAATTACGTTACTGAAATATATTCGCCATTTAGCGATATGGAAATTTCAGATAAAATAGCACAACTCCTGGTCACCGAAGCCATCAAAGCCGAAGTAAAAATCATATTCCAGTCGGTAAACGACCTCCACAAGGCCTGCCCCAAAAATTTGGGTGATTGGTATTTTACCGGAGACTATCCCACACCGGGTGGTAATCGGGTGGTAAACCGCGCTTTCATTAATTTTTATGAAGGAAATGACGCCCGCGCTTATTAATATTTTATTAAAAAGTGTAGTTGGTCGATTTTTTGTGCTTTTTGTCCAAAATGTGATTTGGTTAAAATCGTTTGTATATATATTTGAATCACCATAGCATTAGTAGGTTAAGTTTATGGTAGATTTGGGGCAAAAAAGGTGAAAGAAATTTCACCTTTTTTATTTTACAAAATTCCCACTTTCAAATAGGTAAATTCCACCCTCATTTGCCTACTATCCCAATATATTTACTGTTTTTAACGCAATTCTAACAGGGTTCGCACTATGTTTGCGGTATCATAGAATTTAGTAGGTTAAAGTTTATGATAGATTTGGGGCAAAAAGGCGTCCGCTTTGGCGGCGCCTTTTTAATTTAACACACAGCCATAAAAAAACCCGATAGAACACTATCGGGTTTTTCTGTAAAAACTTGAATTTTTATTTTGCTTCACTGTACCTTCTGGCCACTTCATCCCAATTGATTACATTGAAAAAAGCGGCAATATAATCCGGACGGCGGTTCTGGTAGTTCAGGTAATAGGCGTGCTCCCAAACGTCCATCCCCAAAATGGGGGTTCCGCCACAGCCAACGCCTGGCATTAAAGTATTGTCTTGGTTGGGTGTGCCGCATACTTCGAGTTTGCCGTCTTTCACGCAAAGCCAGGCCCAGCCTGATCCAAACTGGGTTGCACCAGCTTTAGCAAAGGCTGTCTTGAAATCTTCAAACGAGCCGAAAGCGCTATCAATAGCCGTGGCCAATTCACCTGATGGTGTTCCGCCGCCGTTCGGGGACATTACCGTCCAGAATAAGTTGTGGTTAAAATAACCGCCACCATTATTCCTCACGGCCGCTTTGGTCATGTCAAGGTTTTTAAGGATGTCTTCTATCGATTTGCCTTCAAGGTCTGTGCCTTCAATGGCCGCATTCAGGTTAGTAGTATAGGCATTGTGGTGCTTCGAATGGTGTATCTCCATCGTTCTCGCATCAATATGTGGTTCCAATGCATCGTAAGCATACGGTAATTTTGGTAATTCAAAAGCCATAATATATATTTTTAAAGATTAGTAAATTAATGAACCCAAATTTATAAATTTAACTCCAGAAAACATTACATAATTATACTATAATTTTATCCGCTCATTAGCAGAAGCTATTCCTGCCTTCCATTGCAAGCTTGTTGGTAAAACGGCTTTTTCCAAGCCCTGAAAGCGCTTCCGCCGGTCGCATTTTCAAGGCAGCAAAAACCACCGTTTTACGGCACAAGGCTTTCCATTGCAGTCAGGGCTAAAAACACAGCTCATGAATTTCGACTTACAGCCACAACACCTCCAAAATACACACATCAAATTGATTCCATTGCAGGAAACCGATTTTGACATCCTCTATGAAGTAGCGTCAGACCCTTTGGTCTGGGAACAACACCCCAACAAACTGCGCTACCAAAAAGAAATATTCCAAAATTTTTTTGAAGGCGCCATGCAGTCCAAAGGCGCTTTTCTCATCCGGGAAGCCGCCACCAACGAGGTGATGGGCAGCAGCAGATTTTATGATTATGATGCCCAACACCACTCCGTGCTCATTGGTTATACCTTTATCGGACGCAAATTCTGGGGCGGCGGCTACAACAAAGCCCTGAAAACCCTCATGCTTGATTATGCCTTTGAATATGTAGACAAGGTGTATTTCCACATCGGGGCCTTGAATTACCGATCCCAAAAAGCCATCGAAAAAATCGGCGCAGTGAAAATTGATGAATTTGAAGTGGAATATTTCGGCGAAGACTCCAAATTGAATTACATTTATCAAATCAATAAAAAATAGTGAGGTGATCAACCCAAAAACTGCATTTTCCCTCTATGATGCTTCGGCCGGCTCGGGTAAAACCTATGCCTTGGTAAAAGAGTACCTTAAAATCATCCTCTTGTCTGGCAGGAATGACGCCTATAGGAACATCCTCGCCATTACTTTTACCAACAAGGCGGTGCACGAAATGAAAAGCCGTGTACTCGAAAGCCTGTCGGAATTCGCCAAAGATAACCCAAGTGGAAAGGCACTCCAACTGATGGAAAATATCGCTCAGGAAACCCATCTTGACCCCACCAGCATACAGGAAAAATCGCGCCACATCATCAAAAACCTGATTCACAACTATGCGGCTTTTGATATTTCCACCATCGATAAATTCACCCACAAAGTCATACGCGCCTTTGCACACGACCTCAATTTACCCATTACTTTCGAGGTGTCGCTCGATACCGAAACCCTGCTCACCGAAGCGGTCGATGCACTCATTGCCGAAGCCGGAAATGATGATACCCTGACCAAATTACTGGTCGATTTCACCATGGAAAAAACCGACGAAGACAAAAGTTGGGACATTTCGCGCGAAATCATGGAAACCGGCAAACTCCTGCTCAACGAAAACAACCGCGAAGAAATAGTTCATTTCAAAGACAAAACCATCCCGGAATTTATCGGCATCAAAAGCAAATTGATGGCTTTGTGCGACACCATCGAAGCCGAAACGGTGCTGTTGGCCCAGGAAGCCTTGGCGCTGATTGAAAAAAACGGCATTGACCTGGCCTCTTTTTCGAGACAGACTTTGCCGAACCATTTGTTGGGCATCAGCCAGAAAAAGTTCAACCCAAAAAACAAGATGTTTCATGCCCCCGAAGACATCCAGGTCAACAAATCGGCCAAAGATGCCGCCCAGATTGAAAGCATCGTCCCCGAATTGCTCGGCATCCTTAAAAAGGCCTACAAAAAATTCGAAAAGCTGCATTTTTATCAGGCTTTCCTGAAAAACATTACACCGTTGTCACTCATGAATACCCTCAGCAATAAGCTGCAGGACATCCAAAAGGAACAAAACATCCTTTCTATTGCCGAATTCAACAAACTCATCAATGAACAAATCCAGAACCAACCGGCGCCCTTTATTTATGAACGGTTGGGTGAAAAGTACCGTCATTTTTTCATAGACGAATTCCAGGACACTTCTGAAATGCAGTGGCAGAACCTGATTCCGCTGATTGATAATGCACTTTCAAGCGAAGAACTCAATGGAGAAAGGGGTTCCCTCATGATTGTGGGCGACCCGAAGCAATCTATTTACCGTTGGCGGGGCGGAAAAGCCGAACAGTTCATCGAATTGGGCAAAGACAAAAACCCGTTCGCCAACCCTGACAAGCAGGTTTTTCCGCTTGATACCAATTGGAGAAGCCACGAGGAAATCATCCGTTTCAACAATCAATTCTTTCGTTTTCTGGCCTCAGAATTCGAAAATGAAGATTATAAAGACCTATACCATAACCACAGCCACCAACAATACAATGACAAAAAAGGAGGCTACGTCAACGTTCGTTTTATTCCGCAAAACCAGGAGGAAGAAACAGACGATGAAGAAAATCCAGACAAAAAAGAGCGGTATCTTCAGGCCACTTTACACACGATTCTTGAAGTAAAACAAAAAGGTTTTGATTACAAAGATATCGTCATCCTGACCCGCAATAAAAAGCCCGGAACGGCCATCGCCAATTATTTAACCGAAAACGGAATTCCTGTCGTTTCCTCTGAAAGTTTGTTGCTGGGTGCGTCTTCAGAAGTACAGGCTTGTATTCATATATTGCGATATTTAAAAAATGCCAATGACCTCGAATCGAAAGCGCATTTTTTGTATTACCTGGCTAAAAATGAGTCGCTACAACATCAGATACACGAATTTATTGCCCAAGGAATGTCAGCCGTTGATGAAGCCGGATTTGAACTTTGGCTGCAACAAAACAGCGTGGATTTTCCGTTTGGGAACATCAGGAAAAAATCACTTTATGAAGCTGCCGAAATCATAGTGTCTAAAATTATCCCTCCCGAAAAGCGTTCGGCCTATGTGCAGTATTTCCTCGATTTGATTCTCGAACACGACCTCAGGAAGCAGGCGGGGATTGCTGATTTCCTGAATTATTGGGACGCCCACAGCGAAAAACTCAGTATTCCTTCCCCGGAAGGAAATGATGCGGTTCGGATCATGACCATACACAAATCGAAAGGTTTGGAGTTTCCGGTGGTGATTTTTCCGTTTGCCGAAGAAAATTATTCGCAGCATAAAGGCGATAAAATCTGGATAGCCACCAATGAAGAACAGCTCGGCCTACCTAAGGCATTGGTTGGTAAAAACAGTTCGGTGGCCCAATTTGGCGAGGAAGCTTTGCGGGTTTACCAACAAAAAAAAGACGAAGACCTGCTCGACAACATCAATATATTATATGTCGCGCTAACGCGTGCCGAAGAACAATTGTATGTTATTTCCTCGATGAACCTGGGAAAGAATGGTGATTTGCCTAACAATATGTCTTCTTTTTTCATTGCTTTTTTGGGTCAATATGGTTTTGATGAAGGTAAAATGGAATATGAATTCGGCCATCCGGAAAGGATATCCTTGCGCAGGGAAAAACACACCGGAACTTTTGCTGTGCCCCAACTTCAGGCAACACTCGACCCCAAAAACATCAAGATTGCCCAACGCGAAAGCATCATGTGGAATACCAAACAACAGAAAGCCATTGAATACGGCAACCTGATTCACGAAATATTGGCATTTGTCACCACCAATGCTGACATTGATGCCGCCTTGACCAAAGCCATGGAAAAGGGTTGGATTACGGCAGATGACAAAGAAATTGTAAGGGGCACCATCGCTGATATAGTGAACCATGAAGCATTGTCGGACTATTTTTCGCCTGAAAATGAAATACGCAACGAGCAGACCATCATCCAGAAAAAGGGGATTATACTAAAACCGGACCGGATGGCAATTGCCCCCGACAAAAGTGTTTTTTTGCTCGATTATAAAACGGGGCAGTACCTTCCGAAACACCGCGCTCAATTGGAAGGCTACCAGGAAATCATAGAAGAAATGGGGTACAAGGTGGCAAAAAAAGCACTCATTTATATAGGAAAAACAATTGAAATAGTACCTTTGTGACACGTCTTTCCTAAATAGCAATATCATTAAAATAAAAATATGTACGGAAAAATCCAACAATACCTGCAAAACGAATTACAGGCCATCAATGACAACGGGCTTTTCAAAAAAGAACGCATTATTACGTCTGCCCAAGGAGCCGAAATTACCGTAAACGGCGAAACCGTGTTGAACTTCTGTGCCAACAACTACCTGGGCTTGTCTTCACACCCTGAAGTAATCCAGGCGGCCAAAGACACCCTGGATTCACATGGTTTCGGGATGTCGTCGGTCCGGTTTATCTGTGGCACTCAAGACATCCATAAAACCCTCGAGCAAAAAATAGCCCATTTCTACGGTACCGAAGACACTATATTGTATGCCGCTGCTTTTGATGCCAATGGCGGGGTTTTCGAACCTTTGCTGGGGGAAGAAGACTGTATCATTTCAGATAGCCTTAACCATGCTTCTATTATAGATGGAGTTCGTTTGTGTAAGGCGGCGCGTTACCGTTATGAAAATTCCAATATGGAAGACCTTGAAAACCAACTCATCAAAGCCAACGCAGAAGGAAGGCGTTTCAAGCTGATTGTGACTGATGGGGTGTTTTCGATGGACGGATTGGTAGCGCCCTTAGACAAAATATGCGACCTGGCCGACAAGTATGACGCCATGGTGATGGTTGATGAGTGCCATGCCGCCGGGTTCATCGGGGCTACCGGAAAAGGCACCCTGGAAGCCAAAGGGGTTATGGGAAGGGTAGACATCATTACAGGTACCTTGGGCAAAGCCTTGGGGGGTGCCATGGGAGGTTATACAACAGCCAAAAAGGAAATCATTGAAATATTAAGGCAGCGTTCCCGTCCGTATTTGTTTTCAAACTCATTGGCGCCTGCTATTGTCGGGGCTTCCATCAAGGTTTTTGAATTGCTGGAAAAAGACACCTCTTTGAGGGACAAACTCGAATGGAGCACTAATTATTTCAAGGAAGGTTTGCGAAAAGCGGGCTTTGATTTCATTGACGGAGATTCGGCTATTGTTCCGGTAATGTTATATGATGCCAAATTATCGCAAATCATGGCAGATGAACTACTTAAGAAAGGAATTTATGTCATTGGGTTCTTTTATCCGGTGGTGCCAAAAGACAAAGCCCGGATCAGGGTACAGTTGTCTGCTGCGCATTCCCAAGCCCATCTGGATAAGGCAATCGCTGCGTTTGAGGAAGTTGGGCGGATGCTAAAAGTACTTTCGTAGGAGTATTCGGTTTATAATTTTCTAAAGAATTTTTATATAATTGCCATATTTTAACATTTTCATTTTGTAAATTCATTTATTGGTGTTACTTTTGTCCCATTATATTTTTATAATCTAACAAAAATTAAGTATGAAACATCTTAACAAATTATTTGCTTTATTGATGCTTTTAGGA
>CAZXRX010000080.1:0-11054 GCA_964642945.1 uncultured Flavobacterium sp. | reverse complement strand
CATCGGGTTGGAAAGTTACATTACCCAGGAAAACTGGAGTTACCAGCGCAGTATGGTGTGCGATTTTACCCCATTTTATTTTTCGGGTGCGCGTGTGCAGGCTTACCCTTCAAAAAAATTCAAAACCGAATTGTGGCTGCTCAACGGCTGGCAAACTTACAACAGTTCGGCCAAAGGAATAGGTTTCGGGAATTCGAACTATTACCGTCCGAATGAAAACCTACAATTGGTGGCCAATTTCTATTATGGTAAAGACACCCAGAACCCAGATCAGTTTGGCAACCAATCAAACCGAATGCGTTTCCATCACGACAACAGCCTTGTGGCGCGTTATTTCAACAATAAAGCAGCTAAAGGGCTATCGCAGGCAGCCTTCAGCATCAATTCGCATTATGGTTTTCAAAGCAATCATGACGAAAATGATGTGGTAAAGGCTTCCGAAAATTTCATGCTTGGTACTTCTATAGCCCACCGCATCTGGTTCAGTCAAAATAAACTGGCACTGACTTTAAGGGGTGATTACCTCACCAACCAATCTGTGGTGAATGGGGTAAATGTGTCTCCCTATCTGGCTTTTTCACCGGCAGTTGCAGGCGATATCCAGAATAATTATGATACGGCCATTGCCAATAATGAAAAACTCAGGCTGTTCCAATTCACGACTACATTTGATTTGATGCCCAACGATTATGTCACTTTCAGGTTGGAGTATGGTTTCCGTCATGCTTCAGTACCCTATTTTACTGGTACAGGCGGTACCACTTCACCCAGCGGGTATGTCAATGGCCCGACCGGCGACCCTTGGGCGGCCTCGCTTAATAAAAACGAAAATCGCTTCACCTTGGCTGTGAATTTCAGGTTGTAAAACTTAAATAAGATATTTTGAAAACAATGCCAAAAATCCTGTAAAACTTCAAAAATGCACGACAGTTAACTTTGTAATTGTAATTTAAAACAAAAAAGTTATGAAAAAGCAAGGTATAATTTTGGCATTGTTGCTCAGTATGGGGCTTTTCGGTTCTTGTACCAGTGATGACAATGAAGGAGAAACATTGGCCCCATTGGCTGGAAAATGGGACCTCAGTAAAGTAGGAACTTCTGCAGCAGGGGTAGAGACATTGATTGACGCACCACAAAACCAGAGTGGCTGTGACCGTGACTTTATGGAACTCAAACTGGACAATACCGTAATTGAAGGCGATTATGATTCGACAGTGAGCCCCTGCGCCCTGACGACCGAACAAGGTATCTACTCGAGATCACACAACAACCTGACCAGGGTAATTGGCGAAGAAACCAAGGTGCAGGATATTGTGAACCTAACCCTCAATGAATTGAAATTAAGGGATAGCGCCGGAAACGTCGAGGTATACATCAGGCATTAATAGTTTAAACACAACTGTTTTAAGAACGGTACCGACAGCAATGTGGGTGCCGTTTTTTTTAATTGAAACTTAATTATGTAAACTCTAAGATGAAATATGTAAAGCCTATATTCTCTATTAACCTGACATTTGTATGGTTACTGCTTTCTGACAGACTATACTATTTTAAAAATCAATTCCCATGGATACTGGTTCGATTATCGGTTTGCTTGCCGCGGTATTTACTACAGCCGCCAATATCCCACAGACCTATGTTATTATCAGGGACAAATCTACCCAACACCTCTCTGCTGTTACTTACGGTATCCTTTTTACAGGTACTTTTTTGTGGGTGGTTTACGGCGTAATTAATAACGATTGGCCCATCATCCTGTCCAACGGCATATCTACCTTGACCAGTGCCATTATCATCACCCTGCATTTTTCCACACAGCGTACCATCAATAAAATCCATCAGTCGGTACTTCCGAAAAAGATAAGGGAGGAAGCGAAACAGAATGCAAAGGGCAAAAAAGGAAAATAGCATTTTTTATTCACAAACTTTGAAATACAAAGTACTTTTAAAATAAATATTTTTTACCTTTGTAAAAAAAAGAATGGACTATTTTGTTGCCCAAGATTCCATCGTGAGGAAAATCTGGGGAAAAAGTGATACTGTACTGTTTATTTTTGCCGGCGCTTCGGCTGAATTCGCCCTGAACAAGGCCGTGGATTGGTTGTATTTTACCGGAAAATTGCCTTCCGATCCGTTGGGGAGGTTGTTTTCGACGGTGGGTTATGCCCGTAAAATTGTTTTTTCGTCCGAAACAGATGCCCATGCGGCCATTGACCTCATGCGGAACATCCACAGCGGGGTAGAGGCAAAGCGGGGCGCCGTAATTCCTGATTGGGCCTACCGCGATGTGCTGTTCATGCTGATTCATTACTCCATCGCTTCCCAGGAATTACTCGAAAAAAAAATGTCCCTTCACGAAAAAGAAGCCGTGTATGATGTTTTTTACCGCGTCGGGAAAAGGATGGGGCTGAAAGATTTGCCATCCACCTATCACCAATGGCTTCCGGTACGCCAATCCCATTTAATGGAAAATCTTCAAAAAAGCCACTATACGGAAGACCTTTTCAAACAATACCACAAACACCTGGGTACCCTTCGTTATCAGGTATTGTTGGAAGGGCAAAAGCTGGTAGTACCGCAAAGGGTGAAAGATTTGATGGAATATAATGGACATGCAGTGCTCAAACCGGTCCTCTTCTTATACAAAATCAGCAGAAAGATAAGGATGGACGGCCCCATCAAAAAACTGTTGTTGCCCGCCGTCTATCAGAAACAGATAAGGGAAATAGATGTCAATACAAATTGAAGGTTCAGGCATTGCTGAAGCCATAATCATTAGCCAACAAAGAACGTCCCCTGAAAGTATAGGAATCATTTTGGCAATACACGCTGCCGTCTGTTGTAAGTTGTGCGAAACATTCCTCATTGGCATATAAGGTGTCAATCAGGCCGTCATTCTGCAGTCTTTTGGCAAACTTGCGCAATTCGGAATCTGTTTCTATGGGCAAGGCATGCTGGCTACAAATTTCACTAAGTGGATAATAGCCTTCATACCTGCATTCATAAAGCATCTTCAGTAGTAAGTCTAATTTTTCAACCTGTTTCATTCGGTGTAGATTTGATTTTTCAAAGTTAAACGCTTTAATCAGGTTTTAAGTACGTATTTATACGTGTTTTTTTTTTCGTAGGTAGTAAAATACTGATATGTTTTCAGGAAATGATACAACAGATTCCATTTGGTTATCCTTAAATTAGGTAGCTAAACCAATAATTACAAAATCATGGAAAACAACGATTTAGGTTCGAAAAAAATGAACAACAAACAGGAAGCTACCCCAATCACCGACCCAAATGCATCAGCTCCTTCTTTACAGCCGGAAATAGAGACTGATACCGAAGGGGTAAAAACCGTGGTACAGAGGGCGCGCCATATGGAACAGGAATTAACAGATGATACCATTGCCTCTTCAGAAAACAGCTCTAAGCCAAGCACGGCGCCCGAAGCAGCAGGTAAGAAAATGGTCGAAAACAAAGACAAAAATTCCGACATCACCAGCAACCGCTATCCGAATGCCCACCCCGACAACCATAAAAACCGCGGCAATATCGACCTGGATGGCGAAAAGGCATAAACAATGGTTACTAAAAATAAACGGCATCATCCAAAAGATGATGCCGTTTTTGAATATATAGGGACAAGGTTTACACCTTGAGGAGTTTCTTCGCTTGGCTGTAAGTACCATTGTTGTTGGAAACCTGCAATTTGTAAAAGTAAATGCCTTTTTGCAAACCGCCCAAATCCACTTCCACTTCATGGGCACCTGCCATTAGGTTGTCGTTGAAAATATTTTTAACCTGGGTTCCCGATGGGTCGGTAACGGTGATTTCCACTTCGGAAGCCTGACTCAGGTGAAACGCAAAAGTAGTGGCACCCACTACGGGGTTCGGAAAGTTTTTCAAATCGCTTAATGCTGAAGTATCTCCATTTTCATATTGTATTACGCCCGATGTGTTTTCTGGGATAAAAATGCTTCTTGAACCCACAAATCCGGAAACCGCATTGCCAGTGACCAATAAGGGCGGGTTGGCGGTGGGGTCATTGATCAATATCGTGGCCGGATTTTTCCCACCAGCGGCATAATACGCAGCCATCGTCGGGTACACTACTTCCGGGAAATCAAATTGCGAGGCGGTCACCAAGGTATTGAAGCGATCATAGACCATCACATGAAAATGGGTGGTTGCGGCTGCGTATTTATCCGGATAATTGGCCGTAAAAGTGACCAATCCGTTTTCATTGGTAAACTGGCTTTGTTTGATGGCCGGATTTCCGATTGTATTTTTACCTTCCCTGACTAACGGTTGGCAATTGTAGGAATTCCCGTTGTATGGCTGTTGCGGGGTGCACTGTACAAAATCAACCCGCAATCCTGATTTTGCCCCGGTATTGTCTGAAGCATTAATAAGGGAAAACGTCAGTTTTAGCGGTAAACCTTTATTGTTTCCTGATTTCTACTGTTTCGGTTGGTTTGAGGTCTAAAAAGTGGGCCAAACCAAATCCGGAGAGTGTCCATCCCAAAAGGAAGATACCCAAAGCTTTTGTGAAGTTATTCGTTTCCATGATGTGGGTTTTTTAAGTTAGGGTAAAGTTACCACTACTATCCCACGATGGTTTTATATGATTTCTGAAGAATGTTTCCCTATTTCAACTAGCAATCAGCCATGTTTACAGCAACCGCCAATCCGCCTTCCGACGTTTCCTTGTATTTGGAGTTCATGTCCTTGGCTGTTTGCCACATGGTATTAATCACCTTATCCAAAGGAACTTTGGCATTTTTGGCATCGGTTTCCAAAGCCAATTCGGCCGCATTGATGGCCTTGATGGCGCCCATGGTATTTCTTTCTATACACGGAATCTGAACCAATCCGCCAATCGGGTCGCAGGTCAGCCCCAAGTGGTGTTCCATGGCGATTTCCGCAGCCATCAGCACCTGTTCGGGGGTACCTCCCATGACTTCACATAATGCCGCTGCCGCCATAGCAGAAGATACGCCAATTTCTGCCTGGCATCCGCCCATGGCCGCCGAAATGGTGGAGCCTTTCTTGAAAATACTGCCGATTTCGCCTGCCACCAACAAAAACTGTTTGATTTCGTCGTTGCCTGCTTTGTGGTTTTCAATGACCAGATAGTACATCAAAACCGCGGGGATGACACCCGCGCTGCCATTGGTGGGTGCAGTGACCACACGCCCCAGGGCCGCATTGACTTCATTGACCGCCAAAGCAAAACAAGAAACCCATTTCAGGATTTGGCGGAATTTTACTTCGGTTTTCCTGATTTCACCCAGCCACTCCTGCGGGTTGGAATAGTTGGCCAGTCCGATGAGATTCTGGTGCATGTCAAAAGCGCGCCGTCTGACGTTGAGCCCACCCGGAAGTATGCCTTCAGAATGGCAGCCAATATACATGCACTCGAGCATGGTATTCCAGATGCGCAGCAGCTCGCGGTCAATTTCTTCGGCAGAACGCATTGATTTTTCGTTTTGATATACGATGTCCGAAATCGGTTTTTGCTCAGAAATGGTATAGTTCAACAATTCTTCGGCATTTTGGATGGGGAAGGGGAAAGTCCGTTTGATTTCGATTTTTTTCTTGGCATTGGTCCGTTCTTCCACCACCACAAAACCACCACCAATGGAGTAGTAAGTGTTTTCGTAGGTACGGTCGTCGTCGAGGTAGGCCGTAAAAGTCAGCCCGTTGGCATGGAAGGGCAGGAAGTTTTTGTGGAACACGATGTCCTGCAAAAAGTAAAACGGGATGTCCAGTTCACCACCAAGGTGGATTTGCTGGGTATCTTCTATTTTTTTGATGATGCCTGCAATGTCTTTCACCGGAATGTATTCGGGGTCTTGTCCGCTTAGGCCAAGCATTACGGCAAGATCGGTGGCATGGCCTTTTCCGGTCAGGGAGAGCGAACCGTACAAATCTACTTTGATACGTTGGGTTTTACCAAGCAGCTGCTTTTCGCGCAATTCTGCCAAAAAACGTTCTGCGGCACGCCAAGGGCCCAAAGTGTGCGAGCTCGAAGGCCCGACACCAATTTTAAGCATGTCAAAAACCGAAATACTTTCTTCCATAAAATTGAAATCATTATAATAACAAATATAGTTCAAAACTGCTACAGTACGAAGTGCCCGGCAAATTTTAGCATCTTTTAAGGAATAAGTTGCACGGCAAACCCTTACTTTTGCCTACATTTTCAGCTTATGCCAATCAATAAATATTACGCTTCCGCACTCACCGCATTCATTATTTGGGGCTTTTTCAGCCTGGCTCTGAAACCCTTACACGATTATCCGTCGTTGGACATCTTGTTTTATCGGGTGTTTTTTGCTACAATCGTGTTGTTGGGGATTAATTTCCTCTTTAGGAAATCAGTGGTGAGAAATGACTTGGCCGTATTCAGGCAAATGACCGGCAAGCAGAAAAGAACTGTGGCTTGGCTCACGGTTTCGGGTGGTTTTTTATTGATTGTCAATTGGTTGTTGTTCATTTATGCCATGAACCATGTCAGTTTGAAATCGGCTTCGTTTGCCTACCTCATTTGCCCCATTGTTACCACCATATTGGCCTATTTCCTGCTTCGTGAAAAGCTCTCGGGCTGGCAATGGTTGTCGGTGTTTTTATGTATGTTGAGCTGTGGTATACTGTCTTATGGGAACCTGGACGAACTTCTCTACAGCCTGACCATTGCCTTTTCATTTGCCTTATACCTTATCAGTCAGCGGAAGAACAGTGTTTTTGATAAGTTTTTGGTTTTGACCGTCCAGATGGCCATCGCCTCAATAGTGATGCTACCTTTTTTCCCGGAATATGCCGGGGCCATTCCGACTGAGCCGTTGTTTTATATTTTGCTGGTATTGATTGTGGTGTTGTTCACCATCATTCCGTTGTTCCTGAATTTGTATGCCTTAAAAGGGATGAACTCTTCGGCTGTCGGGATTTTGATGTACACCAATCCGCTGATTAATTTTTTATTGGCCGTGTTTTACTTTAAGGAAAGCATCACCAACACGCAAATCCTTTCGTATGCGTTGATTTTGTTGTCGGTGGTTATTTTCAATGAACGCTTCCTGTTTCGTAAAACGGTTAAAACGGATACCCAATTGCCAAATTAAAGAGCAGGTTGTCCCTTCTCCAGGGGCCGTTGCCGAGATTGATCTGGTCGATGACCCAGCGTTGTCCGTCCGGTAAATAAGGTTTCCTGATCGGGAAGGCCAAATCGGTACGCAGCACCAAAAAGTTAAAATCAAAACGCAGTCCGGCGCCCACGCCTACGGCAATTTCCTTCATGAAATCTTTGGAGAATTTCGAGCCCGGTTTGTTCGGGTCTTCCTTGAGTAGCCAGATATTTCCGGCATCCAGAAAGAGCGCCGTGTTGAGGAATTTGTAAATATTGGCGCGGTATTCGGTACTGAATTCGAATTTGACATCACCCGATTGGTCAGGCAAAAACGTACTGGTTTCAACCGATGCGTCGTAACTTCCCGGTCCAAGCGAGCGGGATCGGAAGGCCCTGATGCTGTTGGTTCCGCCGATGAAAAATTGCTTGCTGAACGGAATTTCATCTGAATTCCCGTAGGCAAAAGCCGCCCCGGCAATAATCCGGCTGTTGAGGGAAGATTTTTCGGCCAGTTTTAAATTGTGTTTGAACTCGTTCTGAACTTTCACAAACTGACTGAAGGGAATGCCAAACACCCTTACGGTATCGCCTTTGCGGATGTTGGCGCCCGTTACCAATCCGGTAAGGTTAGCAGACAAATCGATGTTTCCTTTGTAGTAAATGGTGTTTTTTCTCCGCTTCTGCATCGTATTGGTGTAAAAGTAGGTATAGTTGGGCCCGAAGGTCAGTTGCTTGTCAATGACATTCTTCAGCGCCGGATTCACGGCCACCTGTTCCATATACAAATCGGTCACATTTTGTGGGCTGACAAAATTAACTTCGGTCACGTTCAATTGGTGTTCCTTGCGGATGTTTTCTTTCCAGGAATAGCCGAAAGAAGCCTTGAAAGTTTGGAGTGTATACAATTTCACCCGGTTCTGGAATTCATAGCCCAAAGTCGTTTTGGTTCGGGGTACAAACCCGCTGGCCGATTCAAACCTGAAAGGCGCAATAATCCGTGGCCATACCAAATTGGCTTCACCACCCACACGGTATACATTGAAGCCGTTGTTCCTGCCGCCCAATTGCACTTCCAGGCCGCCAAAAACCGACAGGCTGAACATTTCGGCACCCTTAAAGGCATTCCGATGGGTCCAGTTGACATTGAGTTCGGTTCCGGTATAGTTGGCAGAATTGGTTTTCCCAAGGATTTCCACCCGGAAGGATTTTTTGGGAAGCGGGGTCAGGTAATAATAGGCATCCAAGTAATTTCCTATTGTATCGGCCACCACAAACTGGTTTTTGACAAATTTGAAGGTCCCCAGGTTGACCAGGCGGTTTAGTGACAAATTGTGTTTGGTGCGGTTGTACAAATCGCCTTTTTTGAATAAGAGCGTGCGGTCAAAAATTTTCGGTTTGAACAGGCCGTCATTGCCAATGATGGTAAAGTCATTGTATTTTTCCCGGACAAGCGTGGTGTCGTTGTCAATCGTATAATTCGGATAGATGTTGATGTGGTTGATGCGGTAGGCATTTTTGGCCAGGGCAGGGGTTTCTGCTTTGACTTTCACGATGAGGTCTACTTCGTGTTTGGCCACCGTACTGTCTACCTGCACTTTGAGGTAGTCGTCGTTGAAATAATAAAATCCCCTTTCCTTCAAACGCGTGTCAATCCGGATGCGTTCTTCCTTAATCACATCGAGGCTGTAGGGGTCGCCCACTTTGAGCCTTGTACCACGCTGCGTTCTTGAAACGGCACTGCCCAACGAAGAACTGTCTTTGGGGAAAGTCACACTCCTGATTTTGTATTGTTGTTTCGGGTTGAGGTAATATTCGGCGGTGGCCTTTTTGCCCCTGCGGGTACTGTCTGCGGAAGTCCTGGCATTGAAATATCCGTGGTTTTCTGCAAAGTTCTGGATGACGCTTTTGTTGTATTCCAAATCAACCTTACTGAACAAAACGGGCGGTTCACCTACCTTGTTCCTCAGCCAGTAACGGAAACCTTTGTCTTTTTTGGGTTCGCCCGCAATATTGTAGAAATAAAGCCTTACCCGCAACCCCAATATTTTTTTGTTGGGTTTCGGGCGGATGATTTCGTTGAGGCTTGATTTGAGTTCGCGGTATTGTTTGCGGGTAATGGCACTGTCTTCCACCTTTACCTTTCCGCCCACATACAGCAAATCACCTTCCGGCAGGTAACGGGTGTTGCTGCACGAAGTGGTAAAAAGCGCCACAACTATGAGATATAAAAAATGCTTATTCATTGGTTTTGTTTTTGGTTGGTACCTTGTCGGTTTCTTTTTTGTTCCGGTGGAATATTTCCCGGAATTCATTGTAATCAATCGTAATGATAAACCCAAGCCCGGTTTCGATTACCTGTCCTTGTAAGGCTACCTGGTATTTGTTTTTACGATAGGCTTTTATTTTATAGCGACCGTCTTTGGAAAGTTGGTATTCCCCAGTAATGTCCCCGGCAATGTTATTCATTTGTTGGTTTTCCTGTTTTTCGCCTTCCAACCCGAAACTACTGCCGACGGTCACTTTCAAGCGGTCATTGAGCAGTTTTTTAGACAAGCCTATATTCAGGTCGGTGCGGTCGTCTTTTTGCCCCGTAGTATAATCTTCATACGAATTCACGTCAAAATCGAGTTCAAATCCTTTGATGAGGTCGCCGGCAAGGTTGTTGAGCTGCTGTGACAATACCTTACTCGCACTGTCACGAGCAAAAGCCGAAGCCGTAATGCCGCCGGTTTCGCTTGAAAACGGGTTTTCACCCACAAAACGGTTCAGCAAAAGCAAGGCAAAAACCTGTTTGTTCAATTCGTCCGGGTCTTGGCGCAACTGGGCCAGTTTGACTTTGGTGGCGTCAATGATTTCAGCAGAAACCGAATTGTTGCCTTCCGGAAGTACAATATCAAAAGTGATGTCCGGTTTCAACAAATCGCCTTTCATCTTGAGCTCGGTTTCAAAAGGAATCCTTTCTTTGTAAGTGTTCCGCTCTTCAGGGGTCAGGTCAGACAATTGGTCGTTCAGCAGGTTGATGGGAGCCGTTTCGGTTTTGTATACGGCAGTGATGTTGATGTCAGCTGTGGTTGGCTCACCGGTCCAGAGGATGTAACTGCCTTTTTTGATGTCAAATTTCCTTTTGATGAGGTTGAAACTCATTTCATAACTTCCTTCGCTCAGTTCATAACGACCGGTAAGTGTCGTTTTTCCTGACGGATCGATACCTCCCGTGAGTTGGGCTTCGCCTTTCAGTTTGAGGAAATCACCATTGGCCTTGTCTACTATAAGCGACAGTTCGGCTTCTTTGTCTATTTCGATATTAACCGAGGCATTGATGCCCTTGATTTGGGTCTGGCTCAGGTTTTCATCGGCATTAACTGTAAATAATTTCGGCTGGTCCTGATCGATGAATTCCACAATCCCTTCACGATCAGCAATAGACGGGTCGTCCTGTGGGAGCACAATGGTAAACTTGGTGTCTTTATTTATCCTGATGGTTCCGTCGACTACAGGGCTGTTCATATCGCCTTTAATTCTCAAATGGTTGTCGAGATAGAGCAGGCCGTAAAAATCCTTGTTGTCTTTTTCCTTCGAGTTGACCGCCTTGAAATTATCAGCATCCAAACGCAGGTCAAAACCTAAATTAGACAAATCCTGACTGTTGATTTTCCCGTTAAGGGTCAAATCGTTATCGTTTTCATCCTTGATGACAAAATTGTCCAAACCAATACTGTTGCCCGAAAACACGATTTTGTCGTTCATCGACTTGAACTGTGCATTGAGTTTGGTGGCGGTAAAACTGACGTCGTTGAATTTCAGTTCACCGTTGATGTTGGGTTGGGATGCTTTTCCGGTAATTTTCAAATCACCACTCAAATATCCATTGCTTTCCTTCAGGTTTCCGTAGGTAAAACCCTGAAGGCTTTTCAACTGTAATTGGGCAATG
>CAZXRX010000079.1:0-11149 GCA_964642945.1 uncultured Flavobacterium sp. | reverse complement strand
TGGAAAGTTTGTATATGGGTAACTGTATCGTGGGTTCGAATCCCATCCTCTCTGCGATAAAAGCCGAAGCAATGCTTCGGCTTTTCTTTTTCCAAAAAATGCGTTGAAAGTTTACTTTCAAAAGTGTTTTTTGGAAAAAGAAAAGCAGCCTTTGCAGAAGGCGTAGACTTTTTCGACAGTACTCCCCCATTTGGGATCAACGCAGTTAATCCCTGTAAGTTTACTTTCATAAGTGTTTTTTGGAAAAAGAAAAGCAGCCTTTGCAAAAGGCGTAGACTTTTTCGACAGTACTCCCCCATTTGGGATCAACGAAGTTAATCCCTGTAAGTTTACTTTCATAAGTGTTTTTGGAAAAAGAAAAGCAGCCTTTGCAAAAGGCATAGACTTTTTCGACAGTACTCCCCCATTTGGGATCAACACAGTTAATCCCAGTACGTTTACATCAATAAGTGTTTCTTTGAAAAAGAAAAGCAGCCTTTGCAAAAGGATTGGATTTTACTGAAAACCCAATTTAAACCATTTCACCACGCAATGAGGTTTCAAAAATCGTCTTGAACACATTGGGTGCCACTTGCTGCCCGAGCAGGTACATCAGTTTGGTGATGGCGGCTTCAGTAGTGATATCTTTACCTGATATCACCCCGATTTTCTTGAGCTGGGTGCTGGTTTCATATTGTCCCATATTGACACTACCGCCTGAACATTGGGTCACATTCACAACATGAAGCCCAGATTTTATGGCTTTTTTGAGTAGCTGGATGAGCCAGTCTTCGGTTGGGGCATTTCCCGAGCCATAGGTTTCCAGAACGATACCTTTCAGGTTGGGGATGGCCATGATGGATGACAGTACCGTTTCATTCAAGCCGGGAAATATTTTCACAATGGCCACATTGTTTTCCAATTGTTTGTGGACGAGCAGTTTTTTGTTGGTCTTTTTGGCAGAAAGCAGACTTTGGTTCACATTGAGGTGCACGCCCGATTCTGCCAGCGCCGGATAATTGGGTGAAGTAAAGGCATTGAAATGTTCGGCGTTGATTTTGGTCGTGCGGTTGCCCCGGTACAGTTTGTATTCAAAATACAACCCGACTTCGTTGAGGACGGGTTTTCCTTTTTGCTGCAACGAGGCAATCTGGATGGCTGTAATCAGGTTTTCCTTGGCATCGGTACGCAAATCCCCAATAGGCAATTGTGAACCGGTGAAAATTACCGGTTTGGTTAAATTTTCGAGCATAAAGCTCAAGGCAGAAGCCGAATACGACATGGTGTCAGAGCCGTGCAATACGACAAAACCGTCAAATTGGGTATAATTTTCCTCAATGATGTTGGCCAGTTGCACCCAACGTTCGGGGTTCATGTTCGACGAATCGATGGGTTTTTCAAACGAAATCGTTTCAATATGGCAATCGAGTTGCTTGAGTTCGGGAATTTTCTGCAGCAATTTCTTGAAGTTGAACGCTTTCAGGGCGCCCGTTTCAAAATCCTTCATCATACCAATGGTCCCGCCGGTATAAATAAGCAATATGTTCGGTTTAGACTGCATTGCTGTATTTGAATTTGTTTACTACCGGATTGGCATACATCGCCAAAAAACTCTCCTTGAGCGTTTCATTGGACGCATCAATTTTCATCTCGAGCCTTCTTTCAAAAAGCGATTTTTCGTTTTCGGTATACAAATGGCTGAATTTGTCGGTTTTGTTGAGTAAATCGTAGGCGATATAATTGGTCGGCCACAATTTGTATGACTGCAAAATGGCATCATCAATCACCTGGGCCAAAGCCTGTATTTGTTTGTTCGGATTGTCGTTTTCTGCCTGAATGACATCAAATTCCCGATCCAAAACATCACTTACGTGGATGTGGATGCGTTTTTTCTGTCCGATGATGCCACTGATCAGGTTGATGAAATCTTCATTTTTTTCCTTGATGTAAATCTCATCATTGGCTTCTGCCAGGATTTGGGGCATTTTCAAAGCATCGGTTGGGTCGTATTCGTACGAAATGGAAACCGGCACCATCCTGATTTTCCTGAAATAATCCATGACGTTTTTTTCGTCGGCACCCATTCCCAGCATTTTCAATACCCCAGAATGTGTGGCATCGTTCCCATCTTTGGTACGTCCTTCGCGTTGCGCAATCCAGACCGAACGGTTTTCACGCAACAGCAGCTGGGCAATGTATTCAGACATCAAGCGCGAACTTTGCAACAGTTCCCGTGGTGGCAACCCGCGCTGCACGAGGAAATTCCGGTTGAGTTTGGAGAGTTTGAGCAGGAACTCTTTTTTGACCAGGTTGTCGCCAATGGCTGAGGCTGTCATCACCAAACCGTGGTCATGCAGGCAAACATTCAGTAAAGAAGTATCGAGAATGATATCGCGGTGGTTGGAGATAAAAAGATAAGAGGTGTTGGGATCGAGTTTTTCAAACCCGGAAGTCGTGAGTCCGTCAGAACTTTTTTCGAGTATTTTCTTGACCGCCTGATAAGCAAAATTAATCTGGAAATCACGGATGGAATGCGTGCGCATGAGCTGGGCTTTCCAGACCTCTTCCTCCACATTCGGGTAGGCAAAATTCATGATGGCCTTCATCATCGGATGGTTCAACGCGTCTGCAATGGCTGCATTGACTTCGGCATCATAATACGGGCGGATCGAATCGAATTTTGACATCCTGTGAATTGAAATTAGAAGAACAAAAGAACAAAAATTTTCGCAATTAAGCTTTACATAATGATTAAATCCGAAAAACGGCCTTGGAATTTTCCGTAGTAATACGGGCAATTTCTTCCACCGGAAGCTGGTATATTTCGGCCAGTTTCTGGGCCACCAACAAGGTATAGCTGCTTTCGTTGCGCTTGCCGCGATACGGCACCGGTGCTAAGTAAGGCGAATCGGTTTCCAAGACGATGTGTTTGAGGTCAATCTGGTTCAAAAACTGGTCAATTTTTCCGTTCTTGAACGTGGCCACACCGCCAATGCCCAACTTCATGTTCAGGCTGATGGCTTGCTGGGCTTGTGCCAAATCGCCTGTAAAACAATGAAAAATCCCGAACAAATCGTCGCTTCTTTCGCTTTCCAACACTTCAAAAATTTCATCAAAAGCCTCACGGCAATGAATGTTGATGCCCAACTGGTGTTTTTTGGCGAGCCGGATTTGCTGCCGAAAAGCGGTTTTCTGGATATCGAGGGTGGTCTTGTCCCAATAGAGGTCGATGCCGATTTCTCCGACGGCATAAAATTTCCGTTGGGCCAATTCGGTTGCTACGTGTTGCAGCTCCTTTTCAAAAGTGTCGGGCTTGACATAACACGGGTGCAGCCCCATCATCAGGAAGATGTTTTCCGGGAATTGACCCTGCAAATCGTACATTTTTTGGGTATAGGCGGAATCGATGGACGGAATAAAAAACCGCGATACACCGGCATCGATGGCGCGTTGTATCATTTCGGTGCGGTCTTGGTCAAATTCTTCAGAATAGAGGTGCGTATGCGTATCGGTAAGGATCATCAGGGTCTGTTTTGCGCAAAGATACATTTTTATGGAGTTCCTTCCTTATTCCAAATCGCCCAACAACTGCTGTGCTTTTTCGTAATCTTCAGCCTCTACCGGAACCTGTTTCAAGAGGGTTTTACAGGCCTCCAATTGATGTTGTTTCAAATTGGAAAGCGCCAAATACCAGGTGGCTTTGTCTTTGTACACTGAGGTGCCGTTGCGCAAATTATCCAAAAGGAGTTCAGCTTTGGGGTACGCACTGGTTTCAATCAGCGCAATGGCATAATAATACTGGAGTTCAGGTTGGGTCAGGTTGTGTAATTTTTCAAAAGCCGCCACCGCTTTTTTGTATTCATGGGCGTTGAAAGCATCCTGGGCCTGTTTGAGGTTGGCATCGGCTGTACCTCTTTCGGTAAAGACGGCCGTTTCGTGTTTGTTGTAATCGCCATATTGCGGGTCGCTTTGATTGAAAATCAAGGTCCCGAAAAGTAGGGCCATGGAAGCAGCAACAGCATAATACCATGGTTTGAGGTTGACTACCTTCACTGGTTTTTCTTCGGCTTCTTCTGCAAAATGGGCCGCGGAAATGGTTTGGAGGTTTTGTTTGAAATCAGCGGTTTCGGGTGCGAATTTATTTTCCAGGAACCGGGTGGTTTCGCGGTACAATTCAAAACTTTCCCCGAAAGACGGGTCGTTTTTCAGTTTTTCCTCAAACTGTTTTTTTTCGTCGGCGGGCATTTCGTTATGCAGGTAACTTTCAAAGCCGATGTACATTGCTTCGTTCATGACATTATGGTTTTACAGACCGGAATCTGGGTGATTGTTGTATCATTTCGGTCAACTGTCCGGTACAGAGTGATTTTTTCTTACGCACATAGGCGTAGGTCACGCTGAGTTTTTCAGCTACTTCTTCCATCGTTTTGGTTACAAAACTCAGTTGGAGCAGCTCCCGGCATTTCTCACCCAATTTCTGGAACATCTCATCGAATAACGATTGCCTGTCATCAAAAATTTCGGTTTGCGATGCCATGGTTTCGGCAGTTTCATCCTTAGATACAAGGTCTTCTGAAATTGTTACCCCTTGGTTGGATGATTTTTTCAATTCGTTGAGCCACCGTCTTTTACACAACAGGAAAAAATAGGCATCAAATGGGCAGGTCAGTTGCAGCCCTTTGGTTTTGGCCTGGTTGTAAATGGTAATGAGCACTTCCTGGACGACATCCTGTGCGCGGTCATCATCGCCACTGTTGTTGCAGATGTGGTGTTTGACCTTGGGTACAAATTTTTTATAGATGGATTGGATGATGTGGGAATCATTCTGCACCAGTCCGTCAATATAGATTTGGTCGGGATGTACTTTTTTTTCGGTCATGGCTGCCTTATTTACAGGCTAATTTAAAAAAAATTAACCGATTGGGGTAACAATTCTGACAGCATGTTGATATAAGGATGAAATGTTACTTGAAACCCTCTTTTTAATTTCCCTCAAAAAAAAATCAAAAACAGGGGTAACAAATTTAAACCACGGTTGATATAAGAACAACAAACCAATCAATAACCTTTAAAATACAACCATCATGAAAACTTTAAAAAACATCGGACTTTTATTTTTGGCCACAATCACTTTGGCCAGCTGTACCCCAAACAATGAAGAAATCGAAATGCCAACTGCTGCATTTAAAAATGTAATGCCTGTAAACGGCAAAACCTTTTCGGCAGATGAAGCCAGCCAGCCCATGACATTCAGATGGACGCCTTTGGTACCCAAACCACAAAATTCAGTTTACCGTTTGAAGGTATGGCAACTGATGCAGGGCCAAAACGGCACCCAGGCCATGCGGAGCAACCCACCCATCGTGACCAAAGATGTAGACAATATTACTGAAATTACTGTTTCAGGCATTTATACCGGCCCCTGCCGCCCACCTTACCTCTGTGATTTTATCTGGACGGTGGAAGTCATCACCCCAAACGGCACTGCTACAGGGCAGATAATCGCGACCAGCAACCCCACCGTATTCAACTTTTAAGTTTGATTCCTATACCATAAACAAAAAAATAATATTTAAAAAATCAGAAATCATGAACACAACATTCAAAAAAACAGCCCTTTTATTCCTGGCAGCCGTCAGTTTAACCGGTTGCAGCACAGACAACGAAACTTCCAACGAAATCTTCAGGCCCAGTACCGGCGAATGGCTGGCCTTACGGAACAATGCGATCGACAATCTTACCCAATCATTTACCTTTACGGCAGGAACAGGGCCGGTGGTCCTGACTTCAGATAAAGGGGTGCAAATCACCATCAACTCCAACTGCCTTACCCAAAACGGAAATCCGGTAAGTTCCGGACAGATTGACCTCAACTACATCGAAGTTTTTGACCGTGGCAACATGCTCGTGACCGACAAAACCACCATGGGAAGGTTGCCCAACGGCGATATGGCACTGATTATTTCCGGCGGTGAATTTTACATCAATGCCACCAAAAACGGACAACAACTCGACATTACCTGCCCCATGCAGTTGCAAATCCCTGCCAGCCTTACCGGCGGATTGCAAACCGGGATGTCGCTTTGGGACGGTACTATTGATGCAGACGGCAATCTCGATTGGATACCGCAGGATAATCCGGGTACACCAGCCCAAGGCAATGGGGTTGTGGGTCAAGGACAAGGTGCCAATGCGGCCTATTATGCCTTTCTGAATGATTTCGGATGGACCAATGTAGACCGTTTTTACAGTGATCCAAGGCCAAAAACCACCATACTGGCCCAGGCCCCAAGCGGATATAATTTCCAGAACAGCGCCATTTACCTGCACTATGACGGACAGGGTAGCGCTTTGGCCAAACTCGATACCTTCAATGCTGCCACCAACCAATTTTCTGAACATTACGGACAGGTGCCCATCGGTTTGCAGGCTCATGTGATTTTCGTAACCGAAGACAGCGGCAACTTCAGGTATGCCATCAAGAGTGTAACGGTAGCCGCGGGTGATGTCTATGTCTTTACCGATGGGGAAACCACTGTGGGTTCCCAGGCCCAATTGGTAAACGCCATCAATGCGTTGCCCTAACGAACGATAAGGTTAATTTGTTCGGGGAAAGTGGTGACTGGTTCGCCACTTTTTCCTATTTTTATAATTCCTAAACAAAACCCCTTGATTATGAAGAAATTGCAACTACTCCTGTTGGTTTTATTTTTCTTTCATCCCAAATTCGTTGAAGGACAAACCACCCGTACCGCAACCGAACGGGGCCAAGTTAAAGTCAAAGATACGGTAACAAGAAGGGCAGCCATCAAGTATGACATCAAGGGCAACCGTGTTTCCTTCCAACCCGAAACACCACCGCTCATTCAGGTGGCAGGCGCGCCAAAAGCCAATTACAGTTTTTTCTGGGAAATGGGCGACGGCAGTTTCAGCAGGGAAGCCGCACCCAAAAAAGTATACAAAAAGAAAGGTGAGTACAAGGTCAATTTGTCGGTGACCAATAATTATGACAACGGCAAACCACCCAAAACACGTCCGAAAACGGTGGCTGTAAACGACATTGAAGATATGGGATATGAAGACATCGCTTCGTTGGGCGACTCCATAAGCCTCAAGCTGTTCAACAACCGCGAACCCGTACCTGAAGAGGAAATGGTAGTGGTATTCTCCTACCAAAACCTGCTCGATTATACCGCGAACGGAAAATTATACCTTTTTTACAACGACCGCGAATTCAAGAACAACAACTTCGAACTGCTCGAAACCCGCTCTCATTTTGGTGAAAAAGAAATTAACGAAAATGGCGTGGCTTGTGCCGATGAGCCCAATAACTCCTACCAGAATGTGGCATCGGCAGCTGGGTTTCTGGCCACCAAACCACGGTTTGAAACGGAAGACACCGATCTGGAACGGACCTTGCTCGAAAGCAAAACACTCTTTAAGGACGCCAAGGTTTTTGAATTCGATAACATGAATGCGAAAGAAACCCGCAACCTGTTTTTTACGTTTAAAACCACGCCCGAAATGATCAAAGACACTTCGGCCACCGTGAAGATGCGCGGCGTGTATGTGCCCGACCGCAACTACAAAAACCACAAGAAGAAAACTCTCGAAATGGAAATCGTCACCTCGCACGACCCGAACAAAATGTCGAGCAATGGCACGCTGATGAATTACCGGCTGGTCCGGATGAAAACCCTCAAATTCAGGACGCGATTCCAAAATGACGGGGAAGGCCCGGCCAGAACCATCCGCCTGGAAACCGACATCCCAGACATGTTCGACAAGAAAACTTTGCAGGTGCTCGATTCTTATCCGAAATGTCCGATCTGCCCCAAAGGAGAAGAAGTGACCTACAGTTGCCTCGACACGATTATCAAGCAGAAGCAGATTCATTTTGTGTTCCGGAATATTTACCTGCCCGGAAGCAACCAGAAAAACGTTACCGAAAAAGATTCGACCAAAGGCTATGTGCGGTATACCATGAAACTGGCCAAGGATTTCCACAAACAAACCACCCGAAGCCGCACCGCCATCATTTTTGACAAAAACGAACCGGTTATTACCAACTATGCCGTAACGCGCTTTAAACCCGGGATTTCTGTAGGAGTCCGCACGGGTTACAATCTTTTTACCAACCAGGAAAACCCAAAAGGCTATTTTTTGGGCGCCACGATTTCGCCTTACAAATCGTACCGCTTTTATTGGCAGTCGGAACTCTATTACAGTTATTTTGAAAGCAGTACCACGAGCGATTCTGATTTGCAACAGGTTCAGTTCAACCCACCCATCATCCTGAGCAACGGAACGGTTTATGATCGGGGTTTTGTGCAGACTTCATCCAGTAGCAAAACCATCAGGAACAGCGCCGACATCGTTCCCATTTCCCTGCGCTACAACCTCAACAACCATATCGGTGTGGGCGTCGGCCCGCAGTTTTCGGTATTGCTCAGCCAGCACACCGAAGCTTCCCAAAGCCGTAAAGTATATGCGCCCGACTTCAGCACCAACCCGCCATCGCCTGGAGGTGAACTGACCACTTTGGGCACATCTGATGCTCAGGAAACCACCACCAAGGCTTTCGAAAAAATGCAGACCAGTATTTTTGCCGATGCCACCTTCGGGTTTTCGCGTATTGGGCCGAGTGTGGGCATCCGCTATTATGTGAACTTTGAAAAAGATTTTAATTATTGGCAGTTTTACGCCATCTGGAAATTTTAAGGGATGCGGAAAATACTGTTGTTATTCCTGTTTACCTCATGGGCCTTTTCCCAAAGCCGTCTTTTGGAAAACCGGATTTATGATGCCCTGGATGCTTTTATCGCGCATCCTACCCTAGAAAACCTAGAACAGCTCGATAAAACAGAAAGTACCTTCCATCCCAAATCACAACCCGAATGGCTGGCCTTGGTCATCCTGAAATGCAACAAGGCCTATTATGAAAACCAGTATGGGTTGACCCAAAAAGCCATTACTGATTATGAAAAAGCCTGGCAATTGTACCAGCAAAAGAAATTGGCGGGCTATGACATCGTTCAATCGTGCCTGCAGCCTTTGGGAAACCTCTACACCCAGATAGGCGATTATGAGCATGCCGAAAACACCATCAAGCAGTATTTTTACATGGCCAACGCAGCAGCTAACACCACGCAACATTATGCGGCCGTGCTCAATTTATCCAACGTATACCAAAATACCGGAAGGGTAAACGAAGCGGTACAACTGCTCGAAACCACGCTGAAATCGGGGAAACTGACCCGCACGCAAACCGCCATGATCTGGAACAACCTTGGCAACAATTACCTACTTGACGGAAAACCTACCGCAAAAAGTGCGTTTGAACAAGCCGTAAAATTACTCAAAGCTGACCCATCTGAAGCCAAAACCTTATCGAATGCCTACCGGAACCTGGCCAAAATTTACGGCAACGAAGGCAATTTTGCCTTGGCCAATGCCTATATGGGCTTGGCAGAAAAGTCGTTTTTCAAAACCCAAAGCCAAACCCCGCGTGAAGTGGCTGCCCTCTATTACGACCAGGCCTGGCTGCAATTACTCCAAAAAAACATGGCCGCGGCGCAATCGGGTATCAACAAGATTTTCCGGTTGCTGGTGCCCGGTTTTGAAAAAACAAAAGGCTTTCCGGATAAAAATGCACTCTACGCCGAAACCGTGTTGCTCGATGCCTTAGACCTTCAGGCGGCTTTGTTTGTCATGCAAAACCAACCCAAAAAGGCCATGAAAAGTTACCATTTGGCCTTTCATGTTGAAGAGTTGCTGCAAGCAATGTTGGTCTATGAAAACTCGAAAATCATCCACCAACTGCGGAGCCGCAACCGTACCGAAAAATGTCTTTCTATTTACTATTCACTGTACCGGAAAGAGCGAAAAACCAGCTATCTGGAAACCGCTTTTTTATTGGCCGAAAACACCAAATCGGCTGTTTTGAGACAAACGGTAGTAGCTTCCAAAAATCAATCGCGGGAACAAAATCTGATCATCAAACAATTGCAGGATTGGAACACGGTCATTGTCAAGGAACAGCAAAAGTCAGTAAATGCCGATATCGCCAAAATCAACGAAGCCATCAAAAAACAAAATGCGCTGGTACTTTTGATGAAATCTTCCGCAGGAAAAAATGGAGAAGCTTCAAAAGAAACAGGCCAGGCATGGAATATTGATGACTTGTATGCGAAACTCAACAAAGAGAAGGCCCTGTTGGTCGAATATTTCCAGGGGAATGAACAGTTGTTTGTATTTACCTTAAGCCACAATACCATCCGTCTGGACGCATTTAAAAATTCCGAAGTGGGTAAACTACGTAGTTTTATTGGCTTTTTCAATGAGGCCAATTCCATTTCAGACAACCCGTTTGCATTCAACCATGCCGCAAATAGGGCCTATAATGTCTTGCTTTTACCCAAAAAAGACAAGACAGAAAACCTCATCATCATCCCCGACGGCATCCTGAATTTCCTTCCGTTTGAAGCCCTGATTACCAAAGAAACCAAGACCACTAATTTTGCCGAAATGCACTATCTGGTCAACGATTTCAGCATTGGCTACAACAATTCGGCTGGTTTTTACCTGAATGCCTTACCCTTCAGGCATCAAAAAGAAACCGTGCTGGGCGTATTCCCTGTTTTTGAAAACACGGCATTGGAGCTGGCTTTTTCGAAAAAAGAATTGGAGAATTTAAAAGCCACTTTCAAGGGCAAATACCTCGAACGCAAAGCGGCTACTTTTGCAAATTTCAAAGCAGAGGCACGTAATTATTCGGTATTGCATTTGTCTACCCATGCCTCGGCGGGCGATATTTATACACCGGCCACGATTAAATTTTATGAAGATGAAGTGCTTTATTCAGAACTTTACAACTTAGACCTCCAACCTGATTTGGTGGTGTTGAGTGCCTGTGAAACCGGCGTCGGAAAACTTTACAAAGCCGAAGGGGCCATGAGCATTGCGCGCGGGTTCCAGTTTGCCGGCGCTCAAAATTTATTGTTTTCACTCTGGAAGGTAAACGATTACACGACCTCAGTTTTGATGGAGAAATTCTATCACCATCTTAAAAATGGCAGTGGTTATCTGGAAGCAGGCCATCGGGCAAAGTTGGATTTCCTCGCCGATGACAAAGTGCCCAATGCCAAAAAATCGCCCTATTATTGGAGTG
>CAZXRX010000078.1:0-11212 GCA_964642945.1 uncultured Flavobacterium sp. | reverse complement strand
CTGAACTCGCCCCAAATACTTCCAAAATCATTGCAAAAATTATGGCCGACACTTTTGATTCCAGCCATGTACAAGTCGCAGAAGGTGGTGTGGAGGTATCCGAAAAATTACTTGCTGAAAGATGGGACTACATTTTTTTTACAGGAAGTGTTGCTGTCGGAAAAATTGTGGCACAGGCCGCAGCAAAAAACCTCACGCCAGTGACCTTGGAACTGGGAGGCAAAAACCCTTGTGTAGTAGATGAAACGGCCAACTTACCCTTAAGTGCCAAAAGGATTATCTGGGGAAAAATGGTCAATGCCGGACAAACCTGCATTGCACCTGATTATCTGTTGGTCCACCATTCCGTTAAGGAAAAATTCACGGCGCTGTTGCAAAAGGAAATTGAAACCATGTTGGGCCAAAACCCAATGGATTCACCAGATTTTGCCCGCATCATTGATTTGAAAAACTGGAAAAGACAACGTGATTTGCTCGAAAACCAGACCGTTCTTTTTGGAGGGGAAATGGATGAAAAAACTTTGTATATCGCCCCTACCCTGATTGACGAACCCCAATGGGAAAGCCAGTTGATGCAGGAAGAAATCTTCGGCCCTATTTTGCCAGTCCTGACGTATCACCACTTCAGCGATATTGAAAAAGCGGTGGCCAAACACGAAAAACCCCTGTCTTTTTACCTGTTTTCAAGCAACAGGAAATTTGCTGACAAAATCATTGCAAGCTTTCCGTTTGGCGGGGGCTGCATCAATGACACGGTCATTCATTTCGGAAACCACCGCCTGCCTTTTGGAGGTGTCGGGCACAGTGGTATGGGCGCCTATCACGGAAAAAGAAGCTTCGATACCTTCACCCACCACAAAAGCATCGTCCGGAAAGCGACCTGGCTTGACATCCCACTGCGCTATGCCCCTTATAAAAATAAATTGAAAATGTTAAAAAAAATACTAAATTGGCTGTAAATATTAAACACTGAAATTACAGATTGTATCATGCACATACCGTTAATCCTGGAATTTCTTTACCACCACAGCCTCCTTATTATTGCCATAGCGCTTTTGATAAGTGGCCTTTTTTACTTTATTTCGGTCAACCTGAATACGTTCCGCCTGAATTTCAAAACAGATTATTCTGAATTTGATACCAAGGAGCAGCAATACCATTTGTACTTTCTTTTTTTGGGAATCATGATTCCGGTCATGGAACTCATCAATGAGATTTTTGAAGTGCGCAACCATAGCATGCTTGCCGTTAACCTGATAGTAGGCGGCTTATTGGTCTTGATATATGTACTGGCCGCCAAAACCAAATTGATTTCCAGATACATGGGAACCTTGTTTTTGGTTTGTTTTACCGGCTATTTCATTTTTATCATCCACAACCTGATTTTCAAGCCTTTTGAACTCGTTTCATACATCGGGCTTATCATTGCGTTTTTTCTTTCCTATTTTGTCTTCAAAGGGTTCAAACAATACCTGTTTTTTATTTTTATCGTGTTGGTATGCACTGTTTGGCTTTACAATGAAAACATCATTGAAAAAAAACTCGTCATCATCCTCTTCAATGCTTTTTTGCTCACCATAGCCATCCACCTGGCCCGGCACTTTGCCTTGGTTGAAACCAAAAACAAACTCATTTTCACCAATGAAATCGTCAATAAGGGCAATTCGCTTACCATAGCCACCAACCGCAAGGGAGAAGTGTTGTTCTGCAGCGAACAAATTACCCAGTTTTTGGGTTACACCCCAAAGGAAGTCATGGGATTACAATTCTGGATACTGACCGAAGACCCCGAATTCATAGGGGAAGCCTACCATGATAATTTCATTGACAACCGCATCCACGTGCGGCGCCTGAAAGCAAAAAACGGCGAATACAAATACATTGAATGGAAAGACAAAAAGCTCTCCGATGACTTGATTATAGGGGTTGGACATGACATCACCGGGCAGGTTACCATACAAAACCAATACCAGACACTGATTGAAAATGCCACAGATATCATTTTTGAAACAGATCATAAAGGTGAAATCACTTTTATAAACAAACATGCCGAAACCATTATGGGTTATACCCAGGAAGAAATGTACGGCAAACTGTTTTCGGTTTACATCAGGAAGGATTACCAGTCTAAAATAAAAGACTTTTACATTAAAAAACTCACTGACGGGAGTGCCATTTCCACCATCGTTTTTCCTATTTTGAACAAAAAAGGAGAAACAGTGTGGCTTTCTCAAAATGCTTCTGCCAAAAGCAACAGTCAAGGCGTGGTAACCGGGTTTACGGGTATAGCACGTGACATTACCCTGATTAAAAGCATAGAAGTTGAAAACCTCAAAAGGCTGAAAAAAGTACAACGTTACAATGAAATCATCAAGAGCCTCACGCTGCAGAGTTTTTCAAGCCAGAAGAGTTTTGGGCATTTTATGGAAAACATCCTTCAGATTGTGGCCAAACAAATCGATATCAACCGGGTAGGTTACTGGAAATACGAGGAAGACCAGATTGTTTGCGACAATTTGTATACGGCCAACAAAGACCACTATGAAAAGGGCTTTGTATTGTTAAAGGCAGATAATCCGCTTTATTTCAAGGCCATAGAAGGTGAAAATCAGGTCATCGCTGTTGATGTTTTTGAAACGGCCGAAACTCAGGCCTATTGGAAAGATTATTTTAACAAAAACCACATCGTTTCCATGCTTGATACGCCCATTTACCTTAATGGGCAACTTCATGGTATACTCTGTATTGAATCGACTACCAAAACCAAGGAATGGGATACAGAAGACATTAATTTTGCCCGCTCCATAGGGGATTATATCGCTATAGCCATTGAAACCAGTCAACGTATTGAAGCCGAAAAACAGCTTTCCTATAAAAGCAACCTCTTAGCGGAAATCAACAACATCACCGAAAAATTCCTTAAAAGCAACAACACCAACGAAATCATAGAAAGCATACTCGATGCCATTGGCCGCGCCACCAACGTATCAAGGCTTTCTTATTTTGAAAGTGATAATGAAAAGGGTATTTTTTCACAGAAATTCCGCTGGTTGGCCGAAAAAATGAAGGTCATTAAACCCAATCCGGAATTGGGCAGCATTCCACAGGCAGCTTTTCAGGAAGTGGTAGACGACATTCACGGCAAAAAATACTATACGGCCATCGTTTCCAAAATAGCCAACCCGCACATCAGGGAATTTTTCACCCACCTCGAAATCAAATCCATCCTGATCCTGCCTATTTTTGTCAAGAATGCCCTGCACGGATTTATTGTTTTTGACGACAATAATTATGAAAGGGTGTTTACAGCAGACGAAATATCGATATTGGGTTCACTGACCAACAACATTGCCTCATCGCTGGAGCGGAATATCAATGAAAAAATCATTCATGACAGTGAGGAAAAATTCCGGTTGATAGCCAACAACATCCCCGGAACGGTCTATTTGTCTCGTTTTGACCAATATGCCACCAAAGTCTTTGTCAATGACGAAATCGAAAAACTCACCGGCTACCCCAAAGAGGAATTTTTAACCAATAAGATATCGTTTATTTCCCTGATCCATCCTGAAGAAAGGGAAGCCATCGTACAGGAACAGGCTGAGAAAATACAAAACGGCCAGGCCATCCATTCGGTTTACCGCATCAAAAGAAGGGACGGACAGCACATCTGGATAGAGGAGTTTGGCGATTCCATTATGAAGGAAGGCCGAATTGAATACATTGGTGGAATTTACTTTGACATTACTTTCAAAAAACAGGCGGAAGAAGCCATCAAGGCCAAACAGTATGCTGAAGAAGCCAACAAGGCAAAATCAGATTTTCTGGCCAACATGAGCCACGAAATAAGGACGCCGCTCAACGGCATTATCGGATTTACCGACCTGCTCAAAAACACCGAAATGGGTGACATCCAAAAGAACTACATGAATACCATTAATGAATCGGCCCACGCCCTGATGGGCATCGTGAATGATATCCTTGACTTTTCCAAAATCGAATCGGGCAAGCTCGAACTCGAAATCCACCCCTACCATATTGTCGAATTGTGTTCGCAAATTATAGAGTTGCTGAAATACGATTCCAACATCAAAAACATCGAACTCAAACTCGAAATTGACCCCGAAGTACCCAAATATTTATGGATCGATAGTTTGAGGCTGCGCCAGGTTTTGATCAACCTGCTGAGCAATTCGGTTAAATTTACTGAAAAAGGCGTGGTTAAACTTTCGCTCTCGGTCATGGAAAAAACCGGAGATGAAAACGCCCTCATCAGGTTCAATGTATACGACACCGGAATCGGGATTGAGCAACAATACCAAGACAAGATTTTTGAAGCTTTTGCCCAAGGCGACAATTCGACTTCCCGGAAATATGGCGGAACTGGCTTGGGGCTTACCATTTCCAACCAATTGCTGATGCTGATGGAAAGCAAACTGGAGCTCAAAAGCCATTACCGCAAAGGCAGTGAGTTTTATTTCGATTTGCCCGTAAGGACTTCAGACGAAAATACCACAGAAAGCAAAGAAAGCCCATTATTTACCAGCCCTGACCAACACAAACCCCAATTTAAATACGGTCAGGAAAATTATAAAGTATTGTTGGTAGAAGACAACAAAATCAACATGTTGCTGGCCAAAACCCTCGTCAAGCAAATCCTGCCGAATGTGTCTATTTATGAAGCTGAAAACGGTAAAGCGGCACTGGAAAACTTTGAACTCATCAAGCCCGACCTGATCCTGATGGATGTGCAGATGCCGGTAATGAACGGCTATGAAGCGACGATGGGTATCCGGAAGTTAAAATCGGGGGCACAAACGCCTATCATTGCCTTAACAGCTGGAACCGTGGTGGGTGAAAAAGAAAAATGTCTTGAAGTGGGCATGAACGACTACACCTCAAAGCCCATTGTGAAAGAGGTCTTGCAGGAAATCATCCTGAAATGGATTACTTTTTAAACGTCGTATAAAAAAATCTTGTGCCTGATGGCATACAAAACCAAACCAATCCTGGTTTTTACGTTCAGTTTCTGGAAAATTGATTCGCGGTAACCATCTATGGTTTTAGGGCTCAGGCACATTTGGGTGGCTATTTCCTTGTATGTTTTTTCGGAACAGGCCAACTGAATGAATTCAATTTCCTTATCCTTCAGCAACAAACCCTCATCAGATTCACTGATTTTATTGACCAGGATTCCGGTAATCATTTCCGTAAAATAAAATCCGGTATGGATGACGGTACGCAGGGCCTCTTCAAACAATTCGGGTGAGGTGTCTTTGAGCAGGTAACCTTTCACCCCGTTTTTGAGCATCTTGATGATGACTTGTTCGTCATCATTCACCGAAAGGGCAATCGCTTTAAGTTCAGGCCTGTGGCTTTTGAGCCAGCGCATAGCGGCCACTCCATCCATGACAGGCATATTGACATCCATCAGTATAAGGTCAACCTCCAGTTCGGGATGTTCCTGCACATAATTGATGAAATGCTTGCCGTTTTCAAATTGTTGTATCACTTCAAACCCATCAAAACTGTTAATCAGGAACATCAATGATTGCGAGAACAATAAGTGGTCGTCAACGATAATTACTTTACTTTTTTTCATGTTACTCCTCTTCAGTTTGTATCGGATAATGTAATTCGAGCCTGGTGCCTTTACTGTCAGAATCTATGGTGAGTGCCGCCCCGATAAGCTTGGCCCTCAGTCCCATATTGTGCAGGCCTAGGCCAGCACTTTTTTCACTTTTGTTGAACCCTATCCCTTCGTCTGCCAGAACCACCTTAAAATGCTGGCTGGTTGAAATCACTTTCATGTCAATTACTTCACTGTGTGAATGTCGAAGGATATTGTGGATGGCTTCCTGGAAAATCCTGTAAATAATGAGTTGGTGCTCATTGTTGATTTCGGGGATATCGCCGGTTACCGACAATTTACAGTCAATTTTTTTAAGTTTGGTTATCCTTTCAAAATCAAGGGCCATGGCTTCGGTAAAATTCAAATGGGTACTGTTGTCCCGGTTGATGATTTTTGACAGCATCCTGATTTCATCTAACGATTTGGATAGAATCCCTTTCAGATCTGTCAGTTCCCCCAAGCTGGGCTTTTTGTTTTCATCCTGTGAAAAACGGTTAACCTGCATGATGGCTACAGACAATATCTGACCTATATTATCGTGCAGTTCCCGGCTGATTTCCGACAGCGTCTGGTCTTTGATTTCAATTTGGGTTTTGACGAGTTCGGCCTGAAATTCGAGTTCAGATTCCATCTTTTCAATCAGGAAGGAAGTCTTTCTTTTCTGGAAATAGAAGAACAGCACAAACAGGAAGCCCATGATGATCAAAAATACCAGGCTTACCGTAATGACTAATAATTGTATTTCTTTTTGCTCCATAAAAACCCAATAATATAACAGCTGTACATGAGCAAATTTAACGTAAATAAGGAGATACTGAACACGGCACCTGAATTTGCTTTTAAAAATAATTTAACAGCAATCATAAGCGGCAAAACCGGTATATAAAAAATAAGATTACCCAAAATGACCCAGAAGAAAATCGACTTCTTGAAATGCAACACCTTGCTGGAATTGAAAATTTCAATCAGGTACAAAAACGAAAGTATCATGGTAAATACTACCCCTAATGCCAGGCAATACGTCAACATATCATCAAAAAGATTTTGCACGTAAACCAAATTGATAACATAGGCCGTATTGAACAAAAAGAAGAAAATATTTGTGATTTTACGGTAAACTAATTTTTTCAGAAGCGAATTCAATAAAAGAATATAATAATTGAATATAACCAATATGTAAGTATTATAAACAATGAAGTTCGGCATATTTACCCATGCAAAAAAATTCAGCCCCACAAATTCTGTCAAAAAAGAAAAAAAAATAATCCCCAACAAAGACTTGGCCCTGTAATTGGGCAACTTGTGGTAATTGAACAGCCCTATAATCCATACGACCAGGATAGGGTACATGATGTAAAATCTTAAATTTTCCAATGGCTTAGTTTATAGGATATTCAAGGGTTGGAGGATTTCCCACTCCACCAAAATTCATCGGCTGTATCTCTGAAATATCGGGCGACTGTTCGCCGCGCGCAGCCAAATCGACATCGTCAGCCCAACCGGTTGGGGTCAGGAAAATGGTAGTTTTTCCTGAGCTGGCTCCGTAAGTTGTTTTTTCAGGGTAAGCCCCAAGATACAGTCTTATGCCGTCAACCTGATAGTTTTTTGCTTTGGCCTCCGATTTCACATACTCCAAATAATTTTCAAGCTCTTCCAAAGAATACCACACCGCATCCGCATCTTGGCCGCCCAGTGCGTCCCTGATAATGGTTGATCTTGAATTGAGGTAGTTCTGGTTCAGTTCAATAGCGAAATCTTTTGTAATGAGTTGTTTTGGATTGCCCATGATAAGTAAGTTTTGATTGGTTGTTACCCACAAATTTACCCTAAAAGGAAGTGTCCCGCAAGGGGAAAAACACCCTTTTTTAACAAGAAAAAGTATTGTTGTTTTTCTTTCCGGATTTGCTGTATAATTAAAAAAATACGTTAAATTTATCGACTCAAAAAACCATAAAACATGAAATGGAACAAACAAGACAGCGATAAATTTGAAGACCGTCGTGGCATGTCCGGTGGCGGTAAAGCCTTGGTTGGCGGCGGTGTAATAGGTATAATCATCTTACTGCTCAATGTATTTGGCGGTGAAACCGGCCAGTCAATCGGCAACATCCTCCAACAAACCCAAGGAACGCAAACCGAAGGCGAAGCCACCCAAACCAGGGAACTTTCTGCCGAAGAAAAAGAAATGGGTGATTTCACCGAAGCCGTTTTTGTTTACAACAACCAAACCTGGGACCAATTGTTCAATGAAAACAACCTGCAATATGAAGAACCAGGCATGGTATTGTTTGATGACAATGTCAACACAGCCTGCGGGGCGGCCACTTCTGCTTCGGGGCCATTTTACTGCCCTGGCGACAAAAAAGTCTATATGGATCTTCGTTTTTTCGAAGAACTCAAAACCCGTTTCGGAGCCCAAGGTGGTGATTTTGCCATTGCCTACGTGATTGCGCATGAAATCGGACACCACATCCAGACCCTTACCGGAACCTCCGCCAAGGTGCGTCAGCTACAGCAAAACAAAAGCGAGGCCGAAGCCAACAAACTTTCGGTTTGCTTAGAGTTACAGGCCGATTTTTATGCCGGCGTCTGGGCCCATTACAACCAAAAATACATCGAAGAAGGCGATATAGACGAAGCCCTCAGTGCTGCCAATGCCGTGGGTGACGATGCCATTCAAAGCAAAATGCAGGGTCATGTAGCGCCCGATACCTTTACGCACGGTACTTCCGAGCAGCGTATTTATTGGTTTAAAAAAGGCTACCAAAGCGGCGACATCAACCAGGGCGATACCTTCAAGGCCTTGTTGGATTAGCAACCATTTCCAGCACTCCGCTGCAAAAAAACACCGCAAAACCACATTTTCATATACCAAAAAGGAGCTTCTTTACAGTCGCTCTTTTTTTTATTGAAAATAAACTGGGTTGGGGCGTTTTTTTTTGCGCTGCGGGCTGGGGTAGTTTAAACATAAAATAAACCAACCACCCATACCAATCGAGGCTTCTATACTGTATCGCTTCCGCAATATGGCTGCCGTTGATGTCGGGTGCGGCTTCGAGGTCGGCAATGGTGCGCGACACTTTCAATATGCGGTCAAAGGCCCGGGCAGAAAGGTTCAGGCGTTCCATCGCGGTTTTAAGCAATTGCAGTGAGGCTTCATCCAGTTTGCAATATTCCCCGATTTGACGTGTACCCATCTGTGCATTGTAATGGATATGGTCAAAACCTTCAAACCGTTTCGACTGGATTTCCCTGGCCGCGGTAACCCTGGCCCTGATGACCCGGCTGCTTTCGGCTTTTCGGGTTTCGGTCAGCTTGTCAAACGGCACGGGCGTTACCTCAATATGAATGTCGATACGGTCGAGCAAAGGCCCAGAAATCTTTCCCATATAACGCTGCATTTCATTGGGCGAAACCATGGCCGGCGCATCCGGATCATTAAAATAACCACCCGGGCTGGGGTTCATGCTTGCCACCAACATAAAAGATGACGGATAGGTTATGGTAAACTTCGAACGGGCAATAGTCACTTCACGGTCTTCGAGGGGTTGACGCATCACCTCGAGCACTTCCCGCCTGAATTCGGGCAACTCGTCCAGAAACAATACGCCGTTGTGCGACAGCGAAATTTCACCCGGTTGCGGATAACTGCCCCCACCCACCAACGACACGCTCGATGCGGTGTGGTGTGGCGCCCGGAATGGCCGCTGGCAGAGCAAGCCGGCGTCTTTGATCTTTCCGGCCACCGAATGGATTTTGGTGGTTTCGAGTGCTTCCTGCAAAGTCATGGGCGGCAAAATACTGGGCAGGCGTTTGGCCAACATGGTTTTTCCCGAACCCGGCGGCCCAATCAGGATGATGTTGTGTCCGCCCGCTGCTGCAATTTCCATACAGCGCTTGATGCCCTCCTGCCCTTTGACATCGGCAAAATCAAATTCGGGGAATTCGTAGGCCTTGGAAAATTCATCATCCGGATGGATGACCATGGGTTCCAGCGGCGTTTTCCCTTCAAAAAAAGCAATCACTTCGGTAATATTGGCCACGCCATATACGTCCAATCCTTGAACAATGGCCGCTTCCTTCACGTTTTGAATCGGGAGGAAAAAACCCTTGAATCCTTCTTCCTTCGCCTTGATGGCAATAGATAAAGCGCCTTTGATGGGCTGCAATCCGCCATCGAGCGACAATTCGCCCATAATGACATATTGGTCAACGGTTTCGCTTTTGATTTGCCCAGAGGCCACGAGTATGCCCAGGGCCAAGGTAAGGTCATAGGCGGAACCTTCCTTGCGCAAATCGGCAGGGGCCATGTTGATGGTGATTTTTTTGACTGGTAGTTGGTAGTGGTTGTTTTTCAGGGCGGCGGCAATGCGGTAACTGCTCTCCTTGATGGCGTTGTCAGGCAATCCGACGAGATGGTACCCTACGCCTTTGTCGATGTTGACTTCGACGGTAATGGTAGTGGCTTCTACGCCAAAAACGGCGCTTCCATAGACTTTTGTTAACATGGCTTGTAATTTTAAATTGGCTTATATTCTGTAAATATAAAAAATGTACGCAAACTGTGTAAAAAAAATCCCATCAGCATAGCGGATGGGGTTTTTAAATGTGATATGAAATTACTCTATATTTTACATACTGATAGGAATGAAATTTCAAAAATACAGCGTATGGCTTTAAATATTCATTTTCTATTAATCAGCTGATTGTCATTACAATAAATTCAATCAAAAAAATAAAATTATTTTACGATAAAATGTTAAAATTTGGAATAAAATAAACGATATTTTAAAATTAAGTTTTAAAAATCTTATATAATTTTAATATTTTGCAAATTCATTATATTTTTAACAAAATAGACTTATTATAACTGTCTTTATTGAATATTTTATAAATGCAATGCAAATTTTAAAAAAAAGGTGCATTTTAACGATTATTTATACCATTCGTCTTAAATACCTAATAATCAGTATAAAATTTCAAATTAATTTTTATCTTAGCACAAGATTCTTTGTTTATTTAGATTATAGGGGGGATAACCATATATTATTAGTCATATGGTTATCCCCTTTTATCAAAGCGGTAAGAGGTTTAACCAATCTTTTATTTATGAAAAAAAAAAAGAGTCTAAAGAAAAACCCCTCTCAACTTGAAAAGTTAATCAGGGTTTTGCTTAAGCTTGTGAGAATCATAGTAACATGGTAAGCTATATGATTGCTCATTCTGAAGGTAAGGGTTTGAAAGATTTCAGACCCTTTTTTAATTCTTCCCTGCAAAAGTATAATAACCATTTTAAAATAACAAGCGTTTTCAACAATTATATTGTAACTTTCACCTATTAATTACGTATTAGTGAATATATTAACTCCTACTTAACTTTAATTTTATTAAAAATTCACTTCATTATAGCACATCTAAAAAATGAAAATAAAATTTGGATATCATAAATATACTAACTTCTTGATAATTAATAAATATCAATTATGATTTGTCAACTTTGTGAACAGAATAAACCTCTAAAATCCAATACCCATTTTCTATCAGATTTTATAATAAGAACAGCATTAAATCAAGACGGTT
>CAZXRX010000077.1:3341-11494 GCA_964642945.1 uncultured Flavobacterium sp. | reverse complement strand
ATTAAAAAATAAGAACAACTGGGCAAGGCAACCGGCATGGTTGGGGAATCTTTCAGTACCTCACTATCTTCATCAGTCACCACTTCCAGATGGTCTACAGAAAGTGCTTGGTGTTTGATACACATTTCAATACCGCCGATAGCATTGAATTGATTCACATGTATTTTGGAAGGCAGCCCGTGTTGTTTTCCGGCCAGGATAATCCGCTCGGTTTCTTCCACCGAAAAATAACCGGTTTCACAAAAGGCATCGATATAATCGGCCAGGTTTTCTTTGGCAATTTGGGGCAGCATTTCGTTAACAATCAGGTCAATATAACCAGTATGGTCGTCTTTGTAGGCCAAAGGGAAGGCGTGTGCCCCCAAAAAGGTAGCTTTAATGGTTATAGGATAATTTGCCGCCAGTTTCCTGATAACCCGCAGCATTTTCAATTCACCTTCCACCGTGAGGCCATAACCCGATTTGATTTCGACTGCACCGGTTCCGAGCTGCATCACTTCTTCGAGGCGTTTTTTTGATTGTTGGTAAATCTCGTCTTCTGATGTTTCATTGAGTTTACGCGCAGAGTTCAATATTCCACCGCCGCGGTTGGCAATTTCTTCATAGGTCATACCATTGATGCGGTCTACAAATTCCTGTTCGCGGTTTCCGGCATAGACAATATGGGTATGGCTGTCGCACCAACTGGGTAGAACGACTCTTCCGGTAGCGTCAATGTTTTGGTCTGCCAAAAGGGAAGGACAGTTTTCCATCGGGCCAAAATCTGCAATTAGATCATCTTTAATCAACAAATAGGCATTTTTCAGGCTGGGTAAAACCGCCATGTCTGCCCCGGAAACTTTAGTGGTACCGGCCTCCCTGATTTGCAATAATTCCTGTATGTTGGTGATTAAGGTAGTCATGAACGAATTTTTTTCAAAATTACTTTTTAAAATAGAAATATGCCTAAATTTAGACAAAATTTAAGGCGTGAGAAAAATTAAGTTCAAAAAAGGACGCAAGGTGGTTCCGAGTATTCTGGAATATACAGGCATACACAAAAGTGTAAAAACCGAAATGCAGTTGTTTGTTTACGACGACGGCAGCCTCGAAGAAATTACGCACCTCACTACCGATGAGCTGGCCAAGGCAACCCATCTTGAAAAAGTGAATTGGCTCAATATACATGGCCTTAATGACATTCCCACCATCAAATCTATTGGGGCAGCTTTTGGGATTGATGATTTTATTTTGGGAGACATCCTGAATACCACCAAACGGACCAAACTCGATGAATACCGCCATGTGCTGTTTTTCAATATCAAGTCGCTTTTGCCTGTGGAAGATTCCAATACGATAGCGGTGGAGCAAATCTCCTTCCTGCTGATGGACGGGATACTGCTGTCATTCCAGGAAAAACGGAGCGATTTTTTTGCACACATACGGGAGCGCATCCGTAGCCATGCCGGGATTGTGAGGGAGAAAAAAGCCGACTACCTTTTGTATCTTTTGCTGGATGCCATCATGGAAAATTTTTACATTACCATCGAAAGTGAAGAAGACAAGGTGGAAGAACTCATCAACATTGCCAAAACCAGTGCCAACCCCGTCATTTTGGAACAGGTTGAAAAACACCGGGACAATTACAATTTCCTGAAACGGTCGATTATTCCGTTGCGCGATTCACTGTATGCGATAAAAAGCATCAAGGATGATGAAATTTTCAACGAAATAGAAGACAAGAACTTTACTTTTTTTGACCGTCTGCACCAGAAATCCCTCGAATTGTTGGAGCAGATTGAATACGACATGGCCACGATTGACAGTGTGTCGAACTTTTATTTTTCGACCCAAAACCACAAAATGAACGAAGTCATGAAAACGCTCACGGTGGTTTCTGTCTTTTTTATGCCGTTGACCTTTATTGTAGGTGTTTACGGGATGAATTTTGACAACATGCCCGAACTCCACTGGAAGTACGGCTATTTTATCATATTGGGCTGCATGGTTGTTTTGCTGGCCGCCATGGCGTATTATTTCAAGAAGAAAAAGTGGTATTAATTCTCGGTTACCGTTGTCTTGAAAACGGTCTTTAAGAATAAAAAACCAATGATACCGGCAATTAACGACGCCAGTAAAATCATGATTTTGGCATTGTCAATATGGATAGCATCCGAAAAGGCGAGGAGGGTAATGAAGATAGACATCGTAAACCCGATCCCCCCCAAAAAGCCCACGCCGAATAGCGATTTCCAATTCATGTCTTCCGGCAATTCACAGATTTTCAGCTTCGCGGCCAGGTAACTGAATATAAAAATCCCAATGGGTTTTCCGAGTATCAACCCAAGGGCAATCCCCAAAGTATAGGTTTCGAGCAGGGCATTTTCCCAACCCTCGCTAATGATAATGGCGGTATTGGCCAAGGCAAACAACGGAAGAATGAAAAATGCCACCGGTTGGTGCAGCCAGTGCTGTAATATATACGAAGTTGACTTTTCATCACCATTGCCAAACGGAATGGCAAAGGCCAGTAAAACACCGGTAATGGTAGCATGAACACCAGAATTCAGCATGAAATACCACATAAAAAAACCACCAATAAGGTAAGGAATCAGGTTACGGACTTTCAGGCGGTTGAGTACAAGCAATAACCCGAAAATAGACAGTGAAATAAGCAGGTTACTCCAAATCAGCGTTTTGGTATAAAAAACGGCAATAATCAGGATGGCACCCAAATCATCGATAACGGCCAATGCAGTCAGGAATATTTTGACAGAAACCGGTACCCTGTTCCCCAACAATGACAGGATGCCAATGGCAAACGCAATATCGGTCGCCATCGGAATTCCAAACCCTGATTGGGTTGGCGTGCCATAGTTGAGCGTCAGGTACAAGCCCGCTGGCAACAACATCCCGCCAATAGCAGCCGACAAAGGCAGCAGGGCATTTTTGACAGAAGACAATTCCCCGTCATACAATTCCCTTTCCAATTCGAGGCCGATAAGCAAAAAGAAAATGGTCATGAGTCCGTCGTTGATCCAATGTTCCACGGAGTGACTGCCCAGCATGGTGTGCCAGAAATGAACATAGGTTTCCCCTGCGGTATTGGCCAGCAACAACGATAGGAGGGTACAAAAAATAAGGATAAATCCGCCGGCTTTCTCGCTTTCGAAAAAGGCACTGAACAATTTGGTAATTTTCATATTTTACAGTTACACCATGTTTTCGGGTTTTACCCAGTTGTCAAATTCTTCTGCCGTTACATAACCCAAACGCACGGCTTCTTCCTTTAATGTGGTTCCGTTTTGGTGCGCGGTTTGCGCGATTTCAGCGGCTTTGTAATATCCGATTTTGGTATTGAGTGCCGTGACCAGCATCAGGGAGTTGTTGACCAATTCCTTGATTCTGATATAATTCGGTTCAATACCGGAAGCACAATGCGCGTCAAAAGAAGCGCAGGCATCACCCAACAATCTGGCCGATTGCAGAAAATTGGCAGCCAGCAAAGGCTTGAATACATTGAGTTCGTAATGGCCTTGGGTGGCACCGATAGTAATGGCCACATCATTTCCCATAACCTGGGCACAGACCATGGTGAGGGCTTCACATTGGGTAGGATTGACTTTTCCGGGCATGATGGAAGAACCGGGTTCGTTTTCAGGGATGAAGATTTCACCGATGCCCGAACGTGGCCCCGAAGCCATCATACGGATGTCGTTGGAGATTTTGTTGAGCGAAACGGCCAGTTGTTTGAGTGCGCCATGGGTTTCCACTATGGCATCATGCGCAGCCAGGGCTTCAAATTTGTTCTCGGCCGTAATGAACGGGTGATTGGTAAATTGAGCGATATGAGAGGCTACTTTTACATCATAACCTTTTGGAGCATTCAGACCGGTGCCGACTGCCGTGCCGCCCAAGGCGATTTGAGACAGGTGGGGCAGGGTATGCTTCAGGGCTTTCAGGCCGTGGTTGAGTTGGGAAACGTAGCCGGACAGTTCTTGGCCGAGCGTGATGGGCGTGGCATCCATCAGGTGGGTGCGGCCGATTTTGACCACGTGCAGGAACTCGGTTGATTTGGCCTGTAAGGTATCGCGGAGTTTTTCTACAGCCGGAATGGTGGTTTCTGTCACCATTTTGTAGGCGGCAATGTGCATGGCGGTAGGGAAGGTGTCGTTGGACGATTGTGATTGGTTGACCTCGTCGTTGGCTTTCAATACGGGTTGGTCTTTTCCTATTTCAAGGCCTGCCAAAACCTGTGCCCGGTTGGCGATGACTTCATTGACATTCATGTTGCTTTGGGTGCCGGAGCCGGTTTGCCAGATGACAAGTGGAAACTGGTCGTTTAGTTGTCCGGTCAGGATTTCGTCACAGACCTGGGCAATGGCATCGCGCTTTTCGATAGGAAGGAGGCCGAGTTCACAGTTGGTGTAGGCGGCGGCTTTTTTGAGGTAGGCAAAACCCTGGATGATTTCTGTGGGCATGGAACCTGCGGGGCCAATGTGGAAATTGTTGATGGAGCGTTGGGTTTGAGCACCCCAGTATTTGTCTGCCGGGACTTTTACCTCACCCATGGTATCTTTTTCTATGCGGAAATTCATCATTTAAATTGCTGTTCTTTTTTTAGGTGAAGCCCTAGCCCGGATAGAGCCGGTATCCTTTTTATGCAACGCAGTGGAATAAAAAGATAAAGGCGATAGCCGGAAACAGCTTCAAAATGTAAAATTGTTAATTAGTGTGTTCAAAATTATCTGAAATATATTGTCCAGTATAAATATATGAATTACTTTTGACATGAATTCACAAATAATTCCGGAAAACATGTTTGAATTTCAACAGTACTTAGGTTTTTTACTTTTTCTTACCATTTTAACCATCGGTTTCTGGCTGATGATTTTCTTAGTGAACTTCGTGTTTTACTGGGTAATCGGCGCGACCAGGGAATTGCTTAAGGAAAGAAAAGCCGCCAAGAGAAATTTGGAGCAGGCGTAACCCGTTTGCACTGAATAAAAAAAAGCCCCAATCTACATTGGGGCTTTTTTATTGCTATTAACCCGGGAAATCCCCGCCGTCGTCTTGTTGCTGTGTACGTTTCGGTTTTTCCCTTTCGTTTTTCGGTTTGTTGAAACGGTAGGTAAAAGACAGGGTTACCTGACGTTTACGCCATTGCATTTCTGCCTCAGAATACAAACTCTCGGTTTCAGTAATCATTTTACGTATCCTTGAATTGAATACATCGTTTACGTTCAGTCCGATGGTGGCCTTGTCTTTCAATACATCTTTACTGAAGCCAAGGTTCATACCGAAAATTCCTTTGACCTTGGTTTGGGCATTGTAAGATGGGCCGTTGTAAGTGGCGTTGGTCTGCCATTCGATTTTGTAGGGTAGGGTGATTTTTGAGGTAAGTCGTGAGGACCAGGTATTGGCCGCCCTGGATAAATCTTTCACTCCGATGGCCGGAACGCCGTTGTCGGTATAATCATAAACAAACTCTCCTTTGATTTCATTCCTGAAGAAGTTGAAGTTGCTGTTGATACGCCACCATTTGTATGGGGTATAGTTCAGGGTAAATTCAAAACCGGTGCGGTATTCATTGGCCACATTGACAAAAGTAGTCAGTGTAACCGGAATAACTCCCGTTTGGAGGGTTTCGATATAACGCACCATCTGGGACGGGTTTTTCGTGACGTTGTAATAGACAGAAGTGCTCAAGGTGAGTTTTTCCCAACGCTTCAGGAAGCCCAAATCAAAGGCATCGGTCAGTGAGGCATCGAGATCCGGATTTCCCCTGAAAAGGTTGGTGCTGCTCGAGAAATTGTTGAATGGGTTGAGTTCCCTTCCTCTCGGGCGGTTAATGCGCTTGCTGTAGTTCAGCGAAAGGTTTGTTTTTTCGTTCAGCTCATAGGTAAGAAAAGCACTAGGGAACAAGTTGTCATACTGCTTGTTTTTGTAGATGGCTGTGGTGAGCTGGTTGACATCGATGTCTGAATCTTCGTAACGCAGGCCATACAGCATAGACAATTTATTGATTTTAAAACCAAGTTGGGTATAAAAGGCATTGATTTTTTCCTGGTATTGCAATTTATTGGTGTAACCCGGCTGTACAATACCATCCCTGAAAACGGCAAAATCGGTATTCAGTTTGAGGAAATTACCCCTATAGCCTGCTTCCAATTGAAACCCTTTTCCAAATGGCAAAACATAGTCTGCCTGGAATAAATTCCGGTTTTGGTCCTGGTTGTTGGTCGTATTGTCAAAACGGGTAATCGGATCGTTGGTGGCTTTGTCTGTAATCAGGGCATTGTTCTCGTCATAATTCAGTGAGAAACTCGTGCTTAATGTTAGTTTGTGGCCTTCTTTCTTGAAGTTAATGTACATATCGGAAGCGTACTCTACATTTTCGTTTTTTGATTGTTCATCGCTGTTCCTGTTCCTGAAAAATGTAAAATTACGGAATGCATCGTAGCCAAAAGCATTTACATCATCGTTGGTGTTTCCGGAGTTTTTCCTGTAGTTAATGGTATTGGTCCAGGTAATTGATTTGTTGAGGAACCACTCCATGCCGAAGGTGCCGTTGTAGCCTTTGTTGATCCGGTTGGTTTCCCTGCTTTCATCAAGATAACCGGTAGTGGCTCCAGTAGTAGCATCAGAATACCTTGAATCTACACTTGATTCTCCTGGATTTTCACGGTAAGTATAACCCTGGGTTGTAAACAGATTGAATTCCTTATCCTTGAAGTTAAGGGTTCCTGTCAGGCCGTGGTTGGCAGGGTTACCGGTTGTGGCAATCACGGTACCGTTCAGGCCGTTGGTTTTCCCTTTTTTGAGGACGATGTTAAGTAATCCGCCGCCGCCTTCTGCATCGTAACGGGCAGATGGGTTGGTGATGACTTCCACTTTGTCAATGGCATCGGCCGGAATCTGGCGCAGGGCGTCATTGATGTTACTGGCTGTTGAAGGTTTTCCGTCAATCAAGATCTTTACGTTTTCATTGCCACGCAAACTTACATTGCCTTCCACATCTACGGCTACTGATGGGATATTGTCTAATACATCGCTGATGGTGCCGCCTTTTACCAATAAGTCTTTCCCTACGTTGTAAACCTTTTTATCGAGTTTGATTTCGACAGTGGTTTTCTCTGAACGGATCTGTACCTCCTGTAATTGGGTGGCATCGTTTTGTAGTTTTATGACACCCAGATTGGTGTTTTCGGTGATGGTTTTATCCTTGATTTCAAGAGGTTTGAATGAGATGAACTCTACTTTTACATTATAGTTGCCTGGGTTGGCTTCAAAACTGAAGTTACCTTTGTCATCAGTGATTCCTCCTGCAGTGACCTTATTGCTTTTGGTGTTGACCAACGAAATGGAGGTGTATTCCAGCGGTTGGTTGCTTCCTGCTTCGACGATTTTACCGGTAACGACCACTTTTTTGCCTTGTGGTTTTTCTTGTGAATAGTGGGCAGTAGTACTAAAAACAAGCAATAAGCAGATAATGAACTGAAGTTTTCTCATGAAGATTTTTTGAGTTTATTAGTTGGCAAAAGTACTCTATGTGATTATTTCCGACTGCCAAAGGTTTGTTAAAAGAAAAGTAGAATAACTCTAAATAATGGTGCTTATTTTGTCAAACGGCCTTGCTATCACGGCTTTTTCACCATTTACGGCTATGGGTCTTTGCATCAATACCGGATAATCAACCATGGCCTGGATGAGCTGTTTTGGGGTGAGGGTTTTGCCCTTGAATTGTTCCTGCCAAAGGGCTTCGCTCTGCCTGATGAGTGCAATGGGTTTGATTTTGAGTTTTCTGATAATTTCCCGAAGTTCTTTATAAGACAAAGGATTTTCCATGTATTTGATGATTTCATACTGCTGGTTGCTGTTTTCAATGAAAGCCAGGCATTCTCTTGATTTGCTGCAACGCGGATTGTGGTAGACGGTAATCATAAATAATGGTTTTTCCCTTTACGGATTGAAAAAAAATAGGTATTTTAGGCGGACAAAAATACAACTTCATTAACAATTCCGCTTATTTAAAATGTATATAGAACAAATCAATACCAAAAAATTCAACCCAATACTCTATTTGCCGATTCCGCTTTTTTTTCTGGTGGTTATTGTACTGAATTATTTTTCGACCAAAGGCATGGATACCGAAAAAATGATTCACGAAATCA
>CAZXRX010000077.1:0-3331 GCA_964642945.1 uncultured Flavobacterium sp. | reverse complement strand
AAATCATTGACAGGTTGGGGGTCAATCTCACTTTTGTAATTTTGGTGGCGCCGTTATCTGCAGGCTGTCTGTTTTTGCTTTTCTGGGTTAGGTTTGTACATGGCCAGAGTCTCAGAAGCCTGACTACTTCAAGGCCAAGTATCGATTGGAAACGCATTTTCTTTTCTTTTGCGCTCTGGGCATCGATTACGATAGCGACCACTTTATTGGCCTATTTTTTCCAACCGGAAGATTTTGTTTTCAACTTCAGGGCCCAGGCTTTTTTTACTTTCCTGATTTTGGCAGTTATCCTTATCCCTTTACAGACGAGTTTTGAAGAATATCTGTTCAGGGGCTATATTATGCAGGGGTTGGGTGTCATCACCAAAAGCAGGTTGGTGCCGTTCGTGACCACCTCGGTGCTTTTTGGCCTCATGCACATCGCCAATCCGGAAGTAGGGAAAATGGGCAATATCATCCTGGTGTATTACATTGGTACCGGTTTTTTTCTTGGAATATTGACCTTAATGGACGAAGGACTCGAGTTGTCTCTGGGTTTTCACGCCGCAAACAACCTGGTAGGAGCCCTGTTGGTTACCTCAGACTGGACGGCATTCCAGACCCATTCCATCTTTAAGGATGTTTCGCAGCCCGGTGCCGGTTTTGACATTATCCTGCCGATATTTGTTGTGTTTCCGATAGTGCTCTTTATTTTCAGCAAAAAATACCACTGGCACAGCTGGAAAGAAAAATTAACCGGTAAAATTGCCCCAGTTTCCACCAATGATTCCACACCCAACCATGTATAATCCTACTTACGAAAACGTCCACAACCAATTCCAGCTCAATGGCTTTCACCTGAACCGGGAAGACCTGCGCAGGGTTGCTTTCAGCTTTATCAAGGAAGGGGAAGATTTCCAACAGCCGGTAGGCGATTTCCTGTTGGATTGGTTTGACGACAGGCCTTACATGGAAGTATTTACTTCAGGCTCGACCGGAATGCCCAAACTGATCAGGATTGACAAGCAGGCCATGGTCAATTCGGCCATTGCAACCGGTGATTTTTTTGACCTGCATCCGGGTAACCGTGTATTGCATTGCCTTCCGGTGAAATACATCGCCGGGAAGATGATGTTTATCCGGGCCATGATTTTGGGCCTTAATATGGATTTTGTAGCGCCCAGCTCGCATCCGATGGAAAACAACGACAATGCTTATGATTTTGTGGCGATGGTGCCGTTGCAGGCCCAACATTCGCTCAAAGAACTTGGAAGGGTAAAAAAAATGATAGTGGGTGGGGCAAAAATGAGCAAAAAACTGGAAAATGCCCTTTTAAAATTGCCGACCGAAGTGTATGAAACCTATGGTATGACCGAAACCATTACCCACATCGCTGCCAGAAAAACAGGGGAAAAGGCCTTTACCGTATTGCCCCATGTCAGTATTTCATCTGATGAACGGAATTGCCTGGTCATCAGGGCACCAAAAATATCTGACGAAGTCATTGTAACCAACGATATGGTAGAATTGGTCAGTGGCACCCAATTTGTCTTCCTCGGCAGGTTTGACAATATCATCAACAGTGGCGGCATCAAGTTGTTGCCCGAACAAATTGAAGAAAAATTATCCGGAAAAATGGAAGGACGCTATTATATTACCGGTAAGCCCGATCCCGATCTGGGCGAAAAATTGGTTTTGGTTATCGAAGGGGAGAAAAGGGAACTAGAACCAACCTTGTTTGATGGCCTTGACAAATACGAAAAGCCCAAAGAAATCCTTTTTGTTCCCGAATTCAAGGAAACAAACACCAATAAGGTATTGCGCAAAGGCACCTTGGAATAGCTTTACTATTTCTGCATCTTGAACAAATAATCAGCCGAATGTTTACCACTGCCAAAGAACAGGAAAAACAGGCTTATTATCAATGTCACGGTGGCCAAAAGCAAATTATTCACGTGCATTTCCCCAATGAAATTAATGGCCACGGCACCCAGTAAGATGGGTAACTGGGCGATAATGGCCCAACGTGTCAGCAACCCGAAAACAATCATGATGCCTCCCATGATGTGCGCAATGGCGATGTAATGGAAAGAAATCATGCCGCCTGAAAAATTGTTGGTGGAAGCCAAGAGCCCGTCAAATTCGCCTGTGTTGGTAATGAATGAAGCGCCTTTGTAAATCAGGAACGTACCAAAGGCAATCCGAAGTGCATCCAACCAATAACTGGTATGGGCATTGGCCCATTTGTTCAAACCTTTAACTGAAGTATCCATAATATTAAGTATTTAGATTTCTAACCTAAATTACTAAAAATTAATTAGATACGGCTTATTTTGGGTCTTTTTTTGCCCCTTCACTTGTACAGGATATAAAAATCATTCACCGGGACTTCAATGGCGGTCCTGATGGTATTGTCTATTTCAGAGGTAGTCCAGGTGGTGGTTGGTACAATCCTGGTTTTTTTGCCGTCGATTTTGAGGTCGATGGGCATATTGAAATTTGTCACGTCTGCTTTCCAGCGGTATTCGAGTTTGTTGTTGTTGTTGCGGCGCAATTCCAGTACCGGTATACTTTTATGGCGAAGGTATTGGTTGAAAACAGGGGTGAGGTCCATTTTGCTTTCGGTATTGAAAAAAGCAATTACCATTTCCGTATCAATGATTTTGTGTTTGTATTGTTGGCAATATTTAAGCAGCATTTTCCACCACAATTCGTCATTCCCGATGATATTTCTTAAGGTATGTAACAATGCCGCTCCTTTCGGATACATATCGCTAGAGCCTTCAGTATTGACCCCGTACGGTCCGATAATGGGCTTGTCGTTGGCTACATTGGCGCGCAGTCCGGTCAGGTATTGGCGTGATTTGTCATAACCGAACTGGCATTCGATATAAACCGCTTCGGCATACTGCGCAAAACCCTCATGTATCCACATATCGGCAATGTCTTTGGAAGTAATGCTGTTGCCAAACCATTCATGGGCACTTTCGTGGATGGTGATAAAGTCAAACAACAAACCGACTCCTGTACTGGACAAGTCTTTTCCGAGGTAACCCTGAAGGTATTTATTTCCGTAAGCTACAGCACTTTGGTGTTCCATACCTAAATAAGCAGTTTCAACTAATTTATAGCCATCTTCTGCAAAAGGATAGGGGCCGAACTTGCTTTGGAAACAGTTCAGCATCGGTTTGACTTCTTCGAAATGTTTCTTGGCTTTTTCCTGGTTTTCTTTTAGTACGTAATAATCAATAGACAACCAATTTAATTTGTCTTGCAGGTGGGCATAATCTGCGATATTGAGTGTCACATCATAGGTATTTATCGGATGGATGACTTCCCAATCCCAACGGGT
>CAZXRX010000076.1:0-11538 GCA_964642945.1 uncultured Flavobacterium sp. | reverse complement strand
AAGGCCTGGTCAATGCCTAAAAGTTGGGCCAGTTCACGGGTTTTGAAGCCTTTTCTTTCCCTTGCATCTTTGAGTAACTGCTTCACGATACTGCTGTTAAAACGATTTCTTGATCCGGTCGATATCCCTTTTGGTGTCCTGTTCTTTCAACGATTCGCGTTTGTCGTAGGTTTTCTTTCCGCGGCAGAGCCCGATATCCAGTTTGGCCATTCCTTTTTCGTTGGTAAACAACTTCAACGGAACAATCGTAAGCCCCTTGGTCTGCACGTCACGTTCCAGTTTTTTGAGTTCCCTCTTGTTGAGCAGTAATTTCCGTTCACTGCGCGATTTGTGGTTGAACTGGTTGCCAAAGGCGTATTCTTCAATATAGGTATTGATGGCAAATAACTCACCATTGTGAAATTCGCAAAAACCTTCCGTAATCTGGGCCTTCCCAAGCCGTATCGATTTGATTTCGGTACCGGTAAGTACAATACCTGCGGTATAGGTATCGAGAATTTCGAAATCAAATTTTGCCCTTTTGTTGAGTATGTTAACTGTCTTGATCATGTTGCGCAAAGGTACTGACAAATTTGGGAATCCGAAAGAAAATAATTAGTCAGAAAATAATATTCAGACAATGATTTAGGTCAATTTTTACCTTCTTTCTTCCCTCTAAATTTGTCTTATAATTTTTAAACCAAAACAAAAATGAAAAATTTATTATTGTTCGCTTCTATGGCACTGTTCTGTTTAAATGTTAATGCGCAGGACAAACAAAACACAGAAAATAAAGGATTAAAAGGCGCTTTTTGGGCCACCTCCCAAATCGGTTACTCGAAAACCAGCGCGGGTGACGACACGATGACCAACTTTAATATCATTCCGATAGTGGGTTATTTCGTAAGCCCAAGCGTAACGGCCGGTGTAGGGGTTGGTGTGGTAAATATCAAAAATGAAACAGCCGGTGTCACCAATGCCAAAACCAATTTATTGGTGGTAGAACCTTTGGTGAGGAAATACTGGAATGTGGCAGGAAAAATGTACTTTTTCGGACAGTTGGCAGCCCCAATCATCAACGGAAAGGAAAGTGAAGCCAACATGAAAATCAGTCAATACGGTGTAGCCATGTCTGGTGGTTTTGATTTTTTCGTAACCAAAAATTTCTCAGTTGAACTATCCTACAACCTGATTAATGTAAGCTCAACTACCATCACGCCTGATACCGGCAGTAAAATCACGGTCACTGATGTTTCCGTTGCACATGTGGCTACAGTTGATTCTACTTACAACGGCGAATTGGGCGGAAGTTTACCTGCCTTGACCACCCCATTGTCATTCGGATTCAAATTTGTTTTTTAATTAGTTTTTTTGGATAATTAACGGGAAAGTCGCTGCGCTGTGATGTGCAGCGGCTTTTTATTTATACATTTCGTAACTTTGCGCCATGCAAACTTCAAAAGACCCGCTTCACGGCATTACTTTACAAAAAATCCTCGAAAAATTGGTGGACTTTTATGGTTTCGATACCCTGGCGGAACTTATCCGCATCAACTGTTTCAAAGACAACCCCAGTATCAGGTCAAGCCTGACCTTTTTACGGAAAACCGATTGGGCACGTAAGAAAGTGGAAGATTTGTACATCAGGACGCTGCCCCAATTCCCCAAAGATTGATCAGGGTTTGAAATTCCGTTTCAGGAGCGAATAAATCAAGGTGTCGCGAAACTCCCCATTGTAACATTCATTTTCAATAAAATGGGCTTCCTTTACAAAGCCGCTTTTTTGCAATACCCGTTCTGAAGCGTGGTTTTCGGCATCGAGTATGGCTTCCACCGAATGCAGCTGCATATCATCAAAACCGTAAGCCAGGACAGCTTTCAGTGCTTCAGCCGTAATGCCTTGACCATGGTATTGTGGTAAAATCATGTATCCCACTTCGCTACGGTAATGCTCCGGTTGTATCTTGTAATGCCCCATAATGCCAATGAGTTGGTCATTTCCTTTTAAGGTAATGGCCCAATTGATGCCTTCGTTGTTTTCTATTTTGTCATCAATCAGTTTGAAATGCGCCATGGCCTGCTCCAGATTGGTTACCAATGGGCGTGGGACAAATTTCATGGTTTCGGGATTTCCCCTGAGTTCCATGATTTCGTTGACATCGTTGGCGGCAACCCGACGGAGCAGTAATCGGTCGGTTTCGAGGTTTTTGAACGGGTGGAAATTAATGGTCAGCATAAGCCAAATTTTAACGTGAATATATGGTTATTTATGGTTTCTATGTGTGTGATTTTTCTTTTATTTGTCAAAATTATATTCAGTACTACATGAAAAAAGTAAATTTATTCAAAACCTGCCTGATGGTTACCTGCCTTTTGGCTTCAAATTCATTTTTTGCCCAAGAAGCCCCCTTTACAGGTTCGCAATACAATTACCACGATGCTTTCGCTCCTAATTTTTATACCAAAAACGGTACAGATACCCGTTCGGCCAGTGGCCAGCCCGGAGCCAAATATTGGCAAAACCGTGCCGACTACAACCTGACCGCATCCTTAAATGAAGCCAACAATGAAATAACAGGTACAGCCTTAATTTCCTATACCAACAACAGCCCTGATAAATTGGGTTTTGTCTGGATGAACCTCGACCAGAACCTCTTCAGGAAAGAGTCAAGGGGGAATGCCGTGATTCCGTTGAAAGGAAGCCGAAACGGGGCTAAAGGACAGCATTTTGATGGTGGACATCAAATAAAATCGGTAAAAATAATTTCAGAAGCCAACGGCAAAATTACCGAAAAGGAAGCCAGTTATACCATAGTCGACACCCGTATGCAGGTTGATTTGCCACTGGAATTGAAGGCATTTGGCGGTAATGTAAAAATCAAGATTACCTTTTCATACATTTCTCCTGTTTACGGCTCAGACCGCACCGGGGTTTTGGAAACGCAGAACGGCAAAATATTTACCATTGCACAATGGTACCCAAGGATGTGTGTGTATGATGACGTCATGGGCTGGAACACCAAACCCTATCTTGGGGCAGGGGAGTTTTACCTCGAATATGGTGATTTTGACATCGCCATTACGGCTCCGGCCAATCATCTTGTGGTATGTTCCGGGGAACTACAGAATCCTACAGAAGTATTTACAGCCGAACAGCAAAAACGCTGGGCAACAGCCAAAGCAAGTGACAAAACAGTGATGATACGCACCGCAGCTGAAGTGAACAACAGTACCTCACGTCCGGCAGGAAAAGCGACATTGACCTGGAAATTCAAAATCAAGAATGCACGTGATGCCTCTTGGGCTTCTTCTGCTTCCTTTATCATGGATGCGGCAAGAATCAACCTACCGAGCGGAAAAAAATCACTAGCGGTTTCAGTATATCCTGTCGAAAGTGATGGGGCAGATGCCTGGGGACGTTCTACAGAATATGCCAAAGCATCCATCGAACACTACTCCAAACAATGGTTTGAATATCCTTATCCGGCAGCGGTCAATGTGGCAGGTAATGAGGGTGGGATGGAATATCCCGGTATTGTTTTTTGTATGTATACCGATAAGGGGGCTGATTTATGGGGCGTAACCGACCACGAATTGGGCCACAGCTGGTTTCCGATGATAGTGGGGTCCAACGAGCGCCAGTTTGCCTGGATGGACGAAGGATTCAATACTTTTATCAATTCACTCAGCTCCGATAACTTCAACAATGGCGAGTACAAACAACCGCCCACAGACATGCACCAGGCTTCTTTTGCCATGACCGATGCGGGTATAGAGCCCATGATGACGGCACCTGACAACATGCAGGAAGCCAATATTGGTTTATTGGCCTATTACAAGCCTGGCAACGGACTGATTATGTTGCGCGAAACCATATTGGGCAAGGAGCGGTTTGACAAGGCTTTCAGGGCCTACATTGCACGTTGGGCTTTCAAACACCCGATGCCTGATGATTTTTTCCGGACCATGGAAAATGTTTCCGGGGAAGACCTCAGTTGGTTCTGGCGCAGTTGGTTTGTAAACAATTGGCAGCTCGACCAAGCCATCACCAAAGTGCGTTATGATAAAAACGAAGCCAGGAATGGGGCCATTGTTACCGTCGAAAATTTGCAAAAAATGCCGATGCCGGTCATTTTGGAAATCAAGACCACCAACGGAAGCACTACCCGAATGACTTTACCGGTTGAAATCTGGCAACGCAACAGCAGCTGGTCGTTCAAAGTTCCTACCACCGAAGAATTGGAAAGCATCACTATCGATCCTGACCACGTTATGCCCGACCTCAATGAAGAAAACAATTTGTGGACAGCTGCCAAAAACGGGGTGTTCAAGACAGAAAATCTCGAGCCGTATCTGGGTACCTTTTCCAGTAAACAAATTCCGTTGAAGATTAATTTTTCTGAAGATGACGGAAATTTGGTCATTTCAGCAGAAGGGCAGCAACCGGTGCCACTCAACAATGATGGTGGTGGCAAATTTTCCTTGAAAGAGGCAGGTTTGGGAGTCGAATTTACTGATGATAAAAGGGGATTGCTGCTTAAAATTGGCGACAAGAGTTTTGGCTTTACGAAAGATTAAAACACATTTATTAGCATAAAAAAAGGTACGTCAATCGTACCTTTTTTTTGTTTCGTTTACTTAAGCGATTTTGGGTTTCCGTTTCATAATAAGGGCGGCTACCAACGAGATAACTACACCTATAGGCAGGATTTCTGCAAGGGTATACAGTATCCTGTACAAAGGATTTTTATAATTTTCCCTCATGCTTTCCATTTCAGTGATTTTCTTTTGCATTTCAGCGGCCGCCATGCCACTTGCCTTGATGTCTTCTATGGCTTTTGCAGACCATTTTTCCATAAAATCAGGCATGAAAAAGTGGAATTCTACCATCCATACCAAAGTATAAACAGCAGAAGCAATCAAGGCAATAAAAAAGCCAATCTTGAAGGCATTCATAAATGATACCACACCGCCGTTTTGCTTGTCACGGTAATTTTTGATTCCGACAAAAATAAAGATAAACGCCATGAGCATTCCGGTAAAACCGATAATCATACCGATGCTTGAATCGGTGTTTTCCTTTACCAAAACGGTGGCTGTAACCATAAAGGCCATCACAATCAATCCTGCAATGAGTCCGTAAGTAATAATGATTTTTTTCATATTGATAGTTATTTAAGTTGGTGGCAAAGTTGCGCCCGATTGTTTAAAAAACAGTCATACTTTAGGATGATTTTGTCCATTTCACCCGAAAGGACTAAGGAATCAGTTGTAGTTTTTTTGACAATTCCACGGCCTGTGTCCGTCTTTTGACTTCCAGTTTTTCAAAAATATTGGAACTATGCGTTTTAACGGTATTGAGCGACACAAACAAACGGTTGGCAATTTCCTGATTGCTCAAACCTGCGGCCATCAATTCCAATACTTCCATTTCGCGTTTGCTGAGGTTTCGGTTGTCAATTTCTGCCTGGTTGCGCACAAAAGAATCAGGATTTGAAACATACACTTCCTTTTCAACCACAACCGTATTTGTTTTTGCAGTGGTGATTTTTTGGGCAACCCAGATGCCAATCAAGGTAAAGAGCAAGGCGATGATGCCCACATAAATTTCATATTGGTTTGTTATCATCAGGAATTTGAATTTCAAAAAACCATTCAGGAGCAGTAGTACGGAAAGTGCAATTCCAAAACCAATAGTTTCTTTATGTTGTTTGATTTTTTTAATCAGCATGATACCTATTTGTATACCAAAAATACTAAATTTGGGAGAATCTGCAATTTTAAATTACCTTCGTTCTTTATTCCAAAAACATCCTTATGAAACAACAAGACTACACCCAAATGACACTTGAAGAATTGAAAAAGAAAGAAAAATCAACCCAAACTGCCACCTATGCGCTTATAGGAATCATGATTGTGCAATGTTTGACGGGTGTTTATTTGACCTATGTGCAAGGTTTCAGCGTGTTTACCATCATGCCGGTGGTTTTTATCCCCATAGCAGTAATGAGTTTTGGCAGCCTGAAGAAAATCAGGGAAGAAATCGCTTCACGAAAACATTGATGCTACATTTTGTAATTGCGGCGCAATAACGAAAACACAGCCGAATCTTCCAATATTTGGTCTTTTTGGTAGTGCTCATACAAAAGCCCCTCCTGATTAAAGCCAAATTTTTGTACCAACCTTACCGAAGGGGTATTTGACGGTGAAATGAATGCCTCTATCCGGTTCAGGTTCATTTTATGGAAACCATAGTCGATGATGGGTTTGAATGCTTCACTCATGATGCCTTTCCTGCGGGAATTTTCACCAAACAAAGCATAACCGATTTCAGCCCGATCGTGGTCAAGATACCAGGTATGGAAGCCACACCAACCTATTATTTTTTCTGTTTTTTTGTCGATAACCTGAAAATAAAGAAATGATTTGTTGAAGGTAGACAGGCCTTTGCGGTATTTTTCCTTTTCTTTTTCCAAGGCTTCGCGGGTTGGCAGGCCCAAAAAATCCATCTGCGCCTCAGCTGAAAAAGCCTTGTAGATATAATCAAAAACTTCCGGTGTGATTTTGCGGAGGGAGAGGTGTTCGGTATGTAATATTTCGAAGTGCATGGCTGTTTCTCTGCTAGTGTAAAGATACGGAATTTGCTTCTTTTAGGAAAGCCAACAATAAAAAAACACCAACCCCATTACAGGATTGGTGCTTTCCAAAACCAACCAATCTAACTAATTATTTAACTAAACTTTTATTTCACTTGACCAATTCATTTTGGTTCCGGAACACCAGCTTGCCGTCAAAGCTGTCGAGCAGGATGATGCTGTCTGTGGTAACTTTTCCGGCGAGGATTTCTTTCGAGAGTTGGTTCATCACTTCCCGCTGGATGACCCTTTTTACAGGTCTTGCCCCATATTGCGGGTCGTAGCCTTTTTGCGAAAGGTAGTCAATCGCTTCCGGCGTGGCATCCATGGTGATGTTTTGCTGAGCGAGCATCCTGGTGACACTTTTGAGCTGTAACCCAACAATTTGTTTGATATTGGCTTCAGTAAGTGGTGTAAACATCACAATTTCGTCTATACGGTTAATAAATTCCGGACGGATGGTCTGCCTGAGCAAGCCCAACACTTCGATTTTCGCCGCTTCCGTTGCTGCTTCAATACCTCCTTTGAGGTTTTCGAATTTTTCCTGTATGATATGGCTTCCCATATTCGAGGTCATGATGATGATGGTGTTCTTGAAATCGGCTACACGGCCCTTGTTGTCGGTAAGCCGTCCTTCATCCAGCACCTGCAACAGTATGTTGAACGTATCAGGATGGGCTTTTTCAATTTCATCGAGCAATACCACCGAATACGGTTTCCTCCTCACGGCTTCGGTCAGTTGTCCGCCTTCATCATAACCCACATAGCCCGGAGGCGCCCCTACCAAACGGCTTACGCTGTGGCGTTCCTGGTATTCACTCATGTCAATACGCGTCATGGCGTTTTCATCGTCGAATAAATATTCTGCCAAGGCTTTCGCCAATTCGGTTTTTCCGACACCGGTTGTACCCAAAAACAGGAACGAACCGATGGGTTTTTTCATGTCCTGCAATCCGGCACGGCTTCGGCGTACGGCATCACTGACAGCTTCAATGGCTTCTTCCTGTCCGACTACCCTGTGGTGCAGTTCGTCTTCCAGTTTGAGCAGTTTTTCCCTTTCTCCCTGAAGCATTTTCATTACCGGTATTCCGGTCCATTTGGCCACGACTTCGGCTATGTCTTCCCGCGTCACTTCTTCCTTGATTAATGAAGTGCCTGATTGTTTTTCGAGCAATTGCAGTTGCAGTTCATCCAGCCTTTCCTGGGCTTCCTTGATTTTTCCGTAGCGGATTTCGGCAACTTTTCCGTAATCACCATCACGTTCGGCACGTTCGGCTTCCATCTTGAAATCTTCAATTTCGAGTTTCACGGCCTGGATGTTGTCGACCACGTCTTTTTCTGATTTCCAACGGGTGAAAATTTCGTTGCGTTCTTCCTTCAGGTTGGCCAAATCCATGCCCAGCCCTTTGAGCTTGGTTTCGTCATTCTCTCGTTTGATAGCCTCGATTTCGATTTCGAGCTGCATGATTTTACGGTCGAGCACGTCGAGTTCCTCTGGTTTGGAATTGATTTCCATGCGCAGTTTGGAAGCCGCCTCGTCCATCAAATCGATGGCCTTGTCCGGTAAAAAACGGTTGGTGATGTAACGCTGTGACAATTCTACCGCAGCAATAATGGCGTCATCTTTAATACGCACCTTGTGGTGTGATTCGTATTTGTCCTTGATTCCCCGGAGTATCGAAATGGCGCTCTCGGTATCAGGTTCATCAACCACCACTTTCTGGAAACGCCTTTCGAGGGCTTTGTCTTTCTCAAAATATTTTTGGTACTCATCTAGGGTTGTGGCCCCGATGGCACGCAATTCCCCACGGGCGAGGGCTGGTTTGAGTATGTTGGCTGCATCCATGGCTCCTTCACCACCTCCGGCGCCTACAAGGGTATGGATTTCATCAATGAAAAGCACGATGTCGCCTTCTGCTGAAGTCACTTCCTTGACCACGGCTTTCAACCGTTCTTCAAATTCCCCTTTGTATTTGGCCCCGGCAATCAGCGCGCCCATATCGAGCGAATAAATTACCTTGTCTTTTAGGTTTTCCGGTACGTCGCCATCTACAATACGGTGTGCCAAGCCTTCTGCAATGGCCGTTTTACCCACACCGGGTTCCCCAACGAGCATCGGGTTGTTTTTGGTACGTCTGGTCAGGATTTGCAGCACACGTCGGATTTCCTCATCACGCCCGATAACCGGATCGAGCTTGCCGTTTTTGGCCAACTCGTTGAGGTTTTTGGCGTATTTGTTCAGTGAATTGTAGGTTTCTTCTGCAGAAGCGGAAGTCACACGCTCGCCTTTTCGCATTTCGGCTATGGCAGCTTCCAGTCCTTTTTCAGTAACGCCTTGGTCTTTCAGGATTTGTGCAGCCTTACTTTTTGACTTGAAAATGGCCAACACCAAATGCTCGATGGATACGAATTCGTCATTCATTTTTTTTGCAATGATTTCAGATTCGTTCAGGGTTTGGTTGGCTTCGCGCGAAAACTGCATATCGCCTCCATTCACTTTTGGAAAGGATTGTATGGTGCTGTCGAGTATTTTTTTGAACAGATCGACATTTACATTGAGTTTTTTCAAAAGGAAAGGCGTCACGTTTTCATCCACTTCCAAAATCCCTTTAAAGAGGTGTTCGTTTTCAATCTGTTGCTGACCGAAACTTTGTGCAATCTGCTGTGCCTGTTGCAAAGCTTCCTGCGATTTGATGGTTAAAATTTTAAAATTCATATGTTTTTGTATGTGTTGTAAAGTTTGTTGAAACTGTTTTCGTTATCTTTGAAAAGGAACCGACAATATGTGTTCCAATCCTGTTTTTACGACAAAATGGCTTAAAATCAGGGGAGAGGGGCACTTTTTTACAGACAAAAAGTCTGGTTTAATGACAAAATCATATGGGAATATTCAAAAATATATTCGGAGGTAACGAAGAAAACCAACCGGGAATGGATTGGAAAATGTTAATCCGTGAGCAACAGTTGGATGAACTGCTGGAAGAATCGAAGGAAAAACCAGTCCTTATTTTCAAACACAGTACGCGTTGTGCCGTCAGCCGTATGGTATTGCTGCAGTTTGAAAGCAGCTTTGATCTGGAAGGACAGGTAGTTCCATATTTTTTGGATTTACTGCAATACCGGAATATTTCCAACGAAATTGCCCAGCGATTCGACGTTGAGCACCAGTCGCCGCAAATGATTGTAATCAAGGAAGGTAAAGCGGTCTATGATGCTTCCCACGAAAGCATTGCCGCCGAAGTATTGAATAATTTTCTATAAAATAAATCCTGACTATTTATGGCAACAGACAATAATGAAGGAATTTGGCCCATGCCCAAGTTCCGTTTTGAAGTGGATTTCGGCGAAGATATAGGAACGGTCGCTTTTCAAGAAGTTTCCGGAATGGATGTAGAAAGCCAAATCATTGAATACAGGAATAGCAGCAGTCCGCTATTTTCTACCCCAAAAATGCCCGGTATTAAAAAATACGGCAATATTACCATGAAAAGAGGCGTGTTTGTCAACGGTAATTCTTTTTGGAATTGGCATCAGCAAATTTCCATGAATACCGTCAAGCGGCGCACTGTGGTCATAAAATTACTTGATGAAAATGGAAATACGACTATGGAGTGGGTGCTTCAAAATGCCTGGCCAGTCAAAATTACCGGCACTGATCTGAAATCAGACGGAAATGAAATAGCGGTCGATACGATTGAAATCGCCCACGAAAGCCTTACTATTGCCAACAACTGATTATTTACCCAATTATTTCCTGACGAAAGGAGGCAGTAACTTTGAGGATACTTCCCCAAAACCGATACGTACCGAACTGTTCTGGCAGTAGCCTTTCATGATGACGGTGTCGTTGTCATTGATGAATTTACGTTCAGAACCGTCTTTCATAACCAAGGGGTTTTTGCCGCCCCAGGTCAACTCGAGCATCGATCCGAAGCTGTCTTTCGTTTTTCCTGAAATGGTACCCGATCCCATCATGTCACCAGAATTGACCCGGCAACCGTTGGAGGTATGGTGCACCAATTGTTGCGCCATCGACCAATACAGGTATTTAAAATTGGATTTACACACCAGGCTCGGCGCCACATTTTCGGGTTCTATGTATACTTCCAGTTTGATGTCGAAAGTGTTTTTTCCTTTTTGCTGTAAATAAGGAAGCGGCGTAGGCTCTTGTTTGGGTCCTTTGGTTTTGAAGGGTTCCAGGGCATCCATGGTCACTATCCAAGGTGAAATGGAAGAGGCGAAATTTTTCGCAAGGAAAGGCCCGAGTGGCACATATTCCCATTTCTGGATGTCTCGTGCGCTCCAGTCGTTGAGCAGGACCATACCAAAAATATAATCTTCGGCTTCATTGATGGGGATGTTTTCGCCCATAATGTTGGCATCTGTCGTAATAAATGCGGTTTCAAGTTCAAAATCAATCAAGCGCGATGGCCCGAAAACAGGGGTGGTTTCCCCGTTTGGTAACGTTTGTCCCATCGGGCGGTGCACCGGAATACCAGAGGGAACAATGGTCGAACTTCTGCCATGGTAACCTACCGGAATATGCAGCCAGTTGGGCAAGAGCGCATTGTCTGGGTCACGGAACATTTTGCCCACATTGGTGGCGTGCTCCTTACTCGAATAAAAATCGGTATAATCGCCAATCTGCACCGGAAGCTGCATTTCGACATCTTCTATATTGAAAATTACAATTTCGCGGTGTTCTTTGTTGTCGCGCAATTGTGGGTTGTTATGGTCAAAAATATCACCCAGTCGGTTGCGCACCAAACGCCAGGTTTTTTTGCCGTCTGAGATAAAATCATTCAGGGTGTCCTGCATGAACATATCGTCTGTCAGTTCAATCCCTTCAAAATAACCCAACTGCTGCAGGGCGCCCATATCAATGGCAAAATCGCCAATGCGCGTGCCAATGGTAATCACATCT
>CAZXRX010000075.1:0-11670 GCA_964642945.1 uncultured Flavobacterium sp. | reverse complement strand
TACAACCAGGTCAAGGGGCAAAACCTCTATGGCAAATTCCGCGACAACAAACTCTATGAAGTCGACATCATCAAGAATACCGAAGTGGTGTATTATATGCGCAATGAAGCCAATGAGCTCATCGGCATCAACAAGAATGTCAGCAGTAAAATCAACATGCTGATGGATGACAAAAGCAAAATTGACACCATTACCTTTTTTACCAATGTAGACGGCGACATCTACCCGGAATCAGAACTGCCCGAAAACGCCCGAAAACTCCGTGGTTTCAACTGGCGTGGAGACGAAAGGATTAAGGATAAAGAAGACATTTTTCCACCCGAAGAAAACGTATACGACACCCAGGCGGCAGCCGAAGTCAAAAGTGAAATTCCGGAAGACGAAAAACCAATGGAAGTGCGGAAGGAAACCCTCAATTCCGGCAAGCCGAAACCCGCCAAAAAAAGCAAAAAATAATTGCTTTTCAGTGATTAAGCATGAAAAAAGATTTCCTCAAATACCAGGCACAGACTTCCCCCTATCCTTTGGGTATGGAGGTGTCTCATGCCATCGGTTCCTACATTTACGATACCAACGGTAAGAAATACCTCGATTTTGTAGCCGGCGTCTCTGCCTGTTCCCTGGGGCACCAACACCCCCGTGTCAACCAAGCCATCAAGGATCAATTGGATAAATATTCGCACGTCATGGTTTATGGCGAATATGCCCAGAATCCAGCCGTGGCTTATTGTAAATTGCTGGTGGAACATTTGCCGCCCAGCCTCAATAAGGTATACTTGGTCAATTCCGGTACTGAAGCCTGTGAAGGCGCACTCAAACTGGTACGACGGGTTACCGGAAGAACCCAGCTCATTTCCTGTCACAATGCCTACCACGGCAATACCATGGGCTCGATGAGCGTGATGGGTTTTGAGGAACGCAAAAAAGCCTTTGAACCGCTCGTTCCTGATGTCGATTTCATCACCTTCAACAACGAAGCCGATTTGCAGAAAATCACCACCAAAACCGCGGGTATCATCCTCGAAAGCATACAGGGCGGTGCCGGTTTCATCCAACCGCAGAATGACTTTTTGGCCAAGGTAAAACAACGCTGTGAAGCAGTTGGTGCCTTGCTGATTATAGACGAAATCCAGCCCGGATTCGGACGTACCGGAAAACTCTTCGGATTTGAAAACTACAATGTAGTTCCCGACGTAATTATCATAGGTAAAGGCATGGGCGGCGGAATGCCCGTCGGGGCTTTTGTAGCCAACGCCAACCATATGGATTTGTTGAGCCACAACCCCAAACTCGGACACATTACCACCTTTGGCGGACATCCTGTCATAGCGGCTGCCTGTCTGGCCACCCTGCAGGAAATCACCCAAACCAGCCTGATGGCCGATGCATTGGAAAAAGAAAAGCTGTTCCGCTCACTTTTGGTACATCCTTTGCTAACAGAAATAAGGGGAAAAGGATTGATGCTGGCTGCCATGACTCCTGATGCTGAAATAACAAATCAGGTTATTTTGCGTTGTCAGGAAAAAGGCCTCATCCTGTTCTGGTTGCTTTTTGAAGGTTGTGCGATACGGATTACACCTCCGTTGACCATCTCTGAACAAGAAATCACCGAGGGTTGTCAACTGATCCTGGAAGCCTTAGACGAGGTACAACGGGACATGAACAGCTAAACCCTGTTAATTAAATTGTTCAAAACAAAAACCGGAATTTCCCACAAGAAACGGAATTTACTTACTTTTATGTAAGCTAATCAATACCTACTGAGTATGCACTTAAGCGAAGACGACGACTACAACCTTTCCCTTTCCAAATTCGAATCGATGTTGAAAACCAATAAGGTTTTGTTCTTTGATTCTGAGGAGTTTGAAGAAATTATTCTTCACTACCTTGATATGGGAAAAGCCAACCTGGCCAAAAAAGCCCTGAAGTTGGCGCTCGAACAACATCCGAAATCTACCGGACTCAAGTTGGTTCAGGTGGAGATGCTCGTTTTTGACGACAAGCTCGACATTGCAGAAAAAATGCTTAACGAGCTTTATGCCATTGAGCCTACCAATGAGGAGATTTTTATACAGAAAGCCAATATCTATTCCAAACGCGACAACCACGAAAAAGCAGTAGAATTGCTGGGAGAAGCCTTGAAATTTACCGAAGATTTCGCCGACGTCTACAACCTTATCGGCATGGAGTACCTGTTTATGGACAACCTCGAGAAAGCCAAGGAAAGCTTCATCAAATGCTTAGAGGAAGACATCGAAGACCAATCCGCCTTGTATAATGTAGTGTATTGCTTTGAGTTCCTCGACCAGAATGAAGAAGCCATCGACTACCTGAACAAATACATCGACCGCAACCCATACAGTGAAATTGCCTGGCACCAAATGGGCCGCCTGTATTACGGTTTGAAAGATTATGCCAATGCCGTACGTGCTTTTGAGTATGCCACCTATATTGACGAAAATTTCATGGGTGCCTTTATGGAAAACGGAAAGGCTTTGGAAAGGCTGAAACGCTACGAAGAAGCCATCGAAAACTACCAGCGCACCATCGAATTGGACGACCCGACTTCGTATGCCTTATTGCGCATCGGTAAATGCTACGAAAAACTGGGCAACAAGGCCGAAGCCCTGAAGTATTTCAACAAAACCGTACACGAAGACCCCTTGCTCGACAAAGGATGGATTGCCATCACCGATTTTTACGTCCGCCAGAAAAACTACCAGAAAGCTTTGTATTATGTCAACAAAGCCATAGCCATTGACGACCAGAACCGCGCCTATTGGAAGCGTTATGCCACCATCAACAAGGCCATGAATTTTTACGAAGAAGCCGAATACGGTTTCAGGAAAGCAGTAGAATTTGGCGATATCGAACTCGACACCTGGTTGTTTTGGGTAGATATTTTACAATTTTTGGGCGAATTTGATTCTGCTATACAAACCCTGTTGCAGGCTTCAGAATATTATCCTGAAGAATACGAAGTCGAATACCGCCTCGCCGGGCTGTACTTTATGAGTGGTGAAGACAAAAAAGGAAGTTTCCACCTGAGCAATGGTTTGCGGTTGAATGCCCAAAATGTATCTCTGCTCGAAGAATTGTTCCCGGTGGTCTGGGCCAGGAAAAAAGTGCAGACCTTGATTGGAAAATATAAAAAGTAACATGAAAAAGGCAACACTAATCCTGAGCTTCCTTTGTGTTATTACGGCTTATTCACAAAGTCATAAGAGCAAACCAAACAATTCAGAAAAAAAAGAAATCGAATCAAAAGAAGCGGAAAAAAGGCCCGAGATTGATTTTGCCCCCATACAAGATGAAAATAACGAGGACATAAACCTTTACAGCGCTTCAGGTATTGATGTCAAACCAGAATTCATTGGTGGCACTGATAAGCTATATGCTTTTTTTGACAAAAATTACCATCCTGTTGTAAATTCCGGCAAAAAGTTCAAGGCAGCTGTATCAGTTGTAATTGAAAAAGATGGCAGTATATCATCCGTAACCGTTTCAGATGCTCCCAGCCTTAAAACCAGTAAGGAAATTGAAAGGGTATTCACGAAAATGCCAAAATGGAAACCAGGAGCGTTAAGCGATAAGATTGTGCGTTGTAGTTATACAATTCCAATGAACCTATATGAGTAAAAAATTCGGATTAATCGGCAAAAACATCTCCTATTCCTTCTCTAAAAAATACTTCAGGCAAAAGTTTTCCCAACCACCGTTTGAAGACTGTGTCTATGAAAATTTTGACCTTGATTCCATTGCTGAATTTCCTGAAGTCCTGAAGAAAAACCCTGACCTCAAAGGCCTCAATGTAACCATTCCTTATAAGGAAGCCATCATCCCTTATCTCGGTTCCTTATCTGAAAAAGCACAGGCCATCGGTGCCGTCAATGTCATCCGGTTTACCAAAAAAGGATTATTGAAAGGCTACAATTCTGATTGGTATGGCTTCAAAAAATCGCTCGAACCCCTATTGCAGCCCCACCACCAGAAAGCACTTATACTCGGAACAGGCGGCGCAGCTAAGGCCGTGGCTTATGCCCTGGAACAACTGGATATTTATTGCGCCTTTGTTTCACGCGAAGCAGCTGAACCCGATGCAGGCGGACCTTTGACCCAAATCACCACTTATGAAAGAGTCAATGCCACTACCTTTGACAATTTCAAAATCATCATCAACTGCACGCCGCTCGGCACCAGCCCCGATGTGGAGCAGTGCCCGCCGATTCCTTATGAATTCTTTACCAAAAACCACATCGCCTACGACCTGATTTACAATCCGGAAATGACCGAATTCCTGAAAAGGGCCAAAAAGAAAGGCGCCACTGTCAAAAACGGCCATGAAATGCTGGTGCTTCAGGCAGAAAAAGCCTGGCGCATCTGGAACAAATAAGCAGTCATACTATTTGGGCGTTCCCGCTGTGGCGGTCGGGTTTTCCGCGGTGCATGGCACCTGGCTCCAACCCCTAACGCAAACCCCTGCGTACATCAAATTCCGCTTCCATAAATAAAAAAACAGAAACCATTGATTTTCTTTGAATTTTAAAGGGTGTTTTACTATCTTTCGCCTCCAAATCGGGAATATTGTATAACCTTACACATTTAAAAATGTCAGAAGAAAAGAATGATAACCTGCCTGTAAACGAAAATACGGCAGACGGAAACGAAAACAACGCCACACATGAAATGGCACCAACCGAAGAGCAGACCGCCGAAACAACCCCTGTAGCGGAAGAAACCCCGGAAGTAGCAGCTGTTGCTGAAGCTATTGCCGAAGAAGCCGAAACCCAGGAAGAAATGGAAAGCGAAGTGGAAATCAATGCCGAAAAAGAGGCCTTGGTGGAAGAAGCGGTTGCAGAAGCAAACCCTAAAGAAGTAGAAACTGCTGCCGAAGTAGTGGAAGAAACCGTAATGGAAGAAGCCGCTGCCCCAGAAAATGAAACTACAGATACTGTTGCGGAACCAACTATTGCGGAAGTACCCGCTATGGAAGTGACACCGGCTGCAGAAGAAGAAAATATAGTCGAACTGACCGACGAACAGGTCGCCGACGACACCCTGATTATTGAACACGAAGGGGATTTGGCCATGAATGCCATCGCCAACGCCAATGCAGAAGAAAGTGAAGACGAAACCGTAAAAGGACGTTACGACATTCCGTTACAGGACTACGAAGCCCTTCCGATGGAAAACCTGGTGGAAGAACTGGAAAAACTGGTTTCGGAAGAAAAAGTAATGTCAGTGCGTGAGCATGTCGAAGAAATCAAGAAAGCCTTTTTGTCGAAATACTACCATTTACTTGACGAAAAGAAAGACGAATTCCATGCCGAAAACCCAGATACTACAGAAGATTTCCATTACCATTTTCCGTTAAAGGGAAAATTTGATCAATTATACAACCAATACCGCGACAAGAAAAACACCCATTTCAAGTCGTTGCAGAACAACCTTCAGGCCAACCTTGAAAAACGTATGGCTTTGGTGGAAGAACTGAAAAACCTGGTCAACAACCCAACCGGAAACATTTCGGCTTCGTTAAAACAACTGAACGACATCCGCGAACGTTGGAAAACTGCCGGGCCTATCCCGAAAGACAAATACAACCACGTTTGGAACAATTTCCATTTCCATATCGAGAATTTTTATGACTTCCTTCACCTGGATCGTGAAGCGCGCGACCTCGATTTCAAACACAACCTCGAGCAAAAACAGAAAATCATCGCCCGTGTAGAAGAACTGGTCAATGAAACCGACATCAACAAATCATTCCGTGAATTGCAGGATCTGCACCGCATCTGGAAAGAAGAAATCGGTCCGGTATCAAGGGACCAACGTGAAATTATCTGGGAAAGGTTCAGCGAGCTGACCAAACAGATGCACGACAAACGCGAGGCATTCTACCAAAGTTTCAGGGCTACCGAAAACGAAAACCTCGAAAAGAAAAAAGGCATTATTGCCCAATTGGAAGTTTTGGCACAGGAAAAAGTAGATTCGCACGCCTTGTGGCTGGCCCAAATTGAAAAAGTGGAAGCCCTGCGCAACGAATTTTTCGCCACCGGAAAAGTACCTGCTGAAGTCAATGAAGAAACCTGGGCCGCCTTCAAAACGGCTGTCAGGAATTTCAATGTGCTCAAAAATTCTTTCTATAAAGACATCAAAAAAGACCAAAACGACAACCTAAGCAAAAAGCAAGCCTTGGTTGCAAGGGCCAACGAACTGAAAGACAGTGAAGATTTCAATGCCACCACGCCGGTAATGAAACAAATACAGGAAGAATGGAAACAGGTAGGCCATGTGCCACGGAAGTTTTCTGATGCGCTTTGGACCGAATTCAAGGCAGCCTGCAACCACTATTTTGAGCGCCTGAAAAACAGTCGCAACGAAGAAGATGCCGTTGAAGTGGAGGCTTTTGAAAAGAAAAAAGAATACCTCGAAACCCTGAAAGGTTTTGAATTGGTGGGCGACCACAAAACTGACCTCGATGCGATAAAAGCCCATATCGAAACCTGGAAAGGCTTCGGTAAAGTCCCTTTCAACCGACGTCATATCGAAGGCAAATTCAACAAGATACTCGATGCCTTGTTTGAAAAACTCAGCGCCAGCAAAAAAGAAGGCGACCGCATGCGTTTTGCCAATAAACTCGATAATTTGTCTGCCGACAACCGCAAACTCGACAACGAACGCGTGTTCATCATGCGCAAAATTGACGAAGTACAACATGAAATTTTCCAATTGGAAAACAACATCCAATTCTTCCAGAATACGAAGAACGCCAAAAAGGAAAATTCGATTGTGACCGAAGTTCGTAAAAACATCGAAAAACACAAAGAGGAATTGCTTTCCTGGAAAGAGAAATTGAAACAAATCCGGGAATTAAACAAGCAATAAACCAATAAAACCAAAAGCCTTTCAACCGAGAGGCTTTTTTTATGCACAAGGTTTTGGTTTTCCGGATAATTTTCACTTCTGATTGTTATCTTTGCCCCACGAAATACAAAGTCATGTCAAACATTTATTTAGGTTACCATTTTACCATTGCACCCAAAGAACCGGGAAGCGAAATCCTGATTGCCGAATTGGGCGAAAAACCCTTTGAAAGCTTCATTGAAACTGATTCGGGTATCATCGCCTACATCCAGAAAGACCTTTGGGAGGAAACTGTTTTGGATGACCTCTATATTTTGGAATCACCGGAATTCACCATTTCTTATCATATTGAAGAAATTGACCAGGTAAATTGGAACGAAGAATGGGAAAAGAATTTTGAACCTATAGATGTAGACGGAAAATGTCATGTTCGTGCGCCGTTCCACCCCAAAACCAATGCCGAATTTGACATTGTCATTGAACCGAAAATGAGTTTCGGCACTGGCCATCATGAAACCACCCACATGATGATCCAGCATTTACTGCAAATGGATGTGACCGGAATGAAAACCCTCGACATGGGCTGCGGTACGGCTATTTTGGCTATTTTGGCGGAAATGAAAGGCGCCACACCTATTGATGCCATTGACATTGACAATTGGTGTTACCTGAATTCTGTTGAAAATGCGCAGCGCAATAATTGCCATGCGATTTCCGTTTATGAAGGCGATGCAGCCTTGTTGGAAGGCAAAAAATACGACCTGATTATTGCAAACATCAACCGGAACATCCTGCTCCATGACATGCAGCAATATGCAGACTGCCTGAATAAAAACGGCATCTTGCTGCTCAGCGGATTTTACAACGAAGACATTCCGTTTATTGATGCTTCCTGTACCGAAAAAGGACTGAAATTCGTAACCAAACTGGAAAGGAACAATTGGGTTTCATTGAAATATGAAAATTGATTTATGGCCACGATTGAAAAAGTAAAAGAAGCAGTTTCAATAAAAGAAGCTACAGCAAACAACAACGAAATTGTTTTGTATAATGATGACGTGAATACCTTTGACCACGTTATCGACACGCTCATCCGTGTTTGCCAACACACTGCCGAACAGGCCGAACAATGCGCCATATTGGTGCATTATAAAGGAAAATGTACGGTAAAAACCGGTTCGTTTGAAGAATTGAAACCACAATGCACCCAATTGCTGGAAGCCGGATTGAGTGCAGAAATTGTATAAAAATCAGTGGGGCAACTGGTCCTTGATTACACCATAAATAAAGGTGCCCAACAGCGCGCCAATGAGCACCAAGCCTACGCTCATGAATCCGGAGCCAATCAGGATGAATATCGGCCCTGGGCAAGTACCGACTAAGGCCCAACCCAAACCAAAAATGAGTCCGCCAATCCAATAACGGAAGGTACCGCGCTCTTTGTCTTGTATCTCGATGGGTTTGCCTTCTATATCATTGAGTTTTTTCCTTTTAATCAGTTGCACACCAATCACGCCCGTTATGATGGCCGTCATGATGATGCCATACATGTGGAACGACTGAAACAGGAACATTTCATAAATACGGTACCACGAAACCGCTTCGGCTTTGGTAAGAACGATGCCGAAAACAAATCCGACGAAGATGAATTTCAATACTTTCATGGTGTAGTCTTAAAAAATTAATGGAAAAATGAGGTGCACCATAATGAGTCCGCCGATAAAAAAACCAATGACGGCTTTAAGGGAAGGCATCTGGAAGTTACTCAAACCCGAAATGGCATGTCCGGAAGTACAGCCGCCGGCGTATCGGGATCCGAAACCGACCAAAAAACCGCCGAAAACCAAAATAAATAAGCCTTTTGCAGATTGAAAAACACCGTTCCCGAAAAGGGCATCGGGCAATAATTTCCCGTTGGGTGCGTCAATATGAAAAGCGGCCAGTTCAGAAAGTGTACCTTGGCTGAGGGCAACATTGGAAGGGTCTGACAAATAATGTACGGCCACATAACCACCCAACATGGCTCCAAAAACCACGGCGAAGTTCCAGCGTTGTGATTTCCAGTCCCAATCAAAAAATGGCACCTTTTTTCCTACGCCGGTCATCGAACACAACGAACGCAGGTTGGATGACATGCCAAAAACTTTACCGAAATAAATCAGGGCCAGCATGATCATCCCTATGATAAATCCGGAAACGGACCAATGCCAGGTGTGGGAAAGTAACTCCATATAGTTTTTTTACAAATATATAAATAGTGGTTTGATTTTTGTTGCCACCATCCCAAATAATTCACCAAAAACCTTATCTTTAAACGAAATTACAGCACACGATGAAAACAGCAAAATACGCCTTATTCTTTGCCTTCTCCTTATTGTTTATGGCCTGTGGCAGCATCAAATCATCCCTCAAAAACATCGACATCAACGCCAAAAAGCCTGCCCTAAAAGACAACGCTTTTGTATTGACGGAATACAGTACCGACAAAAAATACGGTTATGACAAAGACTATCCCATCAACCTGGGTTTTGAAAACGAAAAGGTCTCTGAAAAAAATGTAACTTATTTTTTTAATGCCCTGGCCGGAAAAAACGGCGAAAAGTTCACCTATTCCAAAACCGGGAGCTGTTGTCCTTTCCCGAGCAAAGGGAATAAAATGGGCGCAGGTACTTTGGATACCTACGAAATTGTATTTCAGGAAAGCGGTAAAAAAGTGCAATTGTACCTGAATTTATATGAAAAAGGGAAAGTAATGTGTCCTGTCGGCTTTTCCATCAAAAAATGACCTACATCACTCATTTCAAGATAATTTTCCCCCTACAGATTTCAATTTCAGATGTTTTTTCTTAGTATCTTTGCACTGCCTTTTCCGGCCTGAAAGCCAAGAGGCTAAAAGTTAATTTATATCAGATGAACATACAAAGCATCCCACAAATAAAGCATACCCAAAGTGGTAATTTCTTTCTCCTTGCAGGCCCCTGCGCCATTGAAGGGGAAGAAATGGCTTTCAAAATCGCAGAGCGTTTGGTTGCCATTACCAATAAACTCGAAATCCCTTTTGTCTTTAAAGGTTCTTTCAAAAAAGCCAACCGTTCGCGCATTGACAGTTTTTCAGGGATTGGAGATGAAAAAGCCTTGAAAATTCTACGGAAAGTAAGTGAAACTTTTCAAGTGCCTACTGTAACCGACATCCATACCAATGAAGATGCCGACATGGCCGCGCAATATGTAGATGTATTGCAGATTCCTGCGTTTCTGGTACGTCAGACTGATTTGGTCGTGGCAGCAGCCAAAACAGGAAAAACCGTCAACCTCAAAAAAGGACAGTTTATGAGCCCGGAAAGCATGAAACACGCCGTCCAGAAAGTGCTCGATTGCCAAAATGAAAACGTAATGGTTACCGACCGCGGCACCATGTTTGGCTATCAGGACATGATTGTCGATTTCAGGGGAATCCCGACCATGCAAAACTACGCCACGACTGTACTCGATGTGACCCATTCGCTGCAACAACCCAACCAAACCGTTGGGGTAACCGGAGGAAGGCCCGACATGATTGAAACCATTGCCAAAGCAGGAATTGCCGTTGGTGTGGATGGTTTATTCATTGAAACCCATTTCGACCCTGCGAATGCCAAAAGCGATGGGGCCAACATGTTGCACCTTGACTATTTTGAAGATTTGATGACCAAATTGACGGCCATCAGGAAAACCATAAACCAATTTTAAATTACCCCATTCAAAATGAAATTTTTACTTCCGTTGGTACTTGTTTTAAGTCTGAACACCATCTACGCACAGGAGCCACCCAAAAAAGAAAGATACACCGCCCACAACAAAGGGAAGTTCTTCCTGTGGTGGGGAGGGAACCGTGAAAGCTTTACAAAGTCTGACATCCGTTTTCAAGGCAGCAACTACGATTTCACCATTGACAATGTAGGTGCCCAGGACAAACCGAAAGGCTGGCACATCGATTACATCAACCCGGCCCGGATGACCATTCCGCAGACCAACCTGCGCATTGGGTATTTCATCAATGACCATTACAACATTTCCATTGGGGTTGACCACATGAAATATGTGATGGATCAGGTGCAAGTGGCGAATGTAACCGGAAACATCAACCTTGACCCTGCTGAGCCAGGATCGGTTTACAACGGAAATTACAACAATACCCCAGTCGATTTCAGTGACGAGACGTTTTTGACTTTCGAACATACTGACGGACTCAACTACATTCATGGCGAATTTTCGAGAATGGACGATTTGTCCAAATTACTGACCATAAACAATACTGATGTTTTCCAGGTCAACCTGGTTGAAGGTGCCGGCGGTGGTATTTTATTTCCAAAAACCAATGCGAAATTATTGGGCAGGGAGCGTCATGACGATTTTCATGTTTCCGGATACGGACTTTCTGCCAAAGTGGGTTTGAATCTGACGTTTTTCAAATATTTTTTCATTGAAACGGAACTCAAAGCAGGTTATATCAACATGACTGATATCCGCACAACCAGCCAATCTTCTGACAGAGCGCGACAAGATTTCTTTTTCTTTGAAAGAATTATAGCTTTTGGTACCATTTTTAGAATTTAAATTTCGGGTTTAACAATAATTTTTTATATTTTTGGTAATCTTTAACATTTTTTACCAAAATTCAATATAAAAGATTATGAATAAATTTAGACTCTTAATAGCTTTTTTATTTCTATCCTTTTCAGCCTTCAGCCAGTTTCCCAATCCGGGGATAGAAGGCTTTGAAAATACTACCGGTCCGGATGTTCCGGGGCAGACTTCTGTCTG
>CAZXRX010000074.1:0-11799 GCA_964642945.1 uncultured Flavobacterium sp. | reverse complement strand
TAATCCGCAGCCGTAAAGTGTTTCAAGCATGGCCCGGTTGCGTTCGCCTTCGTTAGACGATAAATCAATGGCCGCAATGAGTTGATCAATATTTTCGAGTGATAAAGTATCGGGAAGTTTGCGTCCGATTTTAGGCGTCTCAATGAGCTCCATCGGACTGTCTTTGCGGTAATCTTCAAAAATAAGGTAGGTAAAAAAACTTTTCAGTCCTGAAATAATCCGGGCCTGACTGCGGGCATTGAGCTCCTTTGAAACCGCATAAATAAACTGTTGAATTACTTCTTCGTTAATCGTCACAGGGGAAACGTCAATGCTGTTTTCCTCCAGAAATAAGCAAAGTCGCTCGATATCAAAGGTATAGTTGTCAATGGTGTTTTGCGACAAACCCCTTTCGATTTTAAGATACGATTGAAAACTTTTTAAAAAAGTGTGCCATTTCATACCTGCAAATGTAATCGATTTACCGCATAAAAAAACCCTCCGCAAGCGGAGGGTTTTAAATATAAAATCTAAGTGATTAGAATTTCAAAGCCAAACCTGCCATTGCTTTGAATCCCATTAAACTAGCTTTTCCGTCTACGTCATCAAAACCAGTTTCAGATTCAGTGAATTTCAAGCTGTTTCCTTCGTAACCTAAGTTTACAATAACTCCTACAGTATTAGTAAAGAAGTAGTTACCACCAACGTTAACTCCGTAGTTCAAACCGCTGTACTTTCTTTCAACATCACTAAATCCAATTCCATAAACAGTATCATCTTTTGCAGTTGTAAAACCGATAGATGGAGCTCCGTAAACATTGAATTTTTCTTTGTTAACAAAATAGTAACGTCCTGTCAAAATCACTTTAAAAGTGTTAAGAGATGGTTCAACATTGCTAAAACCATTGTAATCTTTTGGAGTTAGTACAACAGTACCTATTTCCAAACCAAGACCCAAACTGAATGCATCAGCAATTCCATAGTGGAATGATGCTCCAAATTGCGCACCTGAACCAGTAAACTTAGACTCTGAACCATTAAAGTTCAATGAATTATCGTCATACTCACTAGTTGCACTTCCAGTCAAAAAACCTCCCATGATGTTAACCTGCATGGCTCCTTTTGTGTGTGATTGTGCATTAGCGAATGCAAAACCAAAAACAGCAACAGCTGTCAATAATACTTTTTTCATTTTTTATTTGTTTAAAATTAACGGTGCAAAGGTAATAGACTAATTATCAAAACCAAATAAAAATGTAATATTTTTCACTAAAACTAAAAAACCCCGTAAAATACGGGGTTTGATATAACAATTTTTGTTGTTATTAGAATTTGTAAACCAAACCGAAGTTGATGCTGTCTAAGTTAAGACCGAAATCAAATGAATCAGTAGACTCAGCAGTGAATCCTGCAGGAGCATCTGGTTTAGTAGTTTCGTATTTCAACATACCCCATGAAGCTTCGATAGCGAAGTGGTCAGATACGAAGTAGCTGATACCTGGAGCCAAAGCAATGTCAAAACCATTAGATTTAGTTTCACTTGTTACAGTTGTTCCACCTGTAGTTGAAGAACTTTCAATTTTTGAATTGTTAACATTGAATCCTAATTGTCCGAAAACAGAGAATTTAGAAGCTGGAGTGAAGTAGTATCTTCCGAATGCACCAACTGAAAATTTAGTAGTTTTGTCTTCAGTAGAAGTCAAACCAACTATATCTTCTTCTTTAGTTCCATTCAATCCTAAAGCCAAACCAACAGCGATGTTGTTAGTTACGAAGTAAGCAGCCCTTGGAGAAAATGTAAAAGTATTTGATTTTTGGTCACCAGTTGATTCAGTACCAAAACCTACAGCACCAGAAATGAATACATTTCCTTTAGCGAAACCTTCTCCTGAATTTTCTTTTTTGTCTTGTGCGTTAGCAAATCCGAAAGCGAATACTGCAGCTACAGTTAAAATAATTTTTTTCATGTTTATTTTGTTTAAAATTAATGCAGCAAAGATAAAACCGTTAATTTTCAAATCCCTCAAAATATAGACCGTATTTATTAACATAGTTATTAACAATGTCTTATTTTACTGATGCTCACAAAGCTTTTTTGTTAACAGTCTGTTAAGGAAAAACCCGAAAAAGCTGCTTCAGCCTAGAAATTAACACTTTACACACGATAAACAACAAGTGCCTTAATGCTTTTTTAAAGATAATTTTAACACCAATAAAAGTGAAATTTGAAACTGCAAACAATTTTATTCACAATCTTTTCTAAAAGAAATTCAATTTTGAGCAGGTTTTTTTATTTTTACTACAAACTAACGGCATGAAAATACTCATTATTAATGGCCCTAACCTCAATTTGCTTGGTAAAAGGGAGACGGAAATTTACGGAAATGAAACTTTTGAAAGCTATTTTGAAAGCCTCAAGACCCGATTTCCAAATATAGAAGTTTCTTATTTTCAAAGCAACATTGAAGGAGAACTCATCAACAAACTACAGGAAGCGGGGTTCAACCATGATGGTATTATATTGAATGCAGCAGCCTATACCCATACTTCGGTAGGAATCGGCGATGCCGTAAAAGCCATTACCACACCCGTTATAGAAGTGCATATTTCCAATACTTTTTCAAGGGAAACGTTCCGCCACCAATCATTTATCTCTCCCAATGCCAAAGGTGTCATCATCGGCTTTGGTTTAAAAAGTTATGAATTGGCCCTGCAATCATTTATATATTAGCCAACCCTTACTACCCAAGCCTCACATGAAAAAAGCATTTACGCTGTTACTCCTCATTTTATCGGTTCATTTGTCTGCCCAGATTAAAGGCACGGTTAAGGATGAAAACGGCAGCCCCATACCCTTTGCCAACATTTATGTCAAAGATACTTACATCAGCACCACGACCAACGATCAAGGAAAATTTGAGCTGAATATAAAAAAAACAGGTACTTACACCATCCTCTTCCAATACCTGGGATACAAAACCCATAAGGAAACTGCCAATATTCAAAGCCTGCCTTTTGTGTTGGATGTTACGCTTTATGAAGAAAAGATTGAACTCAATGAAGTGGTCATCTCCAAAAAAGACAATCCGGCCAACGACATTATAAAGAAAGCCATCGCCAACCGGAAAGAAAATTCAAAAAAAACAGCCCGCTACAATGCCGATTTTTACTCCAGGGGAATTTTCAGGGTCAAAGACCTGCCCAAGCAGATACTGGGTCAGAAAATTGACATGTTTGACGAAATGATTGATTCAACCCGGAGCGGCATTTTATACCTGTCGGAAACCGTATCGAAAATCAATTTCCAGAAACCAGACCAAATGAAGGAAACCATCATTGCATCAAAAGTAAGTGGCAACGACAATGGTTTCAGTTTCAACAACGCCGCTTCGGCCAATTTTGATTTCTATGACAACAATGTCGAATTCAACATCAACGTGGTGTCTCCGATTGCTGAAAACGCCTTCAACTATTACAAATACAAATTTGAAGGCTCTTTCGCTGACGAAAACAATCAGATCATTAATAAAATAAAGGTCATCCCGAGAAGGAACAACGAACCGGTCATGGAAGGCTACATTTATATTGTGGATGACAGTTGGGCCATTTATGCTGTTGATTTGTCTATCACCGGCAGCCAGATGCAGACGCCGGCACTGAACAAACTCACACTGAAGCAGAATTTCAGTTACAACACCCTCAACAAAATCTGGATCAAAAATACCCAGACCATCGATTTTGAAGCCGGAATCCTGAGCCTGAAAATGAACGGACGCTTTACCTATGTGTTTTCCAATTTTGAATTCCCGGAGAAGTTCGACAAGAAAACCTTTGGCAACGAAGTGCTGAAATTTGAGGAAAACGCCAACAAAAAAGAAGACAGTTTCTGGAACAGCATCCGTCCGGTTCCCTTAACCGCCGAAGAAACCAATGATTACATCAAGAAAGACGCGCTCCAGACCAAAAAGAAATCACAAAAATACCTGGATTCCATCGATGCCAAACGCAATAAATTCGATTTTACCGATGTGATTTTCGGCTATACCTATAACAATTCTTTCAAAAAACGGATGCTCAATTATGAAGGCCCCATCCGGAATACGGTTTTCAATACGGTACAGGGCTGGAAAACGCAAATAGGCTTTTCGTACATGAAACGGGATGAAGACAAACGCACGTATACCACCATCGGAACCCGTTTTGATTACGGTTTTTCAGAAAACAAATTGCGCGCTACAGTCAATTTCAGCAAGAAGTTCAACAACACCAACAACAGTACGTTTTCGGTTCAGGGTGGCAGTAGTGTGAGTCAATTCAACAGCAGCAACCCCATATCCAATATTGTCAATGCCACGGCCACGCTGTTTTTCAAAAACAATTTCATGAAACTCTATGAGCGCAATTTTGCCTCAGCCAGTTTTTCCAGGGAAATCACCAACGGACTCAACCTGAACGCCGGGCTAGAATATTCAGAAAGGAAACCTCTGGAAAACCACGCCTACCAAAGTGCGGTCAGAACCGACGATATTTATACTTCCAACAACCCGTTGCTTCCCTACGATTTCGAAACCCCGGCTTTTGAAAAACACAACCTGGCCAAGGCTTCATTGACTGCGAGAATCAATTTCGGGCAAAAATACTGGACACGACCGGATGGTAAGTTCAATATCGGGAACAACGATTACCCTACCATTTTCCTGGGTTATGAAAAAGCATTTGCGGGCAATGACAAAAAATACGAATACGACTTGGTCACTGCGCGGGTGTTTTACGAAGTGACAGCGGGCAACAAAGGCGAACTGAAAATGAATGTCAAGGGCGGAAAATTCAGCAATGCCGATCAAATTTCATTTGTAGACTACAAACATTTTAACGGCAACCAAACCCATGTGGCCGATGGAAGCAGCTACACCAATGTATTCAACAACCTGCCTTATTATTCAGCCAGCACCAATGACCGCTACTTTGAAACCCACCTCGAACACAACGACAAGGGCTATATCATGAACAAAATACCGCTGCTGAACAAACTACAATCACAATTGGTGCTTGGGTTCCACAACCTGGCGGTACCAGCCAGAAAACCGTATCAGGAATTCACCATCGGGTTGGACAACCTGGGTTTCGGCAAACTGAAATTTTTGCGGGTAGATTATGTAAGATCTTATCAAGGGGGCTATCAGGGCGATGCGGTGGTTTTTGGCATCAAACTGCTGAACCTGATAGAATAGAAGCTATTTAAAGAAAACATCATAACCAAAACGGATCAAGGTTGCGGTGACGACCAACAAAAAGAAAATCCGGATAAAACCATTTCCTTTTTTAATGGCCAGTTTTGCCCCCATCCAGCCTCCCAAGGCATTGCAGATGGCCATCGGAATGGCAATTGCCCAGATGATTTTCCCTTTCAACACAAACAGGCAGATGGAACCGAAATTGGTAGCCAGGTTGACCATTTTGGCATTCGCCGAAGCGTGGAGGAAGTCAAACCCCAGAAGAATGACAAAGCCAAAAACCAAAAAACTTCCGGTACCAGGACCTATAAACCCATCATAAAAACCGATGCAGACCGCCATCAGCGTGGCCACCCACAACTGTTTGCGTGCAGAAATATCCTTGGCCCTGTGTTGACCAAAATCTTTTTTGGTAAAGGTGTAAACAGCCAGCAAGACCAAAACCACGAGTAAGAGCGGTTTCATGAAATCGTTGTGGACCATTGTCAATAATTCCGATCCCAGAAAAGCGGCTGTAAAGGCGACTGTAGCCATTATGACCAACAATTTCCAGTTCATCTTAACTTCCTTGAGGTATTGAACTGCGGCAAAACTGGTACCGCTGAAGGCCGGGATTTTCAATGACCCTATGATAGTCGATACAGCATAGTTGGGCAACAATATCAGGGCTATGGGGGTTTGTATCAATCCGCCACCACCCACTACGGCATCGACAAATCCGGCAAGGAAAGCAGCAAGGCAGAGAAAAATGATTATATAGGTTTCCATGATTTTTGTTTAAAAAAATTCAAATTCCCAAAAAAAAAATTCCAAATTCCAATTACTTTATGCTATTGGAATTTGGAATTTTTATTATTGGAATTTATTATTAAACTCTTACAATATTCGCGCCCAACGCCCGCAAACGCTCGTCAATCCTTTCATAACCGCGGTCAATCTGCTCGATGTTCTGGATGGTCGAAGTGCCTTTGGCGGAAAGTGCGGCAATCAGCAACGAAATTCCGGCACGGATATCAGGCGAACTCATGATCGTGGCTTTCAGTTGTGATTTGAAATTATGCCCCATAACTACGGCCCGGTGTGGGTCGCAAAGCATGATTTTGGCGCCCATATCAATCAATTTGTCTACAAAGAACAAACGGCTTTCAAACATTTTCTGGTGTATCAGCACGTCGCCATTCGCCTGCGTAGCCACCACCAGGATGATGCTCAGCAAATCGGGCGTAAACCCCGGCCAGGGCGCATCGGCTATGGTCAGAATGGAACCGTCAATATCAGTTTTTACTTCATATCCATTGGTATGGGAAGGGATGTAGATATCGTCACCGCGTTTTTCGAGCGTAATGCCCAATTTACGGAATACATTCGGGATGACACCCAGGTTTTCCCAACTGACGTCTTTAATGGTGATTTCACTTTTGGTCATGGCGGCCAGGCCAATCCAGGAACCGATTTCAATCATATCGGGAAGAATACGGTGTTCGCAGCCACCCAAACTTTCTACGCCTTCAATGGTCAGCAGGTTGGAGCCTACCCCTGTGATTTTGGCTCCCATGGAGTTCAGCATTTTACAAAGCTGTTGCAAATAAGGTTCGCAGGCCGCATTGTAAACCGTCGTAACGCCTTCAGCCAAAACAGCAGCCATCACGATATTGGCCGTTCCGGTTACTGAAGCTTCGTCGAGCAACATGTGTGCGCCTTTCAGACGGGTTTTGGTTTCCACGCCGTAAAAGTGGTCTTCCCTTTCATAACGGAATTTCGCCCCAAGGTTGATGAACCCTTCAAAATGGGTATCCAGACGGCGTCTTCCGATTTTGTCCCCGCCTGGTTTCGGGATGTACCCTTTTCCGTAACGTGCCAAAAGCGGACCGACAATCATGATGGAACCACGAAGTGAACCGCCTTCTTTTTTGAAAGCTTCGGTTTCGAGATAGCCTACATTGACCTCATCGGCCTGAAAGGTAATCGACCCCGGCCCATTCTTCTGGATTTTCACCCCAAGGTTGCCGAGCAAAGTAATGAGTTTGTTGACATCTATGATATCGGGAATGTTGTTGATTGTTACTTTTTCAGGAGTCAGAAGTACTGCACAAAGTATCTGCAATGCTTCATTTTTAGCTCCTTGTGGCATGACCTCTCCTTTGAGTTGGATACCGCCTTCTATTTTGAAAGTTCCCATGTTGTTCTGAATTGCTGCGTGGCCGGGCAGCTGAGTTTTAGAGGTTCTTGGAATCCCAGGTACTCAGGCACCCAGTAACTTTATTTTGGATTGTTGTTGTTTTTGTTGAATGGCTTTTTACCGCCGTTTTTGTTGTTGGTTTTTACCCCGCCGCGTTCCGGTATGTTACGGGTAAGCTTCATTCCCTGTGCCTGCTGTGGCTGGTTTTTGTTGGACATTTTTTTATTGGTGCGCATCAAATCGTTGGTGTTCAACAACTCTTCGGTGCTCTGCAACAAATTGAGCCTGCCGCCTGACAGTTCGTATAAATGTTCAAAAATCACCACGTCGGTAACCGTATCCTTGTTCCAGCTCAGGTAAGACTTTTTCATGTGGTTGGCGATGACTTTCACCAAGGCACTTTTCATTTCGCCCTCCTCCCAGCTGTTGGCCACATCAATCATGTATTTGATGTTGTTGCCGTAAAAACGGTATTTCGGGTTTTTCTGCGGATAATCAAGCGTGTCGGGTTTGAGGTTGATGACTTCACGCGTCGGGATCGGATAAGGCGAATCAACATCGAGTTTGAAATCAGACATGATAAAAATCTGGTCCCAGAGTTTGTGCTGAAAATCGGGTACATCCCTCAAATGCGGATTCAGGCTTCCCATCACCTGGATGATGTATTTGGCGGCCTTGTTGCGCTCGTCACGGCTTTCTATCGCGGTAGCCTGGTTGATGAGTTTTTGCAGGTGACGCCCGTATTCGGGAATGATCAGATGCGGACGTTCGGCATTGTATTCGAGATACTGCACCGTGTCATTGGCATTTTCCTTGATATATTTTGGTACCATTATAATGAAATTATGCCTTCAATACCTGAAAGCTCTATGTATTTTTCCACCACCGCCTCAGGGCTGTCCATCATGACATTGACCGAAATACTGGTGTATTTTCCGGCTGTAGATTTGTGGGTTTTGATAACCGCCCCCATATTGTCAAAGGTGTTTTCTACTTCTTCCACCTTTTTGGCATCGGTAGGAACAATAAATTTGTAAAGGTATTCGTTCGGCCATTCAGAAGTATTGGCCAGCTCTTCTTTGAGCCTGATGTAAAATTCTTCAGTCTTCTTATCCATTCTTCAATTTAAAATAAAAGCAAATATACGGTATTGGTTTTAGATTTCTGATTCTATATTCCAGATTTTATTCGCTGCGCTTCTTACAGTTTGGCTACGCCTAGCGTTTTGGAGCAGGCGTTTTATCTTCCGCAAGACAAACAGTCCCGCTGTCCACCCCGCGCGGCGGGTTGCTCCCATCGGGGCTAGGTTTGACGTTTGGTTGTTCCGAAGAAATTTTCCAAACCCTTTCTCTAATCGGATTACTTTCAATAAATTTGCGCCACCCGAGGTCACATGGCCTAACTGTACGAAGTAATATTCAAAAAAATTGAACAAAGAACTTGTAGTCATTACCGGTGGTCCCGGAACAGGAAAAACAACCCTCATCGAGGCCCTGATCGAACAGGGACATTGCTGTTTTCCTGAAATTTCACGCCAGATTACCCTCGAAGCCAAACAGCAGGGCATTGAGCAGTTGTTTCTTGAAAAACCATTGCTTTTTTCCGAATTGCTCTTGGAAGGCAGGAAAAAACAATTCCATGGCGCCACAGCCGACCAGTCCGAAGTAGTGTTTCTTGACCGTGGCATCCCGGATATTTTGGCCTATATGCATTACATTGGCGACAGTTACCCTGCCTTTTTTGACCAGGCCTGTAAAGACCATGCCTATGACACCGTCTTTATTTTGCCACCCTGGGAAGCCATTTACCAAAGCGATGAGGCCCGTTACGAAAACTACGAACAGGCCAAACTGATTTATGCCCACCTCAAGGAAACCTACCAGAAATATGGCTACTACCTGATTGAAGTACCTACCGGAACGGTGGAAGAACGGCTTCAGTTCATCGTGAGCCAACTTTCCCGCTAAAATAATTTGTGTAAATTTGTACAATCTGGCACCATTCACCCTGTGTTTGTTGTCGTGAATATGTACCATGTCGCAGCCTTTAGAAATTCTTAAGCAATACTGGAAATACGACACCTTCCGGACGCCCCAAAGCGAAATCATCGCAGCAGTCCTGGCCGGAAAAGACACTTTTGGCCTGATGCCTACCGGTGGCGGAAAATCGATTTGTTTTCAGGTTCCGGCGATGGTGATGGAGGGCCTGTGCCTCGTTATTTCCCCTTTGGTCGCCCTGATGAAAGACCAGGTGCAAAACCTGCAAAACAAGGGCATCAAGGCCATTGCGCTGACCGGTGGCATCCACCAGGAAGAAATGATTGATTTGTTGGACAACTGCCAATACGGTAATTACAAATTTTTATACCTCTCGCCCGAAAGACTACAAAACGATTGGATTGTCGAGCGCCTTAAAACCCTGCCCGTCAACCTGATTGCCATAGACGAAGCCCATTGTGTCTCGCAGTGGGGGCATGATTTCCGGCCATCTTACCTGAAAATTGTCAAATTAAAGGAATACTTCCCGAAAGTGCCGTTTTTGGCACTGACCGCTTCGGCCACCAAAAGGGTACAGGACGATATTTTTGTGCAGCTGCAATTGAAAAATCCGGTAGTTTTCACCAAATCATTTGCACGAGACAACCTCGCCTATATGGTTTTTGAAGCCGAAGACAAACTGTTCATGGCCGAACAAATCCTGCGTAAAAACCCGCAACCGGCCATTATTTATGTTTCCAACAGGAAGTCTTGCGCACTGACGGTATCGCAACTGGAGTCACGGGGCTTTACCGCGACTTATTATCATGGCGGATTGTCTCCCAAAGACAAGGAAAAAAACATGCAGCAATGGATGGACGAAAAAGTCCAGGTAATGGTAGCCACCAATGCCTTTGGGATGGGAATTGATAAAGCCAATGTGAAATCGGTCATCCACCTGCAACCGCCGCAAAACCTCGAAAATTATTATCAGGAAGCCGGTCGGGCCGGACGCAATGGGGAAAAAGCTTTTGCGGTTTTGATAACGAATCCGTCAGATGTAAAACAGGCAGAAGGACAATATTTAGGAATGCTGCCCGACAAAGCCTTCCTGAACCTGGTATTTTCTAAATTGTGTAGTTTTTTGCAGATTGCCTATGGCGAAGGGATTGATGAACAGTTTCCGTTTAACCTGAACCAGTTTTGCCTCAAATACAACCTGCCTACCTTAAAAGTGTACAATGCTTTGCAATTCCTGGATCGTCAGGGAGTCCTTACGATGTCACAGGAGTTTTCTGAAAAAATCAGCATCCAGTTCCTGATTCCTTCCAAGGAAGTCATCCGCTACACGAGCCTTAATCCTGCAGACGAAGCCATCATCCTGACCATCCTGCGCACCTATCCGGGTGTGTATGATATGCCGACAGCTTTCAACCTGCCGCTGGTCGCAAAAAAATCGGCAACTGATGAAAAAAAGATTTTGGCCCTATTACAGAAATTAAAAGAAAAGGAAATTATCGGCTATACGGCAAAGAACAACGATGCCACGATTGTTTTCAATGAAATCCGCGAAGACGCACGCACCATCAACCGGGTCTCAAAATACCTTGAAGCGCAGAACGAACTCAAAGCCAAACAACTCCAGGCCGTGTTGTACTATATCAAAGAAGACAACAGCTGTAAACAAAAATTGCTGTTGCGTTATTTTGGTGAAATTACTGCAACCGACTGCGGCATTTGCTCGTATTGCATTTCAAAGGGCAGGGTCATAAAAAATGACATCCCGGCACGGGAAAAAATCCTGGGCTTGCTACAGTCACAACAATTAAATTCGAGGGAAATTCAATTAAAGAGCCAACTTCCTGAAGAGGCTGTTATCTTTGCACTGCAACAATTATTGGAAGAAGACCAGATTGTCTTACATCCGAACAACCGCTATTCGATAAAATAAATGGAAAAATTACGCATCGTTTTTATGGGTACGCCCGAATTCGCCGTGGGCATATTGGATACCATCCTTCAGCACAATTACGAAGTCGTGGGGGTCATCACGGCTGCCGATAAACCTGCCGGAAGGGGTCAGAAAGTAAAATATTCGGCGGTAAAGGAATATGCGCTCCAGCACCAGCTGAAGCTTTTGCAACCTGTCAATTTAAAGGATGAAACCTTTTTGTCGGAACTAAAAGCCCTCAATGCCAATTTACAGGTGGTAGTCGCTTTCCGGATGCTGCCCGAAGTAGTCTGGAAGATGCCCCAATTAGGCACTTTCAACCTCCACGCCTCCTTATTACCTAATTACCGTGGCGCGGCCCCCATCAATTGGGCGCTGATTAACGGGGAGAAAAAAACCGGGGTGACTACCTTTTTCATAGATGACAAAATTGATACCGGAGCCATGATTTTAAATTCGGAAATTGCTATTGAACCTAAA
>CAZXRX010000073.1:0-11824 GCA_964642945.1 uncultured Flavobacterium sp. | reverse complement strand
TTTTCGTTACCCGGGCTTTGCTTTTCGTCTTTCATGGTGTTTTATTTAAGTTTTAGGCTGTTTAGCTCAGGTAGCGTCTGAGTATCCAGGCATCGGTTTCGTGTTTCTGCAAGACCTTGGTGAGCATATCGGCACTTCCGGCATCGTGGTTTTCATCGGCGCAGATGTCGATGTCCTTGCGCAGGTCTTCAATAATGGCTTCATGGTTGGCCAGCAATTCTGTGAGCATGGCTTTTTGTTCCGGATACTTGTTCGGCGATTCCTTGATGCGGGTCAGCTTGATGAATTCTTCCATGGTCCCGATGGTTTTGCCACCGAGCTTGTTGATTCTTTCGGCAATTTCATCAATGAGCTTTTCGAGTTCGGTATACTGTGCCTCGAACAATTTGTGGAGTTCCATAAAGCTTTCGCCCGATACATTCCAGTGGAATTTCCTGGTTTTGACATAGAGTGTCATTTCGTCTGACAGCACCACCGATAAGAGGTTGATGCTTTTTTGAAGGTTGACTTCAGATAATCCGATTTTTGGTATCATGTTATTGTTTTGTTTTTAAAGTTTGTTGTAAATGTAAAGGCCGATCAGTACCACTACCAGGATGTAAAGCACCTCCACGATGAAGATGGCGAGCAATTCTTTCAGCCCGAAGAAACGCCTGATGACCGTTACCGGGAAATACAAAATCCTGTAAATGGTCGACCGTACTTTCTTGGCTTCATTTTTACCTTTGTGCACCACGGTTTTGGCTCCGTTACGGTAGGCATCGATGGCAGTACCGATTTCAAGGTCTGAAGACAGCACTATCACCTCGGTATGTGGGTTGATGCTTTTGATGTCTTTCAGGAGTTGATCTGCTTTTTCGCCTTTGAGGTCATAATCGAGCACGACAATTGCGGTTTTGTCATCTACGTTCTTGAGCAGCGTTTCCCCATCCTGAAACATGGAAATGTTGAGTGATTGGTGGAAGCGTTTCTTCAGATAATTCATCAGATTGCTGGCATTCATAGGATTATCTTCTACTATAAATAAATTTTGTGCTGGCGTTTCCATAATATTAAAATTTTAGTTGGTTTTTATTTTTAGATGGGTCTCAGGAAGTCAGGCTGGTGTTTTGGGCTTTGTATGTAGACAGGTTCCTGCTGTAGCTGTTTTTTATCGCAACACGGCTGAACTGTTTTTCCATTTCCAAACGGGCCAAAAGGTAACTGATGGTCGATTCCGCACCCTGGTTCAGGTTGACGTGTGTTTCCTCCAATCCGTCACAACAACCACCGGTAACCGGGTTGTAAACAATCTGTTTGAGGTGGTTTTTGCCGAGAAACCAATTGAAGGCGGTTTCCATTTTCTGAAGGTAACCCACATCATTGAATACCTTGAAAAAAGTACCCAGGGCCAAAATCGTATAAGCTACATCTATGGGTTGCTCCCCACCATTAGGCACTTCCAACGATTTGTTGTGGTTGTGCAACCATCCTTTGTTCGAAACCACCTTGATGGTATCGTCCTTGAAAATGGTCGACAACAGGAAATCGAAAGAAGCCTTGGCGACGTTTTTGTAGGTGATGTTGCCCGTTTCGATATAGGCGCACAACATGGCTTCAGGCAGAATGCTGTTCCCATACGTAAGATAACTCTCATACCATTGCCAGTCTGGTTTTGATTCGTGCAGGAACATCTGCACCAAACGGTCGGCCAGGTATTTCATGATAGAGGTATATTCATCAGAATGATTGGCCAGGTTGCTGTAATGAATGCCTTTGATGATAAAGGCAATGGCCCGCGGTGAATGGATCTTGAATACATTCGATACCGCTTTCCGGAAGGTTTTACGGGCATCATACATCAGCCTGTCGGGCAGCAAATCGCCCATCGAAATCATGTAACCGAGCGCCCAAACAGCCCTGCCATTGGAATCAGCAAGGTTTTCATTGTTCTGTGCGGTGAATTTTTGGTCGTAATCAACATAATTGAGGAAATAGCCTTCTTCCTGCAGGCAGTATTTTATGAAATCAAAATACAATTCGATATAACGCAAATCAGCTTTGTCTCCAAATTGTTTGTAGTGCTCACAAATCGCAACCAAAGCCCTCGCATTGTCATCAAGCGTATAGCCAGATTGGATGTCGGGTTGGTTGATGAGCGAAAACTGCAACATGCCAAATGGCGTAGTGAGGTTTTTAAAATGCCTCAGGTTAATAGGTGGTATTTTATAATACAGGCGTATTTTTTCCCTGCTTATTTTTTTGAAAAGGGCTGCATGGGCCAAAGCCGAATTTTCCCAGACTGTCGGGGCCAGTTTGTGGATGCCGTTTAAAGAGATGTTGGTACGCAACTGTTCGTCTGCCAACAAACGGATGACCTGTTCGCCCAGTTGTTGCGGATTTTCAAAATCGACTATGATGCCGGCACCACCTTCCAGCACCTCAACCGCGTGCGGAATGGGCGTCGAAATGATGGGGCAGCCACAACTGATGGCGTACGAAAACGTTCCGCTCACTGCCTGGTTGCGGTCTTTGGAGGTAAAAAGGTAAATATCGGTCAGCTGCAGGTATTCGAGCAATTCTTCCAGGCCGAGGTATTTGTTGACGAATTTCACATGGTTTTCCAATCCGAGCGCGGCAATTCGCGACACGAGTTTCTCACGGTATACTTCACCTTCATGTTTCACTACGGAAGGGTGGGTTTTGCCGATGATCAGAAAAAGTACATCAGGTTCTGATTTTACGATTTCCGGCAAGGCATTGAGGGTCGTTTCGAGGCATTTGCCCGAACTCAACAGGCCAAAAGTCGATAGTATTTTCCGCCCGCTTACCCCATATTTTTCTTTGAGCGCCCCTTTGTCGGCCGGTTTGACCAAATGCGTTCCGTGGGGGATGACGGTAATTTTTTCGGTTTCGATATTGTATTCTTCCGTAAGGATTTTTTTGGATGATTCGGTCATGACAATAATCCCATCAACATAACGGTTGATTTCATGTACCAGTTCCTGCAGGGTGAGGCCCGGATTGGGCAAAACGGTATGGAATCCTAAGACTACAGGTTTTTTCAGGGCTTCCAGAAAGCGGAGGAAATCAGCCTCGTTGCCATGAAACAAACCAAATTCATGTTGGACGACTACCAATTGTATTTTGCTTGCATTGATGTCCTTGGCCAAGGCCTGGTAGGATTCCGGCTGATCGGTATCGAGGGTGTAGGCAACATTATGCGGATAGTCATACGCATCACCTGCGTGTTGCAAAGCGGCTATTTTGATGTGGAACGACTTTTTGAATTTGTCATTCAGGGCTGTAACCAGGTCTTCTGAATAGGTGGCAATACCACACTCCCGCGGCGGATAGGTGGTGAGGAATAAAACCTCGGGCAAATCAGCCGCCTTCTTCCGGAAGTTGAATTTCAGATAGGCAGCATTGTTGCGCTGCTGTATGGGGTTGGGTACCTCGCTGCGGTAAGTGTTGTTATTTTTCATTTTGGGCGGTGTGTTGTTTAAGTTCATTCAATAATTCCGGTAGTTTTAAAGAGGCACACGCAATGCGTTCGTCAGCAGCGCCATAATAAATATATAAGGTGTCGCCTTCCACTATAGCGCCGGTTGGGAAACAGACATTGTTGACTTCGCCCTTGTGTTCCCAGTCGGTTTCCGGTTTGAACAGCGGATAGGGCAAGCGGGCCAGTTCTTTTTCAGGATGTTCCAAATCGAGCAGCGCGGCACAGGCGGAATATACATACCCTGAAACGGCATCGTGCACGCCATGGTAAATGAGGAGCCAGCCTTCAGGCGTTTCAATGGGAGGGCATCCGCCGCCGACAAAACTCATTTCATGGGCATGATGGGGTGAAATCAATATGTTTTCCTGCAAATTGAGGTAATAATTTTGCCAGAAAACCGGCGTGAGTTCTTCAAGATCAGTTACGCTGGCAATCTGGATGTCTGGTTTCACACGGTGCAGGAAATAAAGTTTCCCTTGAATCCGACGTGGAAAAAACACCACATTTTTGTCCCAGACCAAAACCCTTTTCCCTTGCGTTTCGGTAAGCCCTTCATGGGAGTTGTAGCGGGTATAACGTTCGTTGATTTTTCCTTTGGTTTCGGCCAACCTCTTGAATTCGGCAAAACCCATCTGTCCCACCATTATGCCTTGTTTTTTCCAGTTGATCAAATCGGTCGAAGTGGCTACCGCACCCAAGGCGTTCAGGCCGTCAAAGGCACAATAGGAAAGGTAAAAAGTGTCGTCTATTTTTACAATCCTCGGGTCTTCCACCCCATGTTCTTCATAAGGATGCTGGGGATAAATAACCGGGACTTCCCTACGCATTCCAACTTCCAGGGGCGATTTCAATTGGCAATAGCCGATGGTTGAATAGTTGCCTTTGGCTACTGCTCTGTAAAACATATGAATCGCTTTACCTTCCCGGATAACTGCCGGATTGAGCACGCCTTTGATTTCAAAACCGAATTTGGTTTTGTGTAGTACAACGCCTTCTTTCCTGACTGTTATCATGTGGTGGGTGTGGTTTGATTTTTGGTGTTATAAAGTTCCCAAAAAACAAGTCATAAGACGTTATACAACTTTTGTATAAACTTTCATTATTTCCATTTTGGACCTATTGGCCCTAAAAAAGAATGACAACCATCCCTGGTTGTCATTCTGCATTGAACTAATAATTATAATTATAGGCGGTCAAATATTATTTGGCGTCTTCTTTCGCATCGGTATTTTCCCTGCTTTTGGCTCCCATACGGTTCACTTTGAACATTGGGCCCCATTTCATTTTGATGGAAGCAATTTTACCGTTGTCTTCAGAGGTCAAGCCTTCTTTTTCTACCGTGTTTTTTCTGGCGTCAAGGGCTTCCCACATCAATTTGATTTCGTCATAATCTTCCCTGGTGAAGTTTTCCTTGTTGTCTTTGTAAGACTGGTAGAAAGTGTCATACACTTTAAGGATGTTGTCTTTGTTTACCCATGAAAAGTTCATGTCATCTCCAATTTTTCCGGCTCCGAACAAACGGTCCCTCAAAGCTTGGTTAGGTCCTGGTGCGGCAACCGCTGTTTCTTTGGCGTTTACTTTGGCATCAATGGTCGATTTGAATTCTTCGTATTTGGTTACAGAAGAACTGATCCTTGTTTGTGATTTTTCTTTGCTGGCTTCATCCAGTGTGGCAATGGCTTCGTTGGCCTCTGCAGTTTTTCTGTCGAAATCAGAAGCAATCTGGTCCCAGTTGGTTTCCATGTCTTCTGCCGAAACTGTTTTAAGGGAATCTACATAGCTTTCAAGGGCGTCGATTCTTTTTTCTGCCATATCATTTTCCTTGTCTTTACAGGAAGTAAATCCCAAAAGGGTTACCAATGACAACATTCCGAATTTTAATACATTTTTGTTCATAACGATTACGTTTTAATTGTTGATTTATTATTTAATTAGTTAAAATTTAATACTGTAAAACTACGCCCTAAACCCTTGTAGGGTGTTATACAATTTGCTGTTTTAGTTATATAATTTTTGTTAAATTATACAACAACCATTTGATAGTCAATTGGTTTAAAAAAAAGAGGGCTGCCCAATAAATGGACAGCCCCCAACCAAAACCAAAACCAACCTTATCTTTAGTAGGAGGTTTTCAATTCCACCCTTCTGTTTTTTGCACGGCCCAATGCCGTTTTATTGTTTGCTATCGGTTTGGCTTCACCAATACCCACTCCTGTCAATCTGGAGGCAGCGATGCCTTTTTGGATCAGGTAGGCTTTTACCGATTCGGTACGTTTTTGTGACAAGGCCAAGTTGAATTCATCCGAACCATTGCTGTCGGTATGTCCTTCAATCGTTAAATTGGCTCCTTCATATTTGTATAGTATTTTCGCTAATTCGTCTAATTGTGACAAAGAGGCTACTTTGAGTTTGTCGCTGTTGTTTTCAAAGAAAATCTTGCTTCCGATATAGGTAATTCTGGTAACATCTTGTTTCGCCATTTCAGGACAACCTTTGTTTTCAAGGGTTCCTTTGGTTTTCGGACAACGGTCATCCAAATCAGCTACGCCGTCACCATCGGTGTCAGGACATCCTTTAAGGGCAACCACACCGGCTACATTAGGGCAACGGTCTACATCGTCTGATACGCCGTCATTGTCGCTGTCCATGGCACAACCTTTGGCATCTACCTTGGTACCTGGTTTGGTATTCGGGCATTGGTCGTCTTTATCGGCCACACCGTCTTTGTCGGCATCCGGGCAACCGCCCATCATTTTGGTACCTGCCTGGTCTGGGCAATTGTCTTCGCTGTCGGCGATTCCGTCATTGTCACGGTCAGGACAACCACTCAAGGCTTGTGTTCCGGCAACATCCGGACAAGTATCCAGGTAATCGGCCACACCATCACCATCGCGGTCTTTCGGGCAGCCTGTTTTGTCTACTGCGACACCCATTGGGGTATCAGGGCATTTGTCTTTTTTATCGGAAACACCATCTTTGTCGGCATCGCTCGAAGACCCAAAGTTGTAACTGATTCCGGCTGTGTGCATCAGGAAGTCATCATTTTTGCCTTGTTCGACCCCATCACGGGTATCGCGGTTGGTAAATTGGAAACGCTCCTGTAGCGTCAGGTTGAAGGAAGGAGACAAACGGAAAGTAAGTCCACCACCGGCTGATGGCAATACCGCATCAAGTTTTTCGTCGTGAAAGTTGAGCTGGTTGTCAAAAAGTATCGCACCCACACCTACTTGGGCAAAGGGACGTACGATGTATTGTGGTCCGAGGAAGTTGATTTTGAAATCAAACCCTACGGTACTGAAATCACTTTTGAAGTTGGCGGCAAAATCTTCACCGTTGTTGAAACCCAATTCACCACGTCCGAAATACACACTGGCATCAAGGAAACTGGTAATGTAACGTGAAATCGAAATTCCACCAAAGCCATACATGGTGTTATCTGTTTTGTAAAAATCGTGTCCGATGTCTCCCTGATATTGAATGATACCACCGTTTACACCGATGTTCCATTTTTTTTCATCGGTTTGGGCATTGGCAGTTGAAATGGCTCCGGCAAGTACAAATAAGAGCAGGAATTTTTTTGCAAATCCTTTTAAGGTTAAGCGTTTGTTTAGATTAGTAATTTTCATAGTTTTTAAGATTTTAAGTACAGGGCAAAGTTCCTGCACCAAGCTTAAAAATATGTTATATAACTTTTTGAATAAATTGCTATATCTACAGTTATACAATAAAAAAAAGCCTGTAAATACTATGTTTACAGGCTTTCATTAAAAAATGGTAAAAGTATGAATGGTAGGGTCAATGTATTATTCCAATTCGTTAAGCAAATTGTCCAGATTGAAATAATCGGTAAACATCACGATACTCCCATCCGGATGGTACTGCCACATTTCTTTAGGACGATCCCAATAGAGTTCGACCCCGTTACCGTCCGGATCATCGAGGTAAATGGCAAGCGACACGCCATGGTCTGCCGAACCCGTGATGCCGTAACCATTATCGAGCAAGCGTTTGTAAATCTGGGCAAGATCTTTCAGGGAAGGATACAAGATGGCTGTATGAAACAGGCCCACACCTGTATGGCTGGCCATGGGATGCCCTTCACTGTACCAGGTATTGAGCCCGATGTGGTGGTGGTAACCTCCTGCAGAAATAAAGGCGGCCTGTGTACCATATAAGGTGGTTACTTCAAAGCCGAGCAGCCCACAGTAAAAATCAATGGCGCGCTGCAGGTTGGATACCTTGAGGTGGACGTGGCCAATACGGGTTTGTGGCGGAATTTGATAATCGTTTTTCATGCGGGTTTTTTGGTGGTTTTTCTTTTGTATAATTTGACTCCTTCATACCAAATGACAGAAACAAATCCGATGGCAACAGCACAACCCAACTGAAAAAGGCTTAATTGGCTGAAGCCGAAAAAGGATCTTAACAGCGGTACAGAGAGCAGCAATACCGTAATCAGTGCGGTACTGCCAATGATGATGACCATGAGTGGGTTGTGGTACCTGATGGTGGTAAAAACCGAATAATAAAAAGAACGGTTAACCAGGGTCAGGAAGATATTCGCGCTGACCAAACAGCTAAAAGTCATGGTTCTGACAATCGCTTCATCGCCATAAGAATGAAGGGCGAACTGGTAAACCAGCAAAGTGCCTGCCGCAATGAGCAGTCCTTGCAGTATACTCGTTGACAATTCCTTCCAACTGAAAAACGTGGTAGAAAACGGTCTGGGCTTTTGCTGCATGGCGTTCTTCTCATTCGGCTCGTTTTCATATACGATGGAACAAGTGGGCCCCATCACCAATTCAAGGAAAATGATGTGGATGGGGGAAAATATATTCGGATACCGCCAACCCAAAGCCAACGGAACAAATACCGTAAGCACAATCGGGATGTGAATGGAGATTACAAACTGGATGGCTTTTTTCAGGTTGGCGTAAATCTTTCTTCCCATGGCAATGGCATCGGCCATCTTGCCCAAATCGTCGTTTACCAAAATTAAGGAAGCAGCCTGTTTGGCAATTTCAGTTCCTTTTTCGCCCATGGCAATCCCGATATGGGCCGCCTTGAGTGCCGGGCCGTCATTGACCCCATCGCCTGTCATGGCCACAATTTGGTTGTTGGCTTTCAGGGCATTGATGATGCGGAGTTTGGCTTCTGGGAACATCCTGGTAAACAAATGATATTGCATTACCTGCTCTTTCAATTGGGCATCTGAAAGCTGCATCAATTCTTCCCCCGTAATGCTTTTATCAGCGCCCTCAAAACCGATTTGGTTGGCAATGGCGGCTGTGGTCTGGGCATTGTCGCCCGTGATGATGTTTACGGCAATCCCGGCCTCATAAAAATGCTGCAGGACAGCCTTGATGTTTTTCTTTGGCGGATCGTAAAAAGCGACCAACCCCAAGAACGCAAAGGCAAACTCCTGTTGCGTAGCCGGATAATTTTCTCCCTTGAAATCGGTTTGCCCCACAGCCAAAACGCGATAGCCGTCTTTAGACAATTCGGTAATGGCCTGGTTAATCTGTTCTTTTTCTTTGGCAGACAAACCGGAAATGGCCATTAAGGCTTCCGCGGCACCTTTGGCGGCAACAATCCTGTTTCCGGACTGGTCTTCAAAAATATGCGTCATCATGGGCGGTTGACCCGATAAGGGATATTCGTGCACCATTTTATAATCAGGGCGTTGGTCTGCGGTGTCAATCTGGGAATAGGCTTCATGCAACGCTATTTCCATAGCGTCAAAAGGGATGGGTTCACTGGCCCACATCGCCGTGGTTACAACTGCTTTTTCATCCGGATTTAACGCTTGGGACGCATCGGTTACCTGATTGGTTTTTAAAGCATATACCTTGGCCAGCCGCATTTGGTTCTCTGTAATGGTCCCGGTTTTGTCGATGCAGATTACAGTGGCACTCCCAAGTGTTTCCACCGTTTTCATCTGTTTGACAATAATGCCCTCCTTCATCATCCGCCAGGCGCCCAAAGCCATGAAGGTAGCAAACGCCACTGGGATTTCTTCCGGCAAAATACTCATGGCCAAGGTGAGGGCCTTGAGCAGGCTGTTGATGAATTGTTGCGAATTGAAATAATTAATTCCTAAAACGATTACAAAACAGACAATGCCCACGAGGGTCATTTTTTTTACAAAATTGTTGACCTGCAGTTCCAAAGGGGTTTTTTCCTCTGCAATAGCATCTAGGCTTTTACCGATTTTCCCCAATTCAGTTTTACCGGCAATGGCCGTTACTGTGGCAATGGCCAATCCGCCTGATACCAGAGTACCTTTGAAAATAAGGTTATTGCCCTCGTTTTTGTCTTTGGATACCGCCAATGATTCGCCGGTGAGGATGGATTCGTTAACGGAAAAATCATTCGAATGGACAATGGTGCCGTCACCTGCCACCAAGCTGCCTTCTTCGACCAACAAACTGTCACCGATGACAAGTGCTTCGGTGGGTATTTCAATTATTTGGCCGTTCCGGATTACCTTACAATTGGGTTTGGTGAATTGCTTGAGCTTTTCGAGGGCAGTACGGCTACGGGAATTCTGGTACAACGAAATACCGGAAACCAAGAGGATGGCTACGGCCAGAAAAATCCCATCTGAGGTTTCCCCCATAGTGAAGTAAATGCCAGAAGCCACCAGCAACAGCAGAACCATGGGTTCTTTGGCTATGTCCAAAATGGCCGACAAGAAGTAGTTTTCCTTTTTCGCCTCTATGCCATTGGTGCCATGCTTTTCCCGGGATTGCAAAACCTCATTATCGGTCAACCCTGTAATGTCGAAGTTATTGGAGGTCATGGAGGCAGTGGGATTATGGCTGTAGGCCTGTGAACTACGAATTTACGAAAATTAAAGGGATATTCAAACGGTTTCGGCTAGTTTGTCTGAAACAAAAAAACCTCTCATTTCTGAGAGGTTTTGTACCCGGAGTGGGAATCGAACCCACACTCCTAGGAACACGAGTTTGAGTCGTGCGCGTCTACCAATTCCGCCATCCGGGCATTATTACGGGAGGGTTATTTATACCATCCTGGTAATTTTGGTGTTTTAGAGGACTGCAAATTTATATAAATTTTCTTCATTTCATAAAAAAATACTCAAAATTTTACTTTCGTAGTTGATTTTTATTCCTAAATTTGCACCTCGTTTTAACGACACACAACTAACTAACTACACCCGAGGCATTTAAATGCACCCAGCTTTTAGCAGATTTGCATGGGATGCAACGGGATAAAAACCAATTGAAATGTCACATTCAGAACCAGAAGCAAAGATATTTGCCTGTTCGCAAAGTGTCTATTTAGCGGAAAAAATAGCCAAAGATTACGGTGTTCCGCTAGGTAAAGTTACGTTCTCAAAATTTAGTGATGGTGAATTCCAGCCTTCGTTTGAAGAGTCAATCAGGGGATTGCGCGTGTTTATTGTCTGCTCGACATTTCCGAGTGCCGACAATTTGATGGAACTGTTGCTGATGATTGATGCCGCCAAAAGGGCATCAGCCAGGCACATTACGCCGGTAATTCCGTATTTCGGATACGCCAGGCAGGACCGCAAAGACAAACCGAGGGTGCCGATTGGAGCCAAGCTGGTAGCCAAATTACTGGAAACCGCAGGTGCCACCCGCATCATGACGATGGATTTGCACGCCGACCAGATACAGGGGTTTTTCGAAAAACCGGTAGACCACTTGTTTGCATCGACCATTTTCCTTCCTTATTTAAAAGGTTTGGGATTGGACAACCTGACGATTGCGTCGCCTGATATGGGCGGATCGAAAAGGGCCTACGCCTACTCGAAGTTTTTGGAATCTGACGTGGTGATTTGCTACAAACAGCGCAAAGCCGCCAATGTGATTGACACGATGGAACTGATTGGGGAGGTCAAAGGACGCAATGTGGTTTTGGTGGATGACATGATTGACACCGGAGGCACACTGGCCAAAGCAGCCGACCTGATGATAGAAAAAGGCGCGTTGAGCGTAAGGGCGATTTGCACCCACGCGATTTTATCGGGTGAGGCATACGAAAAAATAGAGAATTCCAAATTGCTGGAATTGATTGTGACCGATTCTATTCCGTTGAAGAAGGAATCGAAAAAAATAAGGGTCGTAAGTTGCGCACCGCTTTTTGCAGAAGTCATGCATATGGTACAGCACAACAATTCGATCAGCGGGAAGTTTTTGATGTAGGGCACGAGGAACGAGGGCAACGCCCAAAAAAATAAATGTCGAACGTTATGGGAGTCTAATCTGACAACCGGCAACCGACAACCAACAACTAATTTTTTATTTATTAACTATATATTTTTACAATGAAATCGATTACGATTAAAGGACA
>CAZXRX010000072.1:0-11926 GCA_964642945.1 uncultured Flavobacterium sp. | reverse complement strand
TACTAAAATTGGGTTGCAAAATTATAACATTTCTGCAACCCAACCAATTTTATTTTCTTGATTTTTACCCAATTATTTGGCTTCGCCGGTGAGTTTGAAAACCAGCGATTGCGAGAGCGACAGAATGATGCTGAACAGCAGTGCCGTCAGGAAAGAGTTTACTTTGAACCCATCTACAAAATGATCACAAATCAGGATCATGATGGCATTGATGACGAGTAAAAACAGGCCAAGTGTAAAAATGGTGACCGGCAAGGTGAGCAGCACCAATATCGGTTTTACAAAAAAGTTGAGCAGGCCGAGTACGATGGCCACGGTCAGGGCCGAAGTGAATTTATCTACCACGACATCCCCTTTCATTAAGTGTGCAATAATCATGACGAGCAGGGCAGTGACCAATATGCGGATAAGTAATTTCATGGGTTTCGTTTTTATAAAATTAAGGTTTTATTTCAAAAATGCCGCTGTTTTTTCAAAAAAAAGCTGTGGGTTTTCGGCATGCAGCCAATGCCCGACATTGGGAATGGTGTCCAGTTGGCTGTTGGGAAAATGTTTTTTTATCCCTTCAAGATCGGTATCTACTATATAATCGGAGTTGCCGCCCCTGATAAACAGCGTGGGTTGTTCAAAAACCGTATTTTCAGGCAAGGCTGTCCCGATGGCATCTATATTTTTAGTGAAAGCATCGAGATTGAAACGGAAAGCCAATTGGCCGGGCGTAGCCCAATAGAGGTTTTTCATCAGGAACTGACGGGTTCCCATGTCTGGAATATACGGATACAGAATTTCCTCTACGGCGGCGCGGTCAGGCTTTACGGAAAAATCAACCGCACTGAGCCCGGCCAGGATGCTGTCATGGTGTGGCGCATAATACTTCGGGCCAATATCTGCCACGATTAGTTTTTCGACTTTTTCCCGATGCTGCACGGCAAATAACATGGCCACTTTTCCGCCCATCGAATGACCGATGAGGGAAACCTTTTCCAAATGGTGTGCGGTACAATATTCCATAATATCTTCGGCCATAACCTCATAATTGAATACATCGGAATGGAAACTCCGGCCGTGGTTGCGCAGGTCAATCAGGTGTACCTGAAAACCTAGTGCGGCATATTGGGAGCCCAGGGTTTTCCAATTGTCGGACATCCCCAAAAAGCCATGTATAATCAGTAAGGGAAAGCCTTCGCCTTCTATTCTTGAATGTAACATTTTCTTTTATTGTAATTTTTGCAGGTAACTTTTTACGACCGTTTCCAAACCAAGGTACAAGGCCTCGGAAATCAATGCATGACCGATGGAAACTTCCAGCAAATCCGGAATGTTTTCCTTAAAAAACCGGATGTTGTCGAGGCTCAGGTCATGTCCGGCGTTGATACCCAAGCCCAATTGGTTGGCCAAAACGGCTGCTTCGATGTAAGGATCGATGCCTTTTGGGTTGCCCAGGCCGTATTGGTGGGCAAAGGCCTCGGTGTACAATTCGATGCGGTCGGTTCCGGTGGCTTTGGCGCCTTCAATCATCCGGGGCACAGGGTCAACAAATATAGACGTCCGGATGCCGTTGCGCTGAAATTCTGCAATAACTTCAGATAAATACGACTGGTGTTGTACCGTATCCCAACCGGCATTGGAGGTAAGTGCGCCAATGGCATCAGGAACCAGCGTTACCTGTGTGGGTTTGGTTTCGAGCACCAGGTCGATAAAATTGTGCTGCGGATTGCCTTCAATATTGAATTCGGTATACACCACGGGTTTGAGGTCGCGCGCATCCTGATAGCGGATGTGTCTTTCATCGGGCCTCGGATGGATGGTGATGCCCTGCGCACCAAATTGCTGGATGTCATGGGCCACCTTTAGCAAATCGGGTACGTTACCGCCACGGGCATTCCGTAAAGTGGCAATTTTATTGATGTTTACGCTTAATTTTGTCATGGGAGCTGTTTGCAGTTTGATTCGAAAATTTCTTTACAAAAATACAAAGTTAAAATATAGAAGTATGTGCTAATTTTTGATTATTTTGCACGCATTATTCAAGCCATTTATGACCGAAATCAAAGATTACATCACCAACGACTACAAAGCCATTGACAGTGCGGAAGCCATTGCGTCGGTTCAGGATTTTTTTCTGGACGTTCCTTTCTCCCATTTTCCGGTATTGTCTGAAGGCACCTATCTCGGATGCATTGCCGCCGACGATGTGGAAACCTTTGACAGCGACAAAACAGTCGCCGATTACCGTTATGCCCTCGAAGGGATTTTTGTAAGGGACAACATGATTTGGCTTGATGTATTGGAAGTTTTCGCCAAAAGCCATTCAAACCTTGTGCCCGTATTGGATGAAAACAATGCCTACCTGGGCTATTATGAATTGGAAGATATCGTGAAATTTTTCCATGAAACGCCGTTTTTGAAAGAACCGGGCGGTATCATCGTGGTGGAAAAAAATTTGGTCGATTATTCGATGAGCCAGATTGCCCAGATTGTAGAAAGCAACAACGGCAAGCTACTCGGATTGTTTGTTTCGGAAGCCGATGCGACCAAAATCAAGATCACCATCAAGATTGCGATGGGCGGCATGAACGACATCATCCAGTCATTCCGTCGGTACAATTATGAAATCATTTCGGAACACCACGAAGACAATTACCTCAATACCTTGAAGGAACGTTCCGATTACCTGGACAAATATTTGAATATCTGATGAAAATAGCCATCTTCGGACAATATTACCAAAACGACACCAGGCCTATTATCAAGGATATCTTCGATTTTTTTGATGCCCATGAAGTGGAATTGGTGGTCGAAGCCGCTTTTTTGAAGATTTTGGAAACAGAATCCATCATCCAGACCAGTTATCCCACTTTTTCGGATTCGCATGATTTGAACAGCAGTTTTGATGTGTTGGTGAGCATAGGCGGCGACGGAACCATGTTGCGTGCGGCTACTTTTGTAAGGGATTCGGGCATTCCGATATTGGGAATCAACGCTGGAAGGTTGGGCTTTTTGGCCACTGTACAGAAAGAAAATATTGCTGTTTTTTTAAAACTGGTTATCGAAAAAAAATATACGATTTCTGAAAGAAGCCTGCTCTCTATTGAAAGCCCTTTGCTGAACCAACAAACCGCAGACCTCAATTTTGCACTTAATGAAGTGACCGTCAGCCGTAAAGATACCACTTCGATGATTACCATAGAAACCTACCTCAATGACGAATACCTCAATTCGTATTGGGCAGACGGGTTGATTATTTCTACCCCTACCGGTTCCACAGGTTATTCGCTCAGTTGCGGCGGCCCGGTTCTGACACCCGATGTCAAATGTTTTGTCATCACGCCAATCGCCCCGCACAACCTCAATGCGAGGCCCTTGGTGATTACCGACGACACCGTCATCAAACTGAAAGTATCGGGCAGGGAAGAAAACTTCCTGGTATCGCTCGATTCCCGTATTGCCTCCATCAACAAGGAAACGGTGCTGACCATCAGGAAAACCGGTTTCCAGATCAACATGGTCGAAATACCCAACGAAACCTTCCTGAAAACCTTGCGCAAAAAGCTCTTATGGGGCGAAGACAAAAGAAATTAACATCCTTATTTTATACGATAACCTGCCTTTTCTTCGTTTAATAGCAGTTTAAGTATAATTCTGTTAATATTATTGGTTATAAATACTGGTATCTTGTTTTATTAGTTGCTATAATTACTATATTTGCACGCTATTTTTCAATGGATGAAAAGACTGTTTTTAATTGTGATTGTTCTTGGTTTTTCTAAGTCAAATGCCCAAATCAACGAAATTGGGGTTTTTCTTGGAGGCAGTAATTTTATTGGCGATGTCGGAAACACCACCTATATTGCGCCAAACAACATCGCCGCTGGCTTGGTATACAAATGGAACAGGAGCCCGAGACACGCTTACCGTTTTTCTGTGATACAGAGCAAACTGTCGGCCAACGACTTGAAATCTGACGTTCCGGGCCGGAAAGAAAGAGGCTTGGCCTTTGACAACACCATCACGGAAATGTCTGCCGGGTTGGAATTCAATTTTTTTGATTTCAATTTGCATGACATGGAACGCAAAATAACGCCTTATGTTTTTTCAGGGTTGGTTTACACCTTGTATGACGGCTTGTTTTATGCCGGAAATACCCCAAAATCTGATGCCAAACACGGAACCATCGGCATCCCAATGGTAGTAGGAATCAAAACCAACATCCGCCCGAAATGGATATTGGCCATAGAAGCCGGAGCACGATATACCTTTGCAGATGACATAGACGGCAGCAATCCGACCAATGAAAATTTGGAATCGTTGAAATTCGGCAATTTGAACAGCAACGACTGGTACATGTTTACCGGATTGACCTTAACTTATACTTTCGGGGAAAAACCCTGTTATTGCCTGGATTAGCATGATGAATTTACTGGAAACCATAGACAAGAACAACCTGCCCAAACACCTGGCCATTATTATGGATGGCAACGGACGATGGGCCAAACAAAAAGGCTTGTTACGTGCCATTGGTCATGAAAACGGCACCAAATCTGTACGGGTTACCGTAGAAAGCTGTGCCAAACTCGGCATTGAAAACCTTACCCTTTACGCCTTTTCCACAGAAAACTGGAACCGTCCGAAACTCGAGGTGGAAACGCTGATGAAACTGCTCGTCCATTCCCTTAAAAATGAACTGAAAACGCTGCAGGAAAACAACATCCGACTGAACTCCATCGGGAACCTCGACAAACTACCCAAATCCATCCTTAAGGAACTTAACGAAGTCATTTCACTGACCCAAAATAACTCCAGGATGACGCTCACACTGGCGCTCAGCTACGGCTCGCGGGAAGAACTGGTGAATGTGGTCAGGAATATAAGTGATAAAGTTAAAAATAATATAATTTCAATCGATAGTATTGATGAATCAATTATTAATCAGCATCTTTACACGCACAATTTACCCGATGTAGATTTACTCATCAGGACCAGCGGGGAGCACAGGATCAGCAACTTTTTGCTATGGCAGATAGCCTATGCGGAGTTTTATTTTACCGACGTGCTCTGGCCTGACTTTAAAGAAAATGATTTATATGAAGCGATTATCAGCTATCAAAAAAGAGAACGCAGATTTGGAAAAACAAGTGAACAAATTAAAAAAAATACCAGTGTTGAATAAATTTATAGGAGCGTTATTGTTTTCCCTGATTACCGGAAGTCTGTTTTCAGTACAAGCACAAGAAAGAGTACCATTTGACCAAGGCAAAAAATACATTCTCGCCGATGTGGACGTCACCGGCAAAATCACCTTCAACAAACAAACCGTAGTTACTTTTGCCGGCCTTGAAAAAGGTCAGGAAATCATCGTTCCTGGCGAAGAAATCAGCAATGCCATTAAAAAATTAGGTAAACTGGGGCTTTTCAGCGATATCGATTTTTATGTAAATCAAATAAAAGGCGACAGCATCTATCTTGAATTGCACATCATGGAATTACCCAAATTGAATGAGGTCAAGATAAGGGGTGTCAAAAAAGGAAAAATTGAAGGCTTAATCAAGGAAAATGACCTTACCAAGGGAAAAATCGTAAATGAAAATTTAATTACCACTACCAAGAACTACATCGAAAACAAATACAAGAAAAACGGTTATTTCAATACCAAAGTCGTAGTGGTAACCACTCCGGATACTGCTACCGCGAATGAAGTTAAAATGGTAGTTAATATAGACAGGGGCCAGAAACTGAAAATCAGGAAAATCAATTTTGACGGCAACGAAAAATTTACCGATGCCAAACTCCGCAGGGCCATGAAAAACACCAAACAGGTGAACCCACTCCGTATTTTCAAGGCTTCAAAATTCATTAGGGACAAATACAAGGAAGATTTGGTTTCCGTGATAGATAAATATAAAGAAAAAGGATACCGCGATGCCCGTATTGTTTCCGATTCGGTATTCCTGAACAAAAACCAAAAGAAAATTGCCATCAACATCAAGGTGGAAGAAGGCCGTAAATACTATTTTGGCGACATCAAATTCCTGGGCAATTCCGTCTATTCTGACCAAACCTTGGAAAGGGTGTTGGGTATCAAAAAAGGCGAAGTCTATAATGGGGTATTATTGGAAAAACGTATTGCCGACAAAACCAAACCAGATGGCGATGACATCACCAACCTTTACCAGAACAACGGTTACCTTTTCTCGACCATCAATCCGGTGGAAGTAAGGACCGAAAATGACTCCATCGATTTCGAAATCAGGGTTACCGAAGGGCCACTCGCCTACTTCAACAAGATTTCGGTAGTTGGGAATGACAAAACCAATGACCGTGTCATCTATCGCGAATTAAGAACCAGGCCGGGCCAGAAATACAGCAAGGAAGAATTGGTAAGAACCGTAAGGGAAATAGGCCAGTTGGGCTTTTTCGACGCAGAAGCCATCGAACCCAAATTCAAAAACGTAGATCCTACCGCAGGAACTGTTGATATCGAATACAACCTGGTTGAAAAAGGATCGAGCCAAATTGAACTTCAGGGTGGTTATGGCGGTGGCGGTTTCATCGGAACCCTCGGATTGTCGTTCAACAACTTCTCCATCAGGAACGTATTCAAAAAAGAAGCCTACCGTCCGTTACCCATGGGTGATGGCCAGAAAATAGCCTTAAGGGCGCAGGCGAGTTCGTATTTCCAGACCTACAGTATGTCGTTTTCTGAGCCATGGCTCGGAGGCAGGAAGCCCATCAACTTTTCTACCTCTTTGTCTTACAGCAAACAATTTTTATACTCAGGAAACGTAGGAAGTGCTGATAAAGACAAGAGCTTCAACATTACCTCGCTTTCAGTGGGTATTGCCAAAAAACTGACCGTTCCGGATGATTATTTTGTATTGTCCAACGCCGTAAGCTTCCAGTATTACGATTTGAAGAATTATTTTACCAATTTGTTTACTTTCGGAAACGGCTCTTCGCGCAACTTGGCCTTTACCACAGCCTTGACCCGTAACAGTAAAGCCATAAACCCGATTTACCCAACCAGGGGTTCTGAATTCAGCCTTTCCGCTAAATTTACCATTCCTTACTCTTTGTTCAATGGGGTAGATTATGCCAATTTGGGTAATTTGGAAGAAAACAAACTGCGTTATTCGTCCAATTCCAACATCAGGATTGACACCAATACAGAAATTCCGGCAGAAGGTGACTACATTGCAGAAACTTTTGCAGGATCGAATGTCTACAAAAAAGTAACCAATTTCGAGGATGCTGCGGCAGACCAAGGAAAAGTCGACCAAAAGAAATTCAGTTGGTTGGAATACTACAAAATCAAATTCAAGGCCGATTGGTATACCACCATCTATGACAAATTGGTATTACGGACCCTTGGCGAATTCGGATATCTTGGCGCCTATAACCCGAACAGGGGTGTAAGTGAGGAAAACCCAAACCGTGGGGTCGTGCCTTTTGAACGCTTCTTCTTAGGCGGTGACGGATTGGCCAATTACTCTTTGGATGGCCGTGAAGTGGTACAGTTAAGGGGTTACCCGAACCAATCTTTGTCGTCTTTGAGCGGTGACCCGATTTATAATAAATTCTCTTTAGAGCTGCGTTACCCAATCTCCCTTAAAGGTGCTGCTACCATTTACGGATTGGTTTTTGCCGAAGCAGGAGGCTCTTATTCGAATTTCAAACAATACAATCCTTTTGTCCTTCAGCGTTCAGCCGGATTCGGTTTGCGCGTATTCATGCCAGCTTTCGGATTGTTGGGTATCGATTTCGGACACGGATTTGATGCCGTACCAGGATCTCCAACCAACCAAAAGAATGGCTGGGAAACACATTTTATAATTGGTCAACAATTTTAATTATATTTGTTACAATTTATTAAACGATACATTATGAAGAAATATTTTTTAATAGTACTGGTCACCACTTTTTTCATGCACAATGCCGCTGCGCAGACCAGGGGTGTGAAAGTTGGATATATTGATATGGAATACATCCTGGAGAAAGTGCCTGATTATGCTGAAGCCAAAAACCAATTGGAGCAAAAAGCACAACAGTGGAAACAGGAAATTGAAGTCAAGAAAAACGATATCGCCAAACTCAAGGAAACCTTAAAATCAGAAAAAGTATTGTTGACCAAGGAACTGCTTCAGGAAAGGGAAGAAGAAATTGCCTTTCAGGAAGCCGAACTTTCAGAATTCCAACAGAAAAAATTTGGCCCGAATGGCGATTTGGTGACCCAGAAAGCTGTATTGGTTAAACCCATTCAGGATCAGGTGTTCAATGCCGTACAGGATATTTCCGAAGCCAAAAAATACGATTTTATCTTTGACCGTTCCTCAGACCTTACCATTTTGTTTGCCGCCAAAAGACACGACATCAGTGACCAAGTGGTACGTGCGATAAGCAGGGCTGAAAAACGCGAGCAAATGAGTGCCAAGCAACTTAAAAAAGAGCAGGAAGAAGAACGCAAACAAGACATGATGGATGACAATCCGAACCTGACCGAAAGACAAAGAATATTAGACGAAAAGAAAGCAGCCCGCGCCAAATTGGTAGAAGACCGCAAAACAGCAGCAGCAGAAAAGAAAGCGGCTGCAGCAGAAAAAAGGAAACAACAGCTGGAAGCCAAAAACGGAAACAAAACTGGCACAGTTTCTGATAAGGGTACTACAACACCCGAAACCACTGAAGGCAAAGCAACAGAACCGAAAGAAGGTGCCAGTGAAAAAGAAACCGCAGCAGCCGAGAAAAAAGAAGCAGCAGCTGAGGCCAAAAAGAAAACATTAGAAGAAAGACAAAAAGTAATTGACGACAGGAAAAAAGCCGCTGAAGAAAAAAGGCTGAAAACCCTTGCCGACCGCGAGGCCGCCAAAAAAGCAAAAGAAGAAGCAAAAAATAAACCTAAATAATTTAAAATTAAATACTAATTAATACTTTTTAAGAATGATGAAACAATTGAAAACTTTAGTAATAGCAACAATCGCATTTTTTGGAGCTCAGACCATGAACGCGCAAGCCAAAGTAGCCCACGTTGATACCAATGAGATTATGAGCAAAATGCCTGCTGTAACTGATGCGCAAAATCAATTAAAAAAATTGAGCGAAACGTATGACAAAGATTACAAAACCATGGTTGACGAATACCAAGCCAAAATAAAAAAATATGATGCAGAAGCTACAACCGTAACTGATGCCATCAACCAAACGCGTCAAACAGAAGTTCAGGACATGATCAAAAGAATCAATGATTTCAAGGAAACTGCACAGTCAGACCTACAAAAGAAAGAAGGTGATTTGATGAAACCAATCCTCGAAAAAGTAAAAGCTTCCATCCAGAAAGTAGGAAAAGCAAAAGGATACCAATACATCTTGAACGCTTCTGAGCTTTTATTGGCAGACGGGCCAGACTTGACTGCAGACGTTAAAAAAGATTTAGGATTCTAATAAAAATCCGCACCAAATATTTTAAACTGCCCGTCCTTCGCGGGCAGTTTTTTTTTACTTTTGTTACCGATGACAAACAACCATCCCATAGGGCTTTTTGATTCCGGTATCGGCGGCACTTCCATCTGGTCTGCCATCCATGAGCTGTTGCCCAATGAAAATACCATTTACCTGGCCGACAGCAAAAACGCACCTTACGGGCAAAAATCAAAAGACGAAATCATTGCCCTGAGTTGTAAAAACACCGAGTTCCTGCTCGAAATGAACTGCAAAATCATTGTAGTGGCCTGCAACACCGCCACCACTAACGCCATCAAGGAGCTTCGCGCAAAATATGACATCCCTTTCATCGGCATAGAACCGGCCATCAAGCCGGCTGCCCTGCATTCACAAACCCAGAAAATCGGCATTTTGGCCACCAAAGGAACCCTCAACAGCGAACTCTTTTACAAAAATGTAGAGAAATTCCAGGACATCAAGATTATCGAACAGATTGGCTACCACCTGGTCGAACTCATCGAAAACGGCGATATCAATTCGCCCCAAATGAACCAATTGCTGCACGATTACCTGACCCCCATGATTGCACAGAACATCGACTACCTCGTGTTGGGTTGCAGCCATTACCCCTACCTCATTCCGCAAATCGAAAAAATCCTGCCGCCACACGTCAAAATCATCGATTCGGGTGAAGCCGTGGCCCGGCAAACCAAAAACATCCTTGAGGAAAAAGTGGGTTTCAGACATGCCACAACAAAAAGCACCCAGGTGTTTTACACCAATACCCTCCCCAAAGTGCTTGCAGACATCCTGAAAAACCAATACACAGTGATTACTGCCGATTTTTAGGGGCGGACCGTTTGGGCATTCTTGGTTTCCTTATTCCTGCTGCCTTCCCAATCTTTTAAAGCATTCCCTGCCTTTACTGCGTGCCGGCGAATCCTTTAAAAGGATTTTCCTTTGCATCAGGGCCAAAGGGTGATGGCCTTACCCAAAATCATTAGTCTTCACACAACCCCGACAAAACCAACAGAAATCAGTATCTTTGCAGCCGAGGCCATTAAGCCTTACAGTACAAAAATAAAAAAGCATGGACAACGGGAACAGAAACAAGAAAAACAGCAGCACAGGCACTCGAAGCAATGCCGGACAGGGCGGCGCTAAACCAAACAGCAACAGGAAAACCACTTCTTCCAACAAGAGTGGCACCCCAAAACCTCCCATGCCCAAACGTTCGCAAAAACCGGTCAAACCGAAAGCGCCTGTCAACAACATCCCAAAACCTTTAAAAACAGACGAAATCCGCCTGAACAAATACATCGCCAACTCCGGTGCCTGTTCGCGTCGTGATGCCGATATTTACATCCAATCAGGCAACGTAAAAGTAAACGGTGTGGCCATCACTGAAATGGGCTACAAGGTTAAACCAGGCGATGTGGTCAATTTTGACGGCGCCACCATTACCCCCGAAAAAAAGGAATACATCCTTTTGAATAAACCCAAAAACTTTACGACTTCCAACGAAGACGATGCCGACCACAGGAATGTGCTGGAACTCGTCAGGGGGGCTTCCAACGCCAAACTACAGCCCGTTGGCCGTATGGACAAGAACACCACCGGATTGTTGTTGTTTACCAACGATACTGACCTGATCCGTAAATTCAGTTTGCCTTCGCAGAAATCGCCTAAAATCTATCAGGTGACCTTGGATAAAAACCTCAAGTTTGAAGACCTTGAAAAAATTGCAGGCGGTGTTACCCTTGATGGCCACCGTTTGTTTATAGACGAAATCAGCTATATCGAAAACGAACCCAAAACCGAAATCGGGCTCAAGCTCAGAACTTCCAATGTAAAGGTAGTGCGGGCCATATTTGAAAATTTCAAATACGACGTGTTAAAGGTTGACCGGGTATCTTTTGCAGGCCTGACCAAAAAGAACCTGCCAAGGGGCAATTGGAGACCGCTTACCGAGCAGGAAATCATCAATTTAAGAAACAATTAATACGGATAACTTTTGTTGCCCATAAAACCATGACCGAACAAAATTTATCCATTGCCCATGCCTGGTTTGAAGCATTCAATGCACACAACCTCGAAAAACTGCTCTCACTATATGATGATGACGCCGAACATTTCAGCCCCAAACTGAAGCTCCGCCATCCGGAAACCAATGGGCTGGTGGTTGGCAAAGATGCCTTGCGGAATTGGTGGGAAGATGCCTTCCGACGGCTGCCTACTTTACATTATAAAGTAACTTCCCTGACCTCCAATGCCGACCGCGTTTTTATGGAATACCTCAGAAGTGTGGCCAATGAAGAAAACATGCTCGTGGCAGAAGTCCTTGAAATAAAGGAAGGTAAAATCATTGCCTCCAGGGTCTACCACGGATAATAAAAAAACCATCTGCTGCAACAGATGGTTTTTTTATACTTTCTATTTTTCTCTCCTTAATTCACTGCCGGACAGTTACAGTGGTATTTCTCCGGTTGAC
>CAZXRX010000071.1:0-12083 GCA_964642945.1 uncultured Flavobacterium sp. | reverse complement strand
GTGGGCGATGAGGGATTCGAACCCCCGACCCTCTGGGTGTAAACCAGATGCTCTGAACCAACTGAGCTAATCGCCCGATTATTGCTCTTGATTGCGAGTGCAAATATACTACTCTTTTTCATACTTGCAAACATATCATAAAAAAAATCACAAAATTTCTGCGACTACAAAAGTACTTCCGCCTACATATACAAAGTCATTTGCGCCTGCTTTTTCCAAGGCGGTTTGGTAAGCTTTTGAAACAGAATTGAATACTGCGCCTTCAAGTTGGTGTTTTTCGGCTTCAGCTTTTAAAATTTCGGCATCAAGGCCACGCGGAATATTTGGTTTGCAGAAATAATAAAAAGCCTCTTTCGGAAACAAAGGCAGTATTTCTTTCAGATCTTTGTCATTCACAACGCCCAAAACAATGTGCAATTGGTTGTAGTGTTCCTTTTTGACCTGTTGCATCACAATCTCCAGTCCGTGGGCATTGTGCGCCGTATCACAGATGACTTTGGGATGCGATTGCAGTTGCTGCCAACGGCCTTGTAATCCGGTATTTTTTACCACATTCCTAAAGCCTTTCACGATGTGGTCCTCACTAACCTTGAATTTACCCAGCCGATTTAGTGTTTCAAGGCTTTGTTGTACGGTTTTTTTATTGGCGGTTTGGTAATCGCCCAACAAGGCTGACGGATAGGTTTCCTTGACCAAGTCTGACGCAAAGTAAATTTCCGACTGTGTTGCTGCTGCCTTTGCCAAAAAAACGGCTTGGGTTTCAGGGGTATATTCCCCAATAACTACCGGTACCTTTGGTTTGATGATGCCTGCTTTTTCCCCAGCGATGGCTTCAAGTGTGTTGCCTAAGAATTGGGTGTGGTCGAGGCCGATATTGGTAATGACGGAGAGTAGCGGCGTGATGATATTGGTGGCGTCAAGCCGTCCGCCAAGGCCGACTTCGATGATGTTGAGGTCAGTTTTCTCTTTAGCAAAATAATCAAAGGCCAAGCCGACGGTCATTTCAAAAAAACTCAGCTCCTGTGCTTCAAAAAAAGCCCGGTGTTCTTCCACAAAATCGCAGACAAAAGCTTCGGGAATTTCCGCTCCGTTAATCTTGATCCTTTCCCTGAAATCTTTCAGGTGTGGCGAAGTATACAGCCCCACTTTGTATCCGGCCTCCTGCAAAACCGAAGCCAATAGGTGCGAAGTGGAGCCTTTTCCGTTGGTTCCGGCCACGTGGATGCAGGCCAGCTCTTTTTCCGGATTTCCCAGGTGTTGGGTCAAAACAAGCGTGTTGGTAAGGTCTTTTTTGTATGCGGAAGCGCCCTGTAGCTGATATACAGGGAGTTGATTAAAGAGCCAATCGAGGGTTTGTTGATAGTTCATTTCTTTTTGATAAAATATTCTTAAAGGAAAATATTTTATGCTTTTTTTAGTTTATTATTGTGTGTTGCCTTACCGTAAGGCAAATTTCGGATAATTTTTAAATGTAAACACACAAACACAATTTATATGGGTATTTTTTTTCTGCAGGTACAAAACGATTCAATAGCAAATGCAGCCGGTGCTGTCATTGAAGGCACCGTCAAGACCAATGAAATTTCGGTATTGGAATTCATTCTTAAAGGAGGTTTTTTCCTGATTCCGATTGCAATTTTGCTTTTTTATACTTTTTACATCATCATTGAGCGTTACCTTTTCATCCACAAACGTGCCCAAATCAACCCGAACCTGATTCGGGACATCCGCGACAACCTCAATGCCGGAAACATTGATTTGGCCGTATCAACCGCAGAAAGGGATGGAAGTGCTTCGGGTTATGTATTGCGTGAAGGAATTCTCACCATCGGCAGGCCCATTTCAGAAATCGAATCGAATATGGAACGCGCCGCCAACATTGAAGTAGGGGGCATGGAGAAAAAACTCGGACAACTTGGTTTGATTGCCGGTATCGCCCCCACACTGGGTTTTATCGGAACCATTTCAGGGGTAATCAAGATTTTCTACAGCATTTCACAAACCGAAGACATCAGTATCGGGAACATTTCCGGTGGTTTGTATGAAAAAATGATATCGTCCGGGGCCGGATTGGTCGTAGGAATTATTGCCTATTCCGCCTACCACCTTTTCAATGGCAAGATTGACAGTTTTGCCTTGGGAATCCAGAAACAGGTATTAGATTTTGTTAATATAATCCAACGTCCAAATGGTAAAACGAAATAAACGCTTCCACGCAGAAGTCGCCACCTCGTCCTTGAGCGACATCATGTTCTTCCTGCTGTTGTTCTTCCTGATTATCTCCACTTTGGCGAACCCGAATGTCATCAAGATGACGCTGCCCAAAGCCACGAATAATGAAAAAACCAACAAACAACTCATTACCTTGTCGGTTACCGAAGAAAAACGCTTTTATGTAGATAAGGAAGAAACCACCCTCGAAAACCTTGAAACCTTATTGCTTTCCCGTATTGACAAAACCAAGGAACAGACGGTAGTGGTCCGGATTCCGTTTAACCTTCAGGTACAGGATTTGGTCGATGTGTTACAGATAGGGGTCAAGAACAACATGAAATTTGTCATCGCTACCAGTACGAAATAAAGTTATTTGAGGAGCGAAAAGCTTGCGCGTGCCGGCAGGCCATGTTCCTGCTGTGCGCTCCAATAAAAAAGTCCCGGAACAATCCGGGACTTTTTTATTTCCCCTGCCATCAGGGCTAGGGTGTGTTTTTATGGGTGTGTCAGCAACCTAATCTTTCAAACTGAAATTATAGCGGATGGTTCCGACCTGTTTTTCGGCTCCGGTAGGGCTGGCTTCCCATTTGGTACGCATGGCGGCTACTTTTGCCTGTGAGGCCAAACAATCTGCGGTATTGGTGGTACCCCTGGCACCCGGTTTGGCTTCGATTACGGTGCCGTTTTTGTCTACGGTTATCTGGACCACGACTACACCTTCTTCGTTGCAATTATAAGCTGGGGCTGGTTTACTCAAGGCTTTGCGGTTTCCTAATGAATAGCCGGAACCATTTCCGGAGCCGTTTCCACTTCCGTTGCCGCCGCCAGATCCTGAACCGCTTCCGGCACCTGTTCCGGTACCGTTACCAGTTCCGTTGCCGCCGCCGGTTCCGCCTCCTGAGCCACCGTTGCCGTAATACCCATTCGAGTTTTTATCACCGTTGGCTTTTCCTTTGTTGCCGCTTTGTTTGTCATCGCCGTCACCGCCCTTGTTTTTCCCGTTCAGGATGTTCGCCAGGGCATCGTTGGCATTGTTGTTTACTTTTGGTTTTACAGGCTCGGGTTTTTTGACTTCCGGCTTGATTTTGACAGGTTCTTTCGGTTTTTCCTTCTTCGGAATCACCACATCGGTTTCATCAGCTGCATTGTCCTGAGACAGGATGGCGTCTTCCGGTTCAGCTTGTGTCGGTACTGGCTTGGCCTGGCTTTTTACATCCAACACCTCGCTTTTGTAATCGGCACCTGAACCTACGTCACTGTCTCCGAAATTGATGGTGACACCACCACCTCCGCCACCTCCGCCAAGCAAGGCAAGTTCTGCGTCGGATGGGGGCCAAAAACGGATAAAGAACAATAACAGAAGCAACAGGGCATATATGCCGGTGGCTATCAGGAATGATTTTCTTTTTTCAGTAGCTGAAGTGTCTTCCATAACCTGGTGGGTTTTGTATTTAAACGTTGAAAAATAGCAAAAATTGTGGAAAAAACACCTTCTGCTAGGCTAAATTTAACATTTAAGTCAGTTGTTTCAAAGCAATTTCAAAAGCCGTGCCACTGATGTTGGTTTTAGACGGGTTGAGGTCATGCGCTTTCTGTATGGCCTTTTTTATCGTTTCCGAAGTGTCATAAAAAATGGCTTCGTCAGTCATTTGTACCTTTTTTTCCATGAAATAGGCAAATACCCTTGCCATACCGCAATTGGAGATGAAATCTGGGATCAGGCTGACTTTGCTGTCGGTTTCTTCCATAATGGAGCCAAAAAAGATTTCTTTGTCTGCAAAGGGTACGTTGGCCCCGCAGGAAATGACTTCCAATCCGGAGGCAATCATCTTGTCAATCTGGTCTTTGGTGACCAGTCTGGAAGCGGCACATGGGGTGAAAATTTCCGCCCCGATGGTCCATATTTTTTGGTTGATTTCTTCAAACGGAATCATGTTTGGGGCCACCAATTTATTGCCGTCTTTATTGAGGAAGAGTTTCTTGATTTCATCAAAAGTAAAGCCGTTTTCGTTGATGATGCCGCCATCACGGTCAATGATTCCGATAATTTTGACACCCATTTCAGCCAGGTAAAAGGCAGCTGCCGAGCCGACATTCCCAAAACCTTGTACCACGGCTTTTTTGCCGCTGATGTTTCCGCCGTAAATGTCATAAAAATGATGCACTGCTTCGGCCACACCATAGCCGGTAATCATGTCGGCCACTGTGTATTTACGGTTCACATCAGGGGAAAATTTGGTGTTTTCAATCACTTTGATGACACCTTGTCGCAATTGCCCTATGCGGTTGATTTTATCGGCTTCAGTAGGCTTGAAATGGCCGTTGAAAACACCTTCCTGCGGATGCCATACGCCACATTCTTCCGTAATCGGGATGACTTCGTGGATTTCATCTACATTCAGGTCGCCTCCGGTGCCGTAATAGCTTTTCAATAAAGGGGAAACCGCTTTGTACCAACGCTGCAAGACTTCTTTTTTGCGTGGGTCATTCGGTTCGAAATTGATGCCTGATTTTGCCCCGCCAATCGCTGGTCCTGATACTGAAAATTTGACCTCCATGGTTTTGGCCAATGACAAGACTTCGTTCATGTCAAGCCCTTTTCTCATGCGGGTTCCGCCGCCTGCAGCACCGCCTCTTAAAGAGTTGATGACCGTCCAGCCTTCGGCCTCGGTTTCAGGGTCTTTCCAGTTAAAGATGATTTCAGGTTCTTTATTTTCGAATTTTTTAAGTAGTTCTTTCATGACAATCGTTGCCTGTTCGTACAGGAAGTTGGTTAGTAGGTGTTTGTTTTTTGCTGCAAATATAAACTTTCTGGCTGATTTCAGGACCAATGTCAAAAGGGAATTTTGATGGGTTTGAACGGTGAAAAGAGCAGGGCGGATTGGTTTCCGGAAAAAGGTAAAATCAGAATAAAAATTATTCCTACAAATTTGTAAATCAAGCATCCACCTAAATCTTTTGTATGTCACTTTATACAGTATTTCGTCGGTAATATCAACACTTTATCGATAAACGGCACAATAGTTTTTTTCATTATGAAAAAATAATATCTTTATTTGTTGAATTTGCTTTTAGTGCTGTTTTACAGCTGTTTGAAAGCTATTTTACAAATGATTTTGACCCTAACCAAATCGACTATAGTTCATGTTTTTCAAATCTAAAAACCAAAAGAAATATTTAGCTTTATTACTGTTTTTTATTTTTTCTTCTGCAGCCAACCTCTATGGACAAGTAAGTGTGTATACTTTTTCTGAAGCTGTAAGTACCTACACGCCGCTTTCTGGTGGTACTACGGCTTATGCCGGTAGCTGGGACAACCACACTGCCGGTGCTGCTGCACAGGTTACAATACCATTTTCTTTTAATTATGATGGGGTTTCGTATACCCAATGTTATGTCAGCCCCAATGGGTTCATCACATTCGGTACCGTACAGCCCGGGGCAACCAATTATACACCCATCAGTGACAATACCAATTATAATTCGGCAACCACCGGAGGTGTTGTTTCGGCATTGGGGGTCAATTTGAAATCAGGAAGTGCCACATCAAGTATTAAATATGGTTTGGTAGGCAGTTCTCCCAACAGGACCTTTGTGATTGAGTGGATTGATGCCCAACGCGTGGCAGGACTGGGTAATTTTAATTTCCAGATCAGGTTGTCTGAAACGACCAGCGCCATTTCGTTCTCCTATGGAGTCTGCCAACCACAAGGAACTACTGATGTTTTGGTACAGGTAGGATTGCGTGGGCCAAACAGCACTTATTTGAGCGGAAACACCATCAACCGCTTACAGGGAAGCGCCTTGCCTTGGTTCGGAAGTACTTTTTCAGGGCCGGCCAATAATTCTACAATCAAAACCAGTATCGATGCTTACCCTAATAGTGGTTTGTTGTACACCTACACACCCGCTTTGCCGTGTGCAATGCCAACCGCGAGTCCGACAAATTTGATTTTGGGTGCTACTTCCATCACCGATGTTGCAGTAACGGGTAACAGTTTTACGGCTGCTTCTCCGGCACCATCAAAATACCTGATTTTGAGGAGTACTTCGAATACGGCACCTACCTCTTCAACCATTGTGAATAGGACATTTTATCAACCAAGCACTACCATTGGGGCTTATTTTGTGGTAAATAATACCTCCTCTTTGACTTTCAACCAAACCACTTTGTCACCGGACACTACTTATTATTATTGGATCATCCCTTATAATGATGCTTGTCAGGGCGGACCATTTTACAAACTAACCTCGATACTTACTGCTAGTGTCACCACCTGTTCCAGGTCAACGACTACATTTGTTCCTACAGTTATAGGAGGAAACAGTTTTACAGCAACCTGGACCACCACGGTTGGTGCTACGAATTATTTTATCGATGTGTCTACCAACTCCACCTTTACGGCCCTCGTTCCGGGTTATTCCAATCTTTCGGTGGGTAATGTGACTTCACTTAATATTACAGGCTTGTCGCCGGCCACTACTTACTATTTCAGGGTAAGGGCACAAGGGATAGGATGTTTGGTAAACAGTAATGTGAATGCTGCGACGACCACTTGTGGTTCTTACTCTATCCCTTACTATGAAAATTTTGATGCCTTGGCTACCGGGGTAATCCCTGCCTGTGGGGCGAGGACTGATGTGAATGCAGATGCCATCCAATGGCAGACACAACCCTTCAACTTTTCTTCCGCATCAAGGTCTATGCAGATTGATAAGAATGCTACTACAGCCATGAATGATTGGTTTTTCCTGCCGGCCTTGAACTTGACCGCAGGATTGTCGTACCGCCTGTTTTTCAGGTACAATACAGGTTCCGGTGGCAGTACTTCAGAAAATTTGAAGGTCTATTATGGTGCCGCCCAGAATGTTGCAGGTATGGCTAACAGTCTGGTCACCATGACCGGAATCAATAATTCCGCTTTTTTGTCTAAAACAGTCGACTTTACCCCGGCTTCATCGGGAAGTTTTTATATTGGCTTTCAAGGGTCAAGTGCCGCCAACCAGACTTATATGGTAATTGATGATATCAGTGTTACTCTTACACCAGCTTGTTCAGAGCCTTCTAATGGTTTGATAAACAATATTACATCGACCACGGCTACTTTGTCTTGGACAGCGTCTTCACCAGCTCCGACTTTGGGTTATCAATATTATGTTTCTCAATCCAATGTAGCACCAAATGCTGCTACAGTACCAACAGGTTCCGTTTCTGCAGGTGTAACCATCGCTTCCTTGACATCATTGTTGCCCAATACTTATTATTATGTATGGGTCCGCGGTAATTGTACAGCGGCAGACAAAAGTGCATGGGTGGCTGCGGAATCTTTCAATACGGAATGTGCTGCCCCGGCTATTGCCACGACTGTGCCGGTAACCCGTTGTGGTTATGGTAACGCCACTATATCAGCTACTCCTAATACTACTGCTACTTTATATTGGTATGATGCAGCTACAGGTGGAAATCTTTTGGGTACTGGTAATAATTACACGACCCCGGCTATGGCAGCTTCAACAACTTATTATGTAGAAGCGAAGGCAAGTGGGGCCTTGGCAAAAGTAGGGCCTTCAACACCGGCTTTGCAGGGCGGTACCTTGGGGGTGCAGAATTTCCAAGATTATTTTACCTTTACGGTAACGACGGCTACCACTTTACAGTCTATAGATATTTATCCGATGGTTTCCGGCCAGACAGGAAGAATAATCATCAGGAACACCGCCAATATAGCTTTGGCACTCATTCCTTACACCACAACGGTGTCAGGAGGGGCGACTGCGCAGCAATTGGCTGTGAATTATGCTTTAACTCCCGGATTTTACAACTTGTATTTTGAAACCTTGCCTGCTTCAGGTTTACGCATGAATACTACCAATGCGGTATATCCGTATTCTTCATCAGTAGCTATCATTACCGGGAATGGGACTGATTTTGCTTCCAATCTGGGGGTTTACAACTGGAAGTTTACAACCGAATGTATTTCACCACGCGTGCCGGTTGCAGTTACTGTTTCGGCACCACCAGCGCTTTCACTTAGTGCCTCAACGACGACCATATGCGAGGGCCTGCCTTCTGCCTTGATTACGGTTAATGGTTATGCGGCATACGATACATTGTCATGGTCTCCGAATACAGGAATTTCAGGTTCTTTTGCGGCAGGTTTTACCTTTAATCCGACAGCCACTACTACTTATTATCTCAATGCAAGCCAGAGTGGGGGAAGTCTTTGTGGAAACAGGGTGGCATTAACCGTGACCGTACTTCCGGCTCCGGGGGCCATTTCTGTATTGCCAATCAATCCGAACATCTGCATCAATAGTGTGCAGCCGCTTACAGGAAGTATGAGTTTGGCGACACCAACCTTGGTTTATGCTGAAGACTTCAATGCCGCAACCAACAACTGGGTGGTTCAGAACACTTCATTCGGAGGAGATACCAGCGCTTCTCAATGGAAATTAAGACCTAATAACTATAGTTATATCAGTCAGTATTGGAATGTGAATTTTGTCAGTAATGATGCGTCACAGTTTTATCTTGCGAATGCGGATTCACAAACAGGGGCTCCTGCGCCAGTAGGAACGGTTACAAGAACCACTTTGACTTCACCTTCTATAAGTTTGGCAGGTTATACAACGGCGACACTTAATTTTTGGCAATATATAAGGTTTACTGATTCTGACTCGTTTCTGGTACAGGTGTCTACTACCAATGGCGCCTCCTGGAATACTGTTAAGTCGTATAATACCATTCAGGGAACCGCATTGAGTTTTGCCAATGCCAATATTGATTTGGGGCCTTATGTTGGCTTTCCGAATGTCAAGATCAGGTTCAACTTTACTTCTTATTGGGCTTATGGCTGGGCTATAGATAACGTTTCCATAACAGGAACCTTGGCTGCCTCGGTCACCTGGTCGCCCATAACCAATTTATACAACGACATAAATGCCACCAGTCCTTATGTGGCCAACACGCCTGTCAGTGTGATTTATGCAAAGCCGCCCAGTACCACAACCTACACAGCTACATTGACTGCTCTAAATGGTTGTATGACTACGACAACCAGTGTTGTTACTGTAACACCATTATCGGTAGGGGGTACGGTTTCAAGTAGTCAATATGTTTGTTCCGGCACTGCACCGTCCAATTTGACCTTGTCTGGACATTTGGGTAATGTAGTACGTTGGGAATATGCTGATGATGCGGCTTTTACAGTCAATCTTACCCCAATAGTAAATACCACCACCACCTTGACTGCTCCAGAGATGGGTACTTTTTTGGCTGCCCGATATTTCAGGGCCGTAGTGCGGAATGGCAATTGCAACGAAGCCAATTCTTCAGGTGTTTTTATAGATGTTCCCACCACAACCTGGAATGGTTCTGTCTGGAGCAGTGGCACACCTAATTCAGGTCTTAAAGCTATTTTTGAGGGGAACTATACTTCCGCAGGTGATTTGAGTGCCTGTTCCGTTTTGGTGAATTCCGGAAATGTTGTTTTCAATCCTAATCATTCCCTGATTGTAACCAATGAAGTGGTTGTTTCCGGAGGGTCATTGGTGTTTGAGAACAATTCAAGCCTGGTTCAGCTAAATGAAACGGTCAATTCTGGTAACATAACTTACAGAAGGAATACCATGCCGGTCAAGAAATTTGATTACACTTATTGGTCCACCCCGGTTTCTCCGCAGAAATTGGTTGACCTGTCACCTGATACCCCATCTGATAAATATTACAAGTATGACCAGATTACAGACTGGTGGATGTGGGTTTCTTCTTTAAGCCTGATGGATGTGGGAAGGGGTTATATTATCCGCGCGCCTTACTTTTATGACCCGGTAACCCCAGCGGTATATAACGCAACCTTTTATGGGACACCAAACAACGGAACAATTAATTTTCCAATTGTGGTCAATTTGGGGGTTTATAACCTGATTGGAAATCCTTATCCGAGTGCCCTGAATATCAATAAATTTTTATCAGAACCATCGAATGTCTCCAAAGTGGATGCCACAGTATATTTATGGACACATAATACTCCAATCAGTAATCTCGGACAATATACTTCCAATGATTATGCAGCCTACAATTACCTGGGTGGTACAGGAACTACTTCTGCACCCAATGCCGGTATAAACAGTTCAGTCCCAACCGGAAAAATAGCTTCGGGTCAGGCTTTCTTTATCAAAGGATTGTCAAATGGTGACGTTACCTTTAACAACACCATGCGACTTCCCGGTAACAACAACCAATTTTTCAGGATGGACAATCCGCCGGCTGATGATGGAATTGAAAGACACAGGTTTTGGCTTGATGTAGTAAGTAATCAAGGGGTGTACAAACAAACACTTGTCGGTTACGCGCAATATGCCACCAATGCTATTGACAGGGGTTTTGATGGTGACTTCATGGATGTGGGGAACGGGGTGGCGATTTATACCTTGTGCAGTGGTTCGAAATTAAGTATTCAGGGAAGGCAGCTGCCTTTTGCCATAACCGATGAGGTTCCTTTGGGCTTTAAAGGAAATGTGAGTGGAGATTATCATATTTCGCTGCATGAGTTTGACGGATTGTTTCTAAACCAGAATATTTTTATAAAAGATACCTTCCTGAATGTTATCCATAACCTCAAGCAAGGCGACTACGTTTTTCATTCTGAACCCGGAATTTTTGACAACCGTTTCGTGATTGTATACACAGATACTACATTGGGCAATCATACAAGTATTTACGATGATGCCGTTGTGCTATACAAACCCAATGACAAGCTTATCATAAACAGCGGCAATAAAATAATGAAAGAAGTGAAGGTTTTTGATGTAAGGGGAAGGTTGCTGCAGGAAAAAACAGCGGTAAATGCCAGTGAAACTTCATTGGATCTCGGAACTACCAATCAGGTGTTTTTGATTGAAATTACCACCGACGACTTAAAGGTAATCAAGAAGAAATACGTCAATTAATTACTCCTTAATATATATAGGTATAAATGAGCACCCTTTTATGGGTGCTTTTTTTTTTGATATGGATTAAAAATAGTCAAAGTTAAAATGCAGATATTCCGGCTGAACAGCAGGCAAAAGTGCGTTTAACGAGTTTTGTGGTAATTTATCGAAAATATTTTATACCGCTTCTTAATGGATGTAGTTTTGGTTCAGAATAAAAACGGAAATAAAAGCAATGAACATTCAAAACGCAAATAACAGTTTTATCACAGAAAATAAAAACAGGATAGTTTTTCTTTTCTTGTTGTTTGTATTGTCGAGTTTGCGTATGTTCGGGCAAACTGCTCCCGTTCAGGAAGTGATTGTAAATAATCCCGTAACAGAAGTTTCGTCTGCACGGGTTCATGATGCAGTGGCTTCAACAGATACCCAAATTGACTTTGTAGGTTGGTTCATGGGTTCAAGGCAATCTCAGATGAATGAAAACGAATCATCGGGCAGTTCCAAATCTACAGTTACAAAAAAGCAAATCCTCACTTCAGGAATAACTCCCAACAAAGTACTCTACAGGACTTTCATGAAAAGGGTGTTAAGCCAGGATAGTGCCACCGCATAATTTAGTTAGTTACTTATAATTTGGTTAGTAAGGTTAGTAAATGTCCCTTTCATTTTATGGAGGGGATTTTTTTATGATTTATAATCACTTCATAATGATTCAATAATATACTGATAACAATCTTTCCAAACCCAAATTATACATTTGTTTCAGGTAATATTGATTAAAAAAAAAGCAGGGTTATTGGCCTAAAGCATTGTTTGGGAAGAGTTAAAGAAGATTGACATGTTGCAGATAATTTAGGACGATTTACAGATAAAAATAAGTAAGGGAAATACTTCCTTTCAATATTATATAATTTTTATCTAAAATTTCAAAA
>CAZXRX010000070.1:0-12131 GCA_964642945.1 uncultured Flavobacterium sp. | reverse complement strand
CGAAAATAAAGTTGCGATGGTATTTACAGGAACACGTCATTTTAAACATTAATTTTATTATTTTTGTGTGCAAAATATTACTAACGAACTAATACCCTTTTAACACCTATGGGATTTTTTGATTTCATGACCGAGGACATCGCCATTGACCTTGGAACCGCAAATACGCTGATCATCCACAACGACAAAGTTGTGATTGACAGCCCCTCTATTGTTGCCCGTGACCGCATCACCGGAAAAATCATCGCCGTGGGTAAGGAGGCCAACATGATGCAGGGTAAGACGCATGAAAACATAAAGACCATCAGGCCCTTGAAAGACGGGGTTATTGCTGATTTTGACGCTTCGGAAAAAATGATCAGCATGTTCATCAAAAGCATCCCAGCCCTAAAGAAAAAAATGTTCACGCCAGCCTTGCGTATGGTAGTCTGCATCCCTTCGGGAATTACCGAAGTGGAGATGCGCGCCGTAAAGGAAAGTTGTGAGCGCGTAAACGGAAAAGAAGTATACCTGATTCACGAACCCATGGCTGCAGCTATCGGTATCGGCATCGACATCATGCAACCCAAAGGAAACATGATTGTAGACATCGGGGGTGGAACAACAGAAATCGCGGTTATCGCCCTGGGCGGAATCGTTTGCGACAAATCGGTGAAAATTGCAGGTGACGTTTTTACGAACGACATCATTTACTACATGCGTACCCAGCACAATTTATTTGTGGGGGAAACCACGGCAGAAAAAATCAAGATTTCTGTAGGGGCGGCCACCGATCAATTGGAAACCCCGCCAGACGACATGTCGGTACAGGGACGTGATTTGCTTACCGGAAAACCCAAACAGGTGGAAGTGACCTTCCGTGAAATTGCAAAGGCTTTGGACAAATCCATCCAGCGTATAGAAGACGCCATCATGGAAACCTTGTCACAAACACCGCCTGAGTTGGCTGCCGATATTTACAATACCGGTATTTACCTGGCCGGTGGAGGATCGATGTTAAGGGGTCTGGACAAAAGAATCTCATTGAAAACGGATTTGCCTGTGTATATTGCCGAAGATCCTTTGAAGGCAGTAGTACGTGGTACCGGAATGGCATTGAAAAACATCCCGAAATTCAGGAGCATCCTTATTAAATAATAGTATTTTGTTTTCTATACTGAGCACTTATTACTGAACACTGAACCCTTTTCCAGATGCAGCAAATATTTAATTTTATATTTAAAAACAGCTACCGCATGCTGTTTTTGCTGCTTATGGCCCTATCGCTCGGGCTTACCATCCAATCGCATTCGTTCCATAAAAGCAAAGTCATCAGCTCGGCCAATTTCCTTTCTGGAGGGGTCTACGAAAAAATGAACAATGTGAATGAGTATTTCAACCTCAAGATACAGAACGACGAGTTGGCCAAGGAAAATGCGCGCCTGAAAAGTTTGCTTTTCAATAAAAAGGACACCACCAAACTTCCGGAAGTAGACAGCCTTTATGGGGTAAAGAAAATTGACATCATCATCTCGAAAGTCATCAAGAACTCCTACAACGTCCACGAAAATTACCTGACCCTGAACAGCGGAAGCAAACAGGGCATCAAACAGGATATGGGGGTCATCAACAGCCTCGGGATTGTGGGTGTAATCGAAAACACCTCAGCCAATTATGCAACCGTGTTGAGCATCTTGAACACCACGCGTCCGCTGAATGCCAAAATCAAAAAATCGGGGCATTACGGGTCTTTGTCCTGGAATGGCAAAAGCACCGGTTTCGTCCAACTGACCGACGTTCCGAGATTAGCATCAGTTAAAAAAGGCGACACCATCGTAACAGGTGGTTTGTCTGAAATCTTCCCCGAAAACATCAATATCGGCACCATCGAAAGGGTCCTGACCGATAATGAAACAAACTTTTACACCCTTGACATCAGGCTGTTCAATGACATGACGAGCCTGGGTTATGTATATGTAATCAAAAACAAGGACACGGCCGAAATCATCGCACTCGAAAAAAAGACCCAGAAAAATGAATAGTGCATTGTTGAACAATATTGCCCGTTTTGTGTTGCTATTGGCGGCCCAGGTCTTGTTGTTCAACAACATCAACTTTTTGGGGTACATCAACCCCTTTCCGTATGTGCTGTTCATTATTTTGTATCCGGTGAATGGCAACAGGTATGGATTGCTGGTGGCCAGTTTTTTCCTCGGATTATTGATGGACATGTTCCTGAATTCGGGTGGCGTGCACGCTACTTCCTGCTTGGTATTGGCATATTTCCGTCCGGCTATTTTCAAGTTTTCTTTCGGATTGAGTTATGAATACCAAACGGTACGCCTGAACGATGTGTTGACTCCGGAGCGGTTTTCCTTCCTATTTATTTCCATCGTACTGCACCACATCGTGTTGTTCATCCTCGAAATTTTTACCATAGATTTCTTTTGGAATATAATTGTTCGTACCTTGGTGAGCACCATCTTCACCATTATCATTAGTATACTGATTATTTATCTGATTAAGCCCAGCAGACGATGAGAAAGACATTGCTTCCAGCTCTTGTTATCATAACAGCTTCCTTGTTATTGGTAAGGCTCTTCTATTTGCAGGTAATTGATGATACACTGCGGCTGAAGTCAGAAAACAACGCCATCAAAATCAAGTACATTTACCCGGAACGCGGCTATATTTTTGACCGTAACGGAAAACTGTTGGTAGCCAACCAACCGTCTTATGACATCATGGTTATCCCAAGGGATGTGAAGGATTTGGATACCTTACAGTTCTGTGCGCTGCTCAACATTACCAAAGTCGATTTCATCAAAAAAATTGAAAAGGCCAAGGTATACAGCCCCATGCTGCCTTCTGTATTTTTGCCACAGCTTAACAAAGAAGAATATGCTGCCTTTCAGGAAAAACTGCGTCGTTTCAATGGGTTTTACATCCAGAAAAGGTCGCTCCGTGATTATCAGGTAGATTTTGGTGCTAATGTTTTTGGGTTTATTACGCAGGTAAACGAAAAAATCATTGCCAAAAACAAATATTATGTGGGTGGCGACCTGATTGGAAAACAGGGTGTAGAGGAAAGTTATGAAGAAATCCTCCGCGGGCAGAAAGGCGTGAAATACGTACAAAAAGACAAGTTCAACCGCGAAATTGGCTCATACAAAGAGGGCAAATTTGACACCATAGCCAGGCAGGGAGAAGACGTGACACTCACCATTGATGCCGAACTACAAAAATATGGCGAAGAACTCATGATCAACAAACGCGGCGGTATCGTGGCAATTGAGCCCAAAACTGGTGAAATTCTCGCACTGGTAACAGCGCCTTCATATGATCCGTCCATTCTTGTAGGCAGGAAGCGCTCGGCCAATTACACCAAATTGTACCGTGACTCTATCGCAAAACCTTTGTATGACAGGGGCTTGCTGGCCGAATATCCACCGGGGTCACCCTTCAAGATTTTGACCGGTTTGGTAGCTTTGCAGGAAGGGGTTATTGATGAGACCAATTTTACGGTGAGTTGCAGGCATGGTTTCAGTTATGCCCGCGGCAGGTTTATGAAATGCCACTGTCATGGCGGCATACTTGATTTGCACCGCGCCATTTACGAATCGTGTAACACCTTTTTTTCCACGGCCTACATCCGTACCGTCAACAAGTACCGCGACCATGGTTATGGCGTGGATGTCTGGGCCAAACACATCAAGAGTTTCGGGCTGGGCGATTTCATGGGCTATGATTTACCTACCGGAAGAAAGGGCAACATCCCCACTTCAAAGCTTTACAACAAAACCTATAAAGGATGGAAATGGGATGGAAAAACCATTGTATCCAACGCCATCGGACAGGGAGAAGTGCTTATGACCCCAATCCAACTGGCCAATTTCATGGCCACCATTGCCAACCGCGGTTATTATTATACGCCCCACATCATCAAAAAAATCGAAGGGGAAACCATCGACAAGAAATTCCGCACCAAACACGTGACGACCATCGACAGGAAATATTTCGACCCGATCATCTCCGGAATGTTCGACGTATACAACAAAGGTACTGCCCACGGACTCGGTGCCGTAGGTATTGAAATATGCGGAAAAACCGGTACGGCGGAGAACTTTGCCAAAGTGAACGGCAAAAGGGTAAAACTACAGGATCACTCGATTTTCGTGGCCTTTGCCCCCAAAGACAACCCCAAGATTGCCATAGCGGTATTTGTAGAAAATGGGTATTGGGGTGCGCGTTGGGCGGGACCGATTACGACGCTGATGATTGAAAAATACATCAACAAAAAAATCAGCCGTGTTGATTTTGAAAAACGCATGCTCGAAGGAAGTTTGAAATCACAATACGACAAACTGTTGCCGGTCAAACAACAGGACAGTATTTTCAGAAGGAAAGACAGCCTTGACCGCGTGAAGAAAAGACTCGATTCGATCGTGAAGCAAAAAACAATCAGGAAAGACAGTATAAAAGTATAACCGATGAAAGACCAAGGCGTTTCGCAAAACATTGATTGGATAAGCATCAGCATCTATATTGCCTTGGTAATAATGGGGTGGCTGAACATTTATTCGTCTTCCTTGTCGAGTTCGCCAGAAGAAACCTTCATTTTTGATTCGAGCCAGATTTACGGCAAGCAGTTTTTGTTTATCCTGTTTACCATCCCTATTATTTTTGTGGTGCTTTTTGTCGAAGCCAAGTTTTATGAAAAATTTGCCATCGTCATTTTTGCAGTTTCCCTGCTCTCGCTCATCGGACTCTTCCCATTCGGAAAAACCATAGCCGGACAACGATGTTGGTACGGGATTGGCAGTTTTACGCTGCAACCTTCAGAATTTGCCAAAGCCGCCACCTCACTGGCTCTGGCCAAATACCTGAGTGATGTGCAAATCAACCTCAAAAGCATGAACCGGCAAATACAGGTACTGCTGATTGTGTTTTTGCCCGTGATGCTGATTTTACCGCAACCCGATCCGGGAAGCGCCTTGATTTATTCGATTTTCTTTGTGGTATTGTACCGCGAAGGATTGCCGGGCTGGTATTTGCTGACCGGATTTATAGCCATCCTGCTTTTCGTACTGACACTCGCTTTCAACAACCCTTACATCGTAATCGGGATTACCGCGATCGTGTTGGTCATCAACTATTTCAGAAGCCGATTGGTAGACCGGAACATCATTGCCAGCCTGATTTTACTGGTGTTTATCTCCGGGTTTTCGTTTTCGGTAAATTATGTGTTCAACAACGTCTTCAAGCAGCACCACCGCGACCGTTTCAATATCTTGTTGGGCCGTGAGGTCGATATGAAAGGCATCGGATACAACACCAACCAATCTGAAATTGCCGTAGGTTCTGGCGGTTTCTTCGGAAAAGGCTACCTCGAAGGCACACAGACCAAAGGCGGTTTCGTACCCGAACAGCATACCGATTACATCTTTACAACCGTAGGGGAAGAATGGGGCTTTTTGGGCTGCGTTATTGTTATCGGATTGTTTGTGGGGCTCATCCTCCGCATTATATACCTGGCCGAACGACAGAAGACGAAATTCAGCCGGGTGTATGGCTATTGTGTCGCCGGAATCCTGTTCATCCACTTCTTTGTGAACATTGCAATGGTGTTGGGTGTATTCCCAACCATCGGGGTGCCGTTGCCGTTCTTTTCTTATGGAGGCTCCGGACTTTGGGGCTTTACCATCCTGCTGTTCATCTTTTTGAAAATGGATGCGAATAAGGTGAATGAGTGGTAAACTGCTACATTTAATACATCTTATGTTTTTCTGTTGAGGGCAAGGTTTTGAAAAAAATCTTACATTTACTTTCTAATCCATAACAACCAATTGATTATGTGGAGAAAGCAGCTTTTGGTCTTCCTTATTTTACAGTCGGCGCTTAGCTCTTCCGCCCAATGCTGGAATAAAATAGATAGTGGTGGAGGGCATAACGTTGCATTAAGATTAGACGGAAGTTTAATTGGCTGGGGTAATAATTCTAATGGTCAATTAGGAATCATTAATTGTGCTAGTAATCAATGTTTAAATCAAAATTTAATCAACAATGAAATTCAATATGAATCAATATATTGCGGTGGAGCCCATACAATATTGAAGAAAAACGATGGAACTCTATGGTCCTTTGGAGCAAACAATCATGGACAATTGGGTTTGGGAATTAATAATACAAATGACATTAATTTACCAACTCAAATAGGTAATTTAAATAATTGGAATTATGCCTCAACAATCAATACTCATGTTTTAGCATTAAAGATAGATGGCACAATGTGGGCTTGGGGTTATAATCTTTATGGTCAATTAGGTGATGCAACAAATATAGACAAAGTTTTACCAATTCAAATAGGCTCAGAAAGCAATTGGATTAAAGTCCGAACGGGTTATACACATTCTTTAGCTATTAAATCAAATGGAACATTATGGGCTTGGGGAAGAAATAATTCTGGACAGCTTGGGGACGGAACTTTGATTGATAAAAATCTTCCATTACAAATTGGAAATGATAATGATTGGAATAATGTATACGCAGGAATGGAATTTAGTATAGGTTTAAAAAATGATGGCACAATATGGGCTTGGGGCAATAACACTACTGGTCAATTAGGTGATGGCTCCTATATTAATAAAAATTTTCCTATACAAATTGGATCAAACTCTAATTGGGAAAGCTTAGATTGTGATTATGGTCATACTTTAGCAATAAAAAACGACGGTACTTTGTGGGCTTGGGGTTGGAATAATGGTTATAGATTAGGCGATGGAACCACTACTAATAGAAATCTCCCAATACAAATTGGAAACTTAAATTCTTGGCGTAAAGTTTCTGCTGGCGGTGGGTTTTCAATAGCATTAACAAATGACAATGATTTATATGGTTGGGGCATTAACAATGTAGGTCAATTAGGAAATGGTAACAATCAAATTGTTCAAACACCCACTTTATTACAATGTACACTCAATAACCAAACTTTCCAACAAAGTAAAATAACGTTATATCCAAACCCAACCAAATCCATCCTAAACATAACCACATCAGTCCCTATACAAAAAACAATCCTATATTCGATGTTGGGTAAAAAAGTATTGGAGGAAAATTACAAGGAAAGCCTTGACATCGGCAATTTAGCAAGAGGTATTTATGTCATTAAATTGTATAATGAAGATAATGAGGTTTATGTTGATAAGGTCGTGAAGGAGTGATAGGCAAAAAATTTGATAAAATGAAAACAATAACATTTATTTTACTTTTATCGCTGTCTTTTTCAACAAAAACTTTTCCACAATGTTGGAACAATATTTTTATTGGTGGAAGGCATACATTCGGCTTTAAAACCGATGGTACAATATGGGTTACCGGAGACAACACTTATGGCCAACTCGGCGACGGTACCAATGTGTCCAAATTTGAATTCACATCATTTTCTGACAATACTATTTGGTCAACATTTGCTGTGGGTCAATATTTTTCATTAGGATTGAAAACTAATGGGACCTTGTGGGCTTGGGGTTACAATCAGGATGGACAATTGGGGGACAATACCTTTATCAATAAAAACATACCGGTACAGATTGGAAACTCTACTGATTGGTTAAAAATTAGTGCAGGTAGTAATCATAGTTTAGCCATTAAAAACAATGGTACGCTATGGGCATGGGGTTCTAATTTTAATGGGGAATTGGGTGATTTTACCAATGTAGATAAAATCACTCCTGTACAAATTGGAACAGATACTGATTGGTTGTACATTAATGCAGCTTACGACTACTCTATGGGCATAAAAAACAATGGAACCCTTTGGGCTTGGGGTAAAAATCAGTTTGGTAATTTAGGTGATAACACAACTACAAGTAAAAATTATCCAATACAAATAGGAACAGATACCAATTGGGTTGAAGTTTATGGCGGGCTAAATAATACTGTCGCGAAAAAAACAGATGGTACTTTATGGGCTTGGGGCGGCGGGACTGGTGTTAATGGAGACGGTACAAATATTTCCCGTTATTATCCAGCTCAAATCGGAAATGCTACAGACTGGCTAACTGTCTCTTATCATGGATCACACGTTTTGGCTACCAAAACAAATGGAACATTGTGGGCATGGGGATTTAATAATGCTTATCGACTTGGTGATGGAACCACTTTAACACGTTACACTCCAACCCAAATAGGCTCTGAATCTGACTGGAGTTTTATTTATGCATCACAACATCAGGGCGGATGTTCAATAGGTATAAAAAATAATTCTTCAATGTATGTATGGGGTTGGGCGCAATGGGGGGCATTAGGCAATGGAGGCGGGTCATTAGTAATGGTGCCGACAGCCCTCGGGACTTGTGCGCTTTCAACAGAAACTTTCCAACAAAGTAAAACAACACTATATCCAAACCCAACCAAATCCATCCTAAACATTGAAAGCAACAACTTAACCATTACGAAATTGGTAGTTACAAACCTATTGGGTAAGAAAGTGTTCGAACAACTTGGCCCTATTACACAACTAAATGTTTCGTCACTACAAAATGGCTTGTATGTTTTACAACTGTATACGAATGATGATAGTTATAACTATAAATTTGTAAAAGAGTAAAAAATATCAGTTAAAACTCCACCCTTTATAATCTCTGCTTTTTTCCAATTGGGCTTCGGTTTTGTCGTCGAGTTTCGGAAAGAAATCAATTCCGGTTTGTTTTTCGATTTCATCTACAGGTACCACAAATCGGTATAACGGCTGGTCACTGTCATGCGCCGGAACAAGGAACCCAATCATACGCCAATGGCCATCACGGAAATCGGCAATGACTTTGTAAAAGGCTTCAGGGACAGCTACTTTTTCTTTACCGATGGTGCGGAGTCCGGGTTTCAATACACCCCCTGTTATTACGTACACGCCGTCATATTTGGAGGCCCAATAGCGTACTTTTTGTTCGAGGCGGTTCCAGATGCCGTCATTGAAGTCGTGTTTCTGAGGGGAAATATTCGAAGTCAGGAAGGTTTCCTCAAAGGCTTTTTTGGAAAATTTACGGTCACCTGCCGCACACAGGTGCCCCTTGTCGTAGCCCGATTTTTTGTAATTGCGCCAATCTGCAGAATGGGTTTTGACTTGGGCGTCTTCTATAAAAAAAGGCCTTTCAAAATTGGCATACGACAAATCGGACTTTTTCAGTTCGTATGCTACCCACTCTGCCTGCTCAAATGGTTCGGCATACGACAAGGTATAATTATCGTGGGTTATAACCTGTCCTGTGGTGGTTGTGGGTAGAAAATCAAACTTATGTGGAGGTTTTTCGTTTATGTTCTCAAGCTTGTTCTCATGGGAAATGCCAACAGGGGCTTCCTGTTTTTTGCATCCCAGCAACAGCGAAAGCATTAGCAGAGCCAAGGGTTTATATGAGCAGAATTTCATAGTGGTGTGCTTTTTAAAAAACAGCAATTTAACCAAAAAAACAAAGCAGCCATAAAAGCTGCTTTGTATATTTTTATAAGGCCAAAAAACTATGATTTGACCAATTTCTTTTTTTCGATTTTGGAAGTCAACCCTTTTTTGACATCGTTTCCGCCTTTGAGGTCATCAAGTATGTTCAAGGCTTCTTCCACATAAATGTCTTTGGAAAGGCTTTCAAACCAGCTTTCCCTTTTTTCCTTGAGGGTGGCATCATTTTTCATGAGTTCTGTTTCATAAGGAAGGGCAGCAAATGGCAGTTTGTTGTTGTAATCGGCCAGACTTTTGTATTTTTTATTGGTCTCTTCGAGTTTTTTCTGCTCGTTCCTGAACTTGTCGATTTGCAGGCTGTATACATTGACTTTGTTTCTTTCGTCAACCCATCTGGCATTTTCATCAATCAGTTTCATTTGCGGGTTGGCTTGAATACGCTTTTTGCTGTTGGCTACGGCCTTGTCGAAATTGCTTGTTTTCTTCCAGACTTCATAGTCAGCCGCATCAATCTTGTCCCAGGCCATGGCATTGTCGGCATCGCGTTCGCCCATTTTCAGGTAAGCATAACGGTCTGGCATCACCACGTCACTCGCAACCCCTTCCAATTGGGTAGAACCCCCGTTGATCCTATAATATTTTTGCGTAGTGGTTTTGAGCGCACCCAAATCGCCTACGTCACTTCCCCTGACAAATTGGTTCAGGTCATAAATATTCTGTACGGTACCTTTGCCATAGGTTTGCTTGCTTCCGACAATCACCGCCCTTTTGTAATCCTGCATGGCTGCTGCCAGGATTTCAGAGGCAGAAGCAGAAAATTCATTGACCATGATTACCAGTGGGCCATCCCATTTGATGGCTTCGTCTGTATCATACAAGACTTCTTTTTTACCGGTAGCCGATTTTACCTGTACTATAGGGCCTTTTTCGATAAACAATCCACCGATATCCACCACGGTTTTCAAGGCGCCGCCTCCGTTGTCACGGACGTCCATAATAATCCCCTGCACACCGGCTTTTTTAAGTCTTTCTATTTCGAGGGCCACGTCTTTACCCGCATCGCGGCTGTTTTTGTCTTCAAAATCGATGTAGAATTTTGGAAGGTAGATGATACCATATTTTCCGCCATCCCTTTCGATGATGCTTGATTTGGCATAGGTTTCTTCTAATTCAACCTCATCCCTGATGATGGAAATTACCTTGATGGTTCCGTCTGTTTTTTTAACCGTCAGCCTTACCTCTGAACCTTTTGGTCCCTTGATTTTTTTGACAACGTCGTCCAGACGCATGCCCACTACTTCCACAGGGTCTTTGTCGCCTTGGGCCACTTTCAGCACGACGTCGCCTGCTTCAAGTTCTTTACCTCTCCAAGCTGGTCCACCAGAGATTAATTCGGTGATTTCAGTGAAATCGTTTTTCTTTTGCAAGCGCGCACCAATCCCTTCCAGTTTACCACTCATGCTGACGTCAAAACGCTCTTTTTCTTCGGGTGCGAAATAAGAAGTGTGCGGATCAAAACGCGAGGCTATGGCATTGATGTATACCGAAAACCAGTCGTTCCGGTCCAAATCTTTGATGAACCCATAATATTCATTGAGTGATTTCAAGGTGCTTTCACGGCTTTCTTTTTCTAATTGATCATTGGTTTTTGGGGCTTCATTTTCTACTTTGGCTACGCTTTCAAGAAATTTTTTCTCTAATTCAGGCGTGAGTTTGCTGCCCATTTTTTCTTTGTATTCCTTTAATTTCTGGTCGGTCGTTTTGTTTTTGTTCTTGATTTTATCTTCCTCCAATTTTTGTTTGTCCACATAAGTGGCCAAGGTAGACAGCTTCAATTGCAGGCGCCATTTTTCTTTTAATTCTGCATCAGACTTGACATAAGGCAATTTTTCATAATCGGTATTGAAAGACTCATCCACTGTATAGTCAAAAGGCTGTTCCAAAATGTCTTTATAAAACGATTTGGTCTCATCCATACGTTTCATCAAACGGTTGTAGGTCAAATCAAAGAAAGTCAAATCTTTGTCCCTGATTTGGTCGTCTATCTTGAGCTCATATTTTGAAAACTCGTCAATATCTGATTGCAGGAAAAAGCGTTTGGACGGGTCAAGCGCCGCAATATAATCTTTGTATATGCCTTTGGAGAGGTTGTCATCAATCATGGCCGGGCTGTAGTGTGCTTTTTCAAGTACATAAGCCAAAAGCTCTACCAACAATTTGTCTTTTTCAGGGTCGTTTTTATCCCCTTTTGGTATAAAGCTCCACAACCCAACAGACAGGGCCAATACCACCAACAGTACTTTATAATTCCTTTTCATAAATTTGAATATTGTATTCATTAATTTTTTTTCTAAATTACTTAAAAAACCATGCCATGCTACGGCAGTGGTGCCTAATTTTTTGTTAAAACAAATTTTCCGTCTTTGGCAGTTCTTTATAAAGTGCCAAAGTTATGAAAATAGTCATGCAATAAGTATCAAAAATACCTACTTTTGTTACAACATTATTACAACAAGATGTCAAAGAAACCGCTGATTCTGGTCACCAACGATGACGGGATAACCGCCCCGGGCATACGCGCCTTAATTGAAGTCATGTCAAACCTGGGCACTGTAATAGTAGTGGCACCCGACAGCCCGCAGAGTGGTACCGGACATGCCATTACTGTAAACAATACCTTACACATAAACAAGGTTTCTAA
>CAZXRX010000069.1:0-12926 GCA_964642945.1 uncultured Flavobacterium sp. | reverse complement strand
GATTACCGGCGCATCTTCAGGAATTGGCAAAGCCATCGGCGAATATCTTTTCCACAAAGGTTTTACGATATACGGCACCGGTAGGAACCCCGAAAAAATAACGAATTCCATATTTCCGTTGCTTGCCCTTGATGTTCGGAATACCGAAAGTATCAAAGCCGCTGTAGAAAAAGTAATCGCACTCAGCGGGAGGCTCGATGTGGTCATCAACAACGCAGGCGTGGGCATTACCGGCCCGATTGAGGAAATTCCGGCAGCTGAAATACAAAACCATTTTGATACCAACCTGTTTGGCCCGATTGAAGTCATCAAGGCTGTTTTGCCGCAGATGCGCACGCAAAAAGCCGGGCTGATCATCAACATAACCTCTATTGCCGGTTATATGGGATTGCCTTACAGAGGCATTTATTCGGCTTCAAAAGGAGCCTTGGAAATCCTTTCAGAAAGTCTGCGGATGGAAGTGAAGCCTTTCGGGATTGAAATCACGACGGTGGCTCCGGGAGATTTTGCGACGAATATCGCAGCCGGCCGTTTTCATGCGCCTTTGGTAAAAGGTTCGCCTTATGAAACTCCATACGGTACCACACTAAAAATGATGGACGAACACGTTGACACTGGCAGCAACCCACTTGAAATGGCCATGGCCGTGCATAAAATCATACAAAACCCCAAACCCAACGTACATTATAAGGTGGGCGCCTTTCTGCAGAAGTTTTCTGTTGTCCTGAAGCGTATCTTGCCTGATAAGGTATATGAAAAAATGTTAATGAACCATTATAAATTATAGTGCCTTAGTGAGGGTATAATTGAAAGAAGTATTGTGAATGGATTGAAATAATCGTAGTTTTGCAAGAGATTGCGTTAGGGGTAGAGGCAAGCACCGCGTGCAGCCGATGACCCGACGCGAGGTACGGAGCGGGACGCCCCAAAAAATCTAAGGCACTCAGGCACTTCAAAACTCAGGAACTCTAAATAACACAACTTAATTATATACTATGAAATTTTTTATTGACACCGCCAATCTCAACGAAATCAAGGAAGCACAGGCATTGGGTGTTTTGGATGGGGTAACCACCAATCCGTCGCTGATGGCCAAAGAAGGCATTACCGGAAAGAACAACATCTTGAAGCATTACGTAGACATCTGCAACATTGTGGATGGCGAGGTAAGTGCCGAAGTCAATGCAGTTGACTATGACGGGATGATCAGGGAAGGCGAGGAGTTGTCAGAATTGCACGAACAGATTGTCGTGAAACTGCCAATGACCAAGGAAGGCGTCAAAGCCTGCAAATATTTTTCAGACAAAGGCATCAAGACCAATGTGACCTTGGTGTTTTCTGCCGGACAGGCCTTGTTGGCTGCCAAAGCTGGGGCGACTTTCGTATCACCGTTTATCGGACGCCTCGATGATGTATCTACCGATGGTTTGAACTTAATTAATGAAATACGCGAAATTTATGACAACTATGGGTATGAAACCCAGATACTGGCTGCTTCAGTACGCCACACCATGCACATTGTGAACTGTGCGAAAATTGGTGCTGATGTCATGACCGGACCTTTATCGGCTATATTGGGCTTGTTGAAACACCCTTTGACAGACATCGGGCTGGCGCAGTTCATTGCTGATTTCGAGAAAGGGAATAAATAGTTTTAGATTCTATAAAAAAAAGCGGCTGTCAATAATTGATAGCCGCTTTTTTTATGTTGTCATTGCTGTTATTTCAGGTTCTGCTCAAAATTCACGTCAAAGATGTTTGTGAATGCATTGGTGATTTTCTTGTCCTGATCAACTATGATGGTGCGGTGGATTTTGGTGATGGCCCAGTTGCTTCTCAGGGCTTCAAAATCGGCACAGTGGTATTGTTTGATGCCGCCAAAAGTATATTGCGAAAGGACTTCTTTCCATTTTTCAAACTTGTCATTGATGTTGATGGCAATGAAATCATAATCCGGATGACGTTTCTTGAATTCAATTACTTTTTTGTGGACGGCCACCATGTGCGATGAGGCTTGGGCACTCCAGAAGAAAAAGACCGTTTTTTGTTTAATCAGGTCAGCCGAAGAAACCGTTTTGCCGTCTGGTGTGATGAAATCAACAATAGGTAATTCAAAATGGGGTTTGAGCAACTGAATCGCATTTCCGATTTTGACAATTTCATTTTTCTGGCTTTTGTCGGTAGAATATTTATGATAGGTATCCAAAAACAAATTGTTGTTGACCATGTTCTGGTCTTCGAGCAAATATTTTATCGCGATATTGTTGAGCACCATGTTTTTCACTTTCTCGTTCTTGATCAGTGTATCGGCGATGTTCATTTTATTGATGTTGGTTTTAAGCGCCAAATCGACTTCAGAAAAATGATTGTGGTACTTGATGGTTGACACATTGTTGAGCATGTGGTTCAGGTACACGGCAAAGGGCGAGAAATCGGTCAGGGTTTCGTTGCTGTAATCAACCTCTTTCCTGAAATCATAATAGTCTTTGGGCAGCTTTTCATAAATGTCATTGCCAGTGCGCATTTTATGAATGACCGGATAGATTTCCTTTTTGGTATAATGCGGAAAATTGAGTGCCGCCTTGGCATAAATGTCAAAATCGTCGCTCCATTTGATTTCTTCTTTTTTGCTGTTGTAGTATTGGGTATTTTTTTTGTAAGTGGCGTCTATGACGGCGTTAAATTTCGGAATGTCATAATCAAACGCATCAAACATTTTGTCTTTGTCTTTTTCGTTGCGCAGGTACATTTCCATCAGGAAGTTGTTCTTTTCATAACCCCTTCCGCAGAACATCACCGATTCATCAAAGTCTGCGGTATTGACCCGTACCATCAGGCTGTCGTTCTTGTCAAAATACACATATTGGTATTCGGGTTCGTGCTTGAAAGTATACAAACCGGGCGCCAACGAATCAAATTTGAAGAAAAAAGTATTGTCTTTTTTCAGCGGAATGGTATCAATCACTTCGTTGTTTTTGCAGAAGAGCACAAAGCGGTTGGCCGGATTGATAATTTCCCCTCCGAAATAGGCTGTATAGTTGTCACCGGCAAATTCATTTTTGCAGGAACACAACACCAACAACAGGGCCACAGGAGCCATAAATGTTTTAAAAACGGGGTATTTTTTTAGTAACATCATCGAACAAATGTATTCAGTTGGGTTGGATATTTCTGTTAAGCTATCGTTAAAGTTAAAATGCACGGCCATTGGACAGAATAGCCGAACAACTGCCGAAACCAATAAGCAGGCAAATGACAGAAAAAATCAAGATTTTCAGGCCTTCTTCACGGGTACTTTTCCGGAAAATTTTCACCAGACCTACCAAAAAAGCAATGGCTGCACCCAAGCCTACCAAAGCCATCAGACACAATAGTATAAACATATCAATTCATTGTAATACCGACCACACAGGCCCCAAACCCAATCACAAAGGCAATGACACAGCCAATCATGATCTTGACAGCCAGTTTCCGATAGTTTTCAAAAAAAAGCATCACAAGACTTATGCAGAAAAGCAGCACGCTGCCCAGCAATAGAATCGAGATGATGGAAACAAAAATATCAGACATCTTATTCAATTCAATGGTTCAATTTTTCCCTTATTTGTTCGATGGTATTGTCACGATAGAACAAATTCATCGTTTCGAAAGGTACAATTTTATACCTTTTGTCTACAATATGCACACAAGATTTTTTAACCGCCCGCACGTCAAAATCATGGGCATCCATAAAATTCATGATGATGATCCGGAACAGGTTATCGTAATTTAAATTGTCACTTTTTACCCTCGGCAGGCAGCACATCAGTTCCCCAAAGGTTTCTTCGGCACAATCGACTGAAATCCCGGTACTGAAAAGCGTGAGCATGTGGTTTTTGAGCTTTTCGTCGTTTTCAAAAACGATGGTATTTTTGGAGTTGTTCAGCAAATCTTCCGGGTTGATGAGGTGGGTCATCGGTAATACTTCGCCATCAATTTTCAGCGCATAGGCCATACAGAGCGCATCTGGGTTGCAGGGCACCGGAATGAGATCCTGCGGGGTAAAAACCGGATACTGCTCGTAGATTTTCCGGCGTACTTCGGTAAGGGTAATTCTACCGGTGGCATCATCATAGTTTTCATTTCTGCCCGCCACCTGGGTAGGTTGGAAGGTAACCCCGCGTACACATTTCTGCTGTAAGGCATATTCGAGTATCTTTCCGATTTCATCATCATTTTCGCCTTTCTGCAAGGTAATGACCAAAGTAGTCGAAAGGTTGAATTGATTCAGGTTTTCAATGGCTTTCCGGCGCACTTCAGTCAAATCTTCACCCCGCAGTTTTTGCAAGACTTCCGGTTTGAAACTGTCAAATTGCAGGTAGATTTCAAAATCGGGCATGTAAGTGGCGAGTTTTTCCACAAATGCCACATCCTTGGCTATCCGGATGCCGTTGGTGTTGAGCATCAGGTGTTTGATGGGCTTGCTTTTGGCCATATCGAGTATCTCGAAAAACTGCGGATGCACAGTCGGTTCCCCGCCTGAAATCTGCACCACGTCTGGTTCGCCCTCATTGGCCACTACCACATCGAACATTTTCTCTATTTCTTCCAGCGTGCGGTGCCTGCCGTAATTGGGGCCGGAACCGGCATAACAGGTAGGGCAGGCGAGGTTACAGCGGTCGGTTACTTCAATAATCGACAGGCAGGAATGTTGTTCGTGGTCGGTACACAAACCACAATCATAAGGGCAGCCATAATGTACCTTGGTATTGAATTTCAACGGCACCTCAGATTGCTTGTTGTAATTCCGTATCTGTTTGTAATACTCCACATCATCAGCTATCATTGACTTGCTGTCGCCGTGGGTCTTACAATGTTTGAGCATCCAGACCTTGTCGTTTTCAAAAACAATTTTGGTATCGACCAGCTCCAGGCAAACCGGGCAAAGGCTTTTGGTATAGTCGTAATAAATGTAGGGTCTATTGGGCATAAGCGTACAATCGTTTGTAAAATCGGTGGTAATATAGCAAAATAACCACAGCACTCCATTGGATGCTGCTTAAATGTAGAAACAAGGGTTCGTAGGGCTTCAGGAATTCCACCAAAAAACGGTAGCCGAAATACAGCACCATAAACAGTTTGAAGCGGTCGCCATTCTTCCAGTTTTTCTTTCTTATGGCCCGGAAGAAGATAAAAAGCAATACCATATAAGCCATTTCATACAAGGCTGTGGGATGGCGCAATTTGCCATCGCCCAAATCCATTCCGGTAAAGAAAGTGGTTTCTATGCCATAAGTGGTTTCGGCAATTCCCATCGAAAAACAACCTATCCTACCAATAAAAAGCGCTACAATAGTCGGGATGACATACAAATCGCCCGAAGCTGTTTTCACCCCAATCGCTTTCTTGATGGCCTCCACGCCAAAAAGTCCGCCAAGGAAACCACCGGCCACGGTTTTGTTCTGGTAAATGGTCAGGAAGGTTTGCTGCGTAATTTCTGAAGGGGTTTCGAGCAGGGCCACCAGCCGTGAGCCAACCAATGCCCCAACCATTGCACCCAGCATGATCCACAACCGGTTCATGTCAGAAATGGGGTCGTTGCTTTTTTTCCTTAAAAAATAGTAAACGCGCACCCCAATTATAAAAGCCAAGGTTTCAAAAACAAAATGCAGGGATATTTTGCTGCCGAACAGCTCGACTTGGTATGGAAATGACATTTATAAAGGATTGGTTTGGGTAGTCAAAAAAACTGGATAACGAATACGGAACACTGAACACTTTTGCGTACTTTTGCACCAAATTTAATTAAAAAAACTATTCATGCTTACTGTTTCCAATTTATCGGTGCAATTTGGTAAAAGAATCCTTTTTGATGAGGTAAATACTACCTTTACCCAAGGCAACTGCTATGGGGTAATTGGTGCCAATGGTGCCGGAAAATCTACCTTTTTGAAAATTTTGGCGGGCGATATCGATCCTACTTCCGGTCGTGTCATTCTTGAGCCGGGCAAACGGATGTCGGTACTGAACCAGAACCACAACATGTTTGACGAACACACCGTACTGGAAACCGTCATGATGGGGAACAAGGTGTTGTTTGCCGTTAAATCGGAGATGGATGCGCTTTATGCCGATTACGACGATAAAAATACCGACCGTATAGGCGAGCTTCAGGTGCAGTTTGAAGAGATGAACGGCTGGAATGCCGATTCTGATGCGGCTGCGATGTTGTCTAACCTTGGTATCCCTGCCGATATGCATTATACCCTGATGGGGGAACTCGAAGGAAAACTAAAAGTACGTGTCCTTTTGGCGCAGGCGCTCTTCGGAAACCCTGATGTACTCGTGATGGATGAGCCGACGAATGACCTTGATTTTGAAACCATTTCGTGGCTGGAAAACTTTTTGGCCAACTATGAAAATACTGTGATTGTGGTGTCACACGACCGTCACTTCCTGGATTCTGTTTGTACACATATTTCGGATATCGATTTCAACAAAATCAACCATTATTCGGGTAACTATACGTTCTGGTATGAATCGAGCCAGTTGGCCGCCAAGCAAAAAGCCCAGCAGAACAAAAAGGCTGAGGAAAAGAAAGCCGAGCTTGAGGAGTTCATCCGTCGTTTCAGTGCCAACGTAGCCAAATCGAAACAGGCTACTTCGCGTAAGAAAATGATTGAAAAACTGAACCTCGATGAAATCCGTCCGTCCAGCAGGCGTTATCCGGCCATCATTTTTGATGTGGAACGCGAAGCCGGTGACCAGATATTGAATGTACAGAACCTGGCTGCTTCGGCTGATGGGGAAGTTTTGTTCAAAAATGTAGATTTGAATATGGCCAAAGGCGATAAAGTGGTTGTGTTTTCGAAAGATTCACGTGCGACCACCGCTTTTTATGAAATATTGAACGGCAACCAAAAAGCCGATTCCGGTACTTTTGAATGGGGAATCACCACGACACAATCGTACCTGCCCAATGACAACAGCTCGTTTTTTACCGACGGCAGCCTGAACCTGGTGGATTGGTTGCGCCAATTCGTGAAAACTGAAGAAGAACGCGATGAGGTTTACGTTCGTGGATTTTTGGGTAAAATGATTTTCTCGGGTGAGGAAGCCCTCAAAAAATGTACGGTGCTTTCGGGAGGCGAAAAAGTGCGTTGCATGTTGTCACGCATGATGATGATCAGGGCGAATGTACTGATGCTCGATGAACCGACCAACCACCTCGACCTCGAATCGATTACGGCCTTCAACAATTCGCTTAAAAACTTTAAGGGTTCGGTGTTGTTTACCACCCACGATCACGAATTTGCCCAGACTGTGGCCAACCGCGTATTGGAAATTACCCCGAATGGCGTGATTGACCGTTACATGACTTTTGACGATTATCTCGAAGATGAAAAAATTCAGGAGTTGAGAAAGAAAATGTACAGCTAATATATAAGACCGTTTCAGTTTTGAAGCGGTTTTTTTTATCACCTTAAATGTTTATATTTGCAAACCAAACAATGCTTCATATGAGTCAAAAAATACTGCTCAATTCGAAAGAAGTCAATATTATCCTCCATCGTTTGGCCTGTCAGTTAATCGAGAAGCACCTCGATTTTTCCAATACCGTCCTGATAGGACTACAGCCACGCGGCACTTTTCTGGCCCATCGCATCAAACAGATACTCGAAACCGAATACCCGGTTCAAAACATACAACTCGGCTTTCTGGACATTACCTTTTTCAGGGATGATTTCAGAAGGGGAGATAAAACCCTTGAAGCCAACAAGACCCAGATTGATTTTTTGGTCGAAGAGAAAAAAGTCATTTTCATTGATGATGTTTTGTATACCGGACGCAGTATCAATGCAGCACTTACTGCCATCCAATCTTTCGGCAGGCCTTCAGAAGTCGAACTGCTTACCCTGATTGACCGAAGGTTCAGTCGCCATTTACCCATACAGCCCGATTACCGTGGCAGGCAGGTAGATGCCATCAATAATGAAAAAGTGAAGGTATGTTGGCTTGAACAAGATGGCGAAGATGCTGTTTATTTAGTACCGACAACCGACAACAGACAACCGACAACTTAAAAAAATGAGCGAATTAAGCGTCAACCATTTATTGGGAATCAAATACCTGGTCAAAGAAGATATCGACCTGATTTTTGAAACAGCCGACCATTTCAAGGAAGTCATCAACAGGCCCATTAAAAAAGTCCCTTCGTTGCGCGACATTACCATTGCCAACATTTTTTTTGAAAACAGTACGCGTACCAAACTGTCTTTTGAATTGGCCCAAAAAAGGCTTTCGGCCGATGTCATCAGTTTTTCGGCGGCACAATCTTCGGTCAAAAAAGGCGAAACCTTGATTGATACGGTCAACAACATCCTTTCGATGAAAGTCGATATGGTGGTGATGCGTCATTCGCATCCGGGCGCGGCTTATTTTTTGTCGCAGCACGTAAAAGCAAGCATCATCAATGCTGGCGATGGGGCACACGAACATCCGACCCAAGCTTTGCTGGACAGCTATTCGATAAGGGAGAGGCTGGGGGAGGTAGCTGGAAAAAAAGTGGTGATAGTGGGCGATATTTTACATTCACGTGTGGCACTTTCGAATATTTTCGCCTTGCAGCTGCAGGGTGCCGAAGTAAAGGTATGCGGCCCGAAAACACTAATCCCTAAACACATTGAAAGCCTAGGCGTAACGGTAGAGCCCAACCTTCGCAAAGCCCTCGAATGGTGTGACGCGGCCAATATGCTGCGTGTACAGAACGAACGTATGGACGTCAATTATTTTCCTTCCACCAGGGAGTATGCCCAACAGTACGGCCTCGATAAAACCCTCTTGGATTCGCTCGACAAGGAAATCGTCATCATGCACCCGGGTCCAATCAACAGGGGAGTGGAAATCACTTCGGAGGTAGCCGATTCCCAGCAGTCGGTGATCCTGGACCAGGTTGAAAACGGTGTGGCCATCCGGATGGCGGTAATTTATTTGCTCGCTTCCAAAATCAAACAATAACAAAACGAATATAGAACCTTAAATGAAAGTAGATAAAAAAGGACATACCACCCTCATCAGGGATACTCAGGGTGATATTGCCTCGTTTCTTGAAAAAGTAACGAAAGCGTACACAACCTATGCCACGCAAAACTTGATTTTAGATGTGACCCACGACAAAAATGTAGCTTTGAAAGATATAAAACTGTTTGCAGGCTTATCAAAATCACATCTGAAAGGAAAAAAATCGTTTGTGATTGTGGCCGAAAACATTGACTTCAACGCAGTTCCCGCACAACTGACGGTGGTACCATCGTTGCTTGAAGCCCATGATATTATTGAAATGGAGGAAATTGAACGCGATTTAGGATTTTAGCCATGAAACTGAAAAAAGAAACCATCGTCTACATTTATACTGCCGTGATTTTTGTATTGGCCTACCTCTTGACCAGCAGGTTGATGAAAAATGCCAAAACACAGGAATTTGAATACCTTAAATTGGGAATAAATATCGTATTGTTGGTGTATGTCATCATCAAAATGGTCAAACTCAGTACCGAAATCAACAATAAAATTGACAAAAAATGAACCGCAAGCTTGCCATTGCTATATTGATTTGTTCAGTGGTTTTACTGGCATTCAATGTATGGTACGGAATCACGAGTGAGCATTTCAATTATTTCAACATCCTGTCAAACCTGATGCTCATCACGGTCATGTTGGTCACCCTTTTTAAAAACAAAAGCAACTAGCCTTGAAACTGACCATTCTTGGCTGTTATGCCGCTACGCCACGCACGCTTTCGAATCCTACTTCTCAGGTGTTGGAGATAAAAAACCGGGTTTTCCTTATTGATTGCGCCGAAGGGACGCAGGTGCAGTTGCGTAAAAGTAAAATCAAGTTTTCCAAAATCAACCACATCTTCATTTCGCACCTGCACGGCGATCATTTCTATGGGTTGATTGGTTTGATTTCAACCTTTATGCTGCTCAACCGCGAAAATGATTTGCACGTATACGGGCCCAAAGGCATCAAGGAAATCATTCTGTTACAGTTACGTGCTTCGGGTTCCTTTACCGGATACAATTTGTATTTTCATGAATTGACCGCCGAAGTGTCCGAAACCATTTTTGAGGATGAGAAGGTCATTGTAAAAACCATTCCATTACAGCACCGCATTTATACCAATGGGTTTCTCTTTCAGGAAAAAAACATCGAACGCAAACTGAATGTCAATGCCGTTAATGAGTATGGTATTGATAAGGTGTATTTCAATAAAATAAAATATGGCGGCGATGTGACCTTGGAGGATGGCACGTTGGTTCCTAATTCGGCATTGAGCTTTGATCCGGAACCCGTCAAAACCTATGCCTATTGCAGCGATACGATGTACAATGAAAGTATCATCCCCATAATTGCTAATGCCGATTGGCTGTATCACGAGAGTACTTTTTTGGAATCTGAAGCCCATCTTGCGGAAAAAACCATGCACTCTACCGCAAAACAGGCCGCTGCCATTGCCACAAAAGCTGAGGTCAAAAACCTTATTTTAGGCCATTATTCAACCCGTTACGGCAATATGGAACTTTTCAGCGAAGAAGCCCAGACGGTTTTTCCGAACGTACAATTGGCAGAAGACGGCAGGGAATTTGACTTAGACTGAGACTTCGCCTCATTTTTGTTTTCAATCAAAAACAAATCTCATTAACTTAGCCGTATCAATTCAATGGCTGGGATACACTGTACCCAGGCACTAACAAACCCCACAAAATGAAAGACCTTACCCATTACAGAAAGTCGTATGAAAAAAGTGAACTGCTTGAAAGCAATATTCCGGAAGATCCCATCAACCTCTTCCACAGATGGTTTCATGAAACGGAAGATTTTGGAGGGGTAGAAGAGGTCAATGCCATGACCGTTTCAACTATTGGCTTGGATGGTTTCCCGAAATCAAGGGTGGTACTGCTTAAAAAATTCAATGAAGAAGGTTTTGTTTTTTATACCAATTACCAATCCGAAAAAGGAAAAGCCATTGCAGAAAACCCACATATCTGCCTTTCCTTTTTTTGGCCAAGCCTCGAACGGCAGGTCATTATTAAAGGGATTGCTGAAAAAACAACGGCTATCGATTCTGACAATTATTTTGATTCCCGTCCTGACGGCAGCAAACTGGGAGCCATCGCTTCTGATCAGAGTGAAGTGATTGCTTCCCGTGATGTTTTGGAAAATAAACTCAAGGAACTGGAAGTATTTTATCAAGGAAAACCCATTCCGCGTCCTTCGCATTGGGGTGGTTTTTTGGTCAAACCCATTGAAGTCGAATTTTGGCAGGGACGTTCGAACCGGCTTCATGACCGCATCAGATATAAATTAGACGATGATTTTATCTGGAAAATTGATAGGCTGGGGTCTTAATTGTAAGAAAAATACCCAATATAAAACAAAAAATATGTATTTCATCGATTTTATTTGACAGTTTAACGACATAGTAGTAGTATTGTATAACCAAATCAGAAAAACGTTCTTACAATACTAACATAAAGATTTTTGCCCCACATCTATCTTTAAAAAACTTAACCTACTACTATGAAAACAACTTTACTCAGATTGTTCATGCCAATGGTATTGGTATTGACTATGGTTTCCTGCTCCAATGACTCTTCAGATGATTTAGCAGAAGATGATGCCGTACTGATTACCAATTATGATTCCAACTCGGATGAAATTGAATTGGCCAGGATTATCAATGAATACAGGGTTTCTATAGGAAAAAACCCTTTACAGATTGTGAATCACATTTCTTACAAATCACAAGAACACAACACTTATATGATTGAAAACAATGTAGTCAATCATGATTATTTTGATTCTCGCGCCAACAATATTATCCAGGTTTTGGGCGCTGTAAAAGTAGGAGAAAATATTGCCTATAATTTCTCAACTCCTGCTGCGGCATTATATGCCTGGAAAAACAGCCCAGGCCATAAGGCAAATTTAGATGGAGATTACACCCATTTTGGTATCTCGATTTCAATTAACCCTGAAACAGGAAAAAAATATTACACCAACATGTTCATGAAAAAATAATTGGTTTTTAGTTTTGTTTGATTATAAAAAACCATCCGGCTCGGGATGGTTTTTTTGCTTTATGACGACCTTTAATGATAATAAAAAAGCACATCATTGATGTACTTCAGTTATTGGGTTTAAGTTCTTTTTTTGAGATAAACCGCCATCATTTCATCGGCTTTGGTAAAATCTTTTATGGCCTTCAGGCATTGTGCATAACGGTAGTAAATCACTGCTTCCTGTTCCCCAGGAATATTGGCAAAAACTTCTCCATACCATTTTGCAGCACTAACCAAATCTGATCTGAAATAACAGGCATTGGCCACTTTCAGCAACATGTTTTGTGGGGTTTTGTATCCTTTGGCAGCGATGCGTTCATAAGTTCCTACCGGATCTACATAAGCCACAGTATTACTGGTCGTGTTGACTGGCTCCTCTTTTGTCTTGGTTCCCTTCACTTTTTGCGAATAGATGCTCATTGAGGCAAAAAAGATTGTCGCAATAATCATTCTGTTTTTCATCTTCAACGGGTTGGTTTTGTTATTGGTATGGTTTACAATTGTTTGACAATCGTAAAGTAAAAATATTCTTTTTTTTTATTAGTAACGCAAATAGTCGATGTAAATTGTTTTTTTTCAGATAAACGCCAATAAAAAAGACGCATCATTTGATGCGCCTTTTTTATTGTAAAGAAATTGCTTACAATTTCGTAATGATAAACTCTGATCTCCTGTTTAGCTGGTGTTCTGCTTCCGAACAGGTTGATTCGTTGGTTGGCTCACAGGCACAGTTGTTGAGCAGCTGTGATTCACCAAAACCTTGAGCGGTCAAACGTTTCTTGTCGATGCCGTTCTTGATAAGCCACTCCATGGTTGATTTGG
>CAZXRX010000068.1:7925-13041 GCA_964642945.1 uncultured Flavobacterium sp. | reverse complement strand
CAGGCTGGGGATTTGGTGCGACGGGAGTGGGTTTTCTGGCCAATGCCTGGGTATTCAGTTCCTTAAAAGGAAGGGTATAAATTATTTTAAATGATTCATCATAACATTCATACTAATTCAAAATTAAAAATTCAAAATAACTAAAAATGTCAGACGATAAGAAAGTAATATTTTCCATGCAACGGTTAAGCAAATCGTATCAGGGAAGTGACAAACAGGTTTTAAAAAACATTTACCTGAGCTTCTTTTACGGAGCCAAAATCGGTATCCTCGGACTCAACGGTTCCGGAAAATCAACCCTGCTTAAAATCATTGCAGGAATTGACAAAAACTACCAGGGCGATGTGGTTTTTCAACCGGGTTACACTGTGGGTTACCTGGAGCAGGAACCAATCCTCGATGATTCTAAAACGGTTATTGAAGTAGTTCGTGAAGGGGTAGCCGATACCGTAGCCATCCTCGAAGAATTCAATAAAATCAATGACATGTTCGGTTTGCCTGAGGTGTATGAAGATGCAGACAAAATGCAGAAACTGATGGACCGCCAGGCCGACTTGCAGGATAAAATTGACGCCAGTGGTGCCTGGGAACTCGATACCAAGCTCGAAATTGCCATGGATGCCCTACGTACCCCTGAAGGCGATACCCCAATCAAACACTTGTCTGGTGGGGAAAGACGCCGAGTGGCTTTGTGCCGATTGCTTTTGCAACAGCCTGATGTATTGTTGCTGGATGAGCCTACCAACCACTTGGATGCCGAATCAGTACTTTGGCTGGAGCAGCATTTGGCGCAGTATGCAGGAACTGTCATTGCCGTTACCCACGACCGTTACTTTTTGGACAATGTGGCCGGATGGATACTCGAATTAGACAGGGGAGAAGGCATCCCGTGGAAAGGAAATTATTCTTCTTGGCTTGACCAGAAATCAAAACGCATGGAGCAGGAAGAAAAAGTGGCTTCCAAACGCAGGAAAACCCTTGAAAGGGAGCTCGATTGGGTACGCCAAGGTGCCAAAGGAAGACAGACCAAGCAAAAAGCGCGTTTACAGAATTACGACAAACTCCTAAACGAAGACCAGAAAGAGCTCGATGAAAAACTCGAAATCTACATCCCGAACGGACCAAGATTGGGTACCAATGTCATTGAAGCCCAAGGTGTAGCCAAGGCATTTGGGGATAAATTATTGTATGACAACCTGAATTTCACCTTACCGCAAGCCGGAATTGTTGGGATTATCGGGCCAAATGGTGCCGGTAAATCGACCATCTTCCGAATGATCATGGGTGAAGAAAAGCCTGACGCCGGTGCTTTTACCATTGGTGACACTGTAAAAATCGCCTATGTAGACCAATCCCATTCCAATATAGACCCAAACAAATCAATCTGGGAAAATTTCTGTGACGGACAGGAACTCATCATGATGGGTGGCCGTCAGGTCAATTCAAGGGCTTATCTGTCGCGTTTTAACTTCGGCGGAAGTGACCAGAACAAAAAAGTGGCTACACTCTCAGGAGGAGAAAGAAACAGGCTGCACCTGGCCATGACCCTGAAGGAAGAAGGCAACGTATTGTTGCTCGATGAGCCTACCAATGATTTGGATATCAATACCCTGCGTGCTTTGGAAGAAGGTCTTGAAAATTTTGCCGGATGTGCCGTGGTCATCAGCCACGACCGTTGGTTCCTCGACAGGATTTGTACCCACATCCTGGCCTTTGAAGGCGAATCACAGGTCTATTTCTTTGAAGGCAGCTTCACCGAATATGAAGAAAACAAAAAGAAACGACTGGGTGATGTTAACCCTACGCGTATCAAGTATAAAAAATTAATCAGGAACTAACCCAATATATAAGATTTAAAGCTGTTGAAGTTCTTTAAAAAAATAGCCTTTTTATTCGTTTTGCTTTCTTTTCAGCAGGCGTTGCCACAGGAAACACCCATTTCCAGGAAACAGATAGCCAAGAAACTGAATGCGGCAGGGCTTGCTTTTTATAACCTCGAAGTGGAAAAATCGCTGCAACAGGCCAAGATAGCCCTGAGTGAAGCGCACCAAATCAAGGACGATGCCTTGATGGCCAAGGCCTACAACATCATCGGGCTCAATTTTGAGGAGTTCTATGATGCCAAAAAGGCCATTGACTATTACAAAAAGGCTTTGTATCACGCTGATTTATCCAAAAATGATTCCATACGGGGCTGGGTGAACAACAATTTGGGCAACTGCTATTCCTACCGGAATATCAGCTCCACAAAAGCGATTGAGTATTACAAGAAAGGTCTTGAATTTTCCAACAAACTGAAAGATTCCGTCGAAATCACCTACAACCAACTCAACATTGCCAGTGCCTATTTTGCTATAAAGGATTTTAAAAACGGGCTTCCCTATCTGAAGAAAAGCACCCCATACATCCTTAAAAAAGGAGAACTTGAAGCCAAAATGGGGCTGACAACGCTTTACGGCTCTTATTTCAGCCATATCAATGACGACAAAAATGCGGAGAACTTCTTCAAGGAAGCCATTTCGCTGGGCAAAAAAAACAATTCCAACATATTGGATGCCAACCTTTGTGACGTTTATAATGATTTTTCCAATCACTACAAGAAAAAGAAAGATTATAAAAATGCCTTGTATTATCTGGAATTATACAAAGAATTGCAAAAGAAAATCTACAATGACGACCGGACCAAAAAGGTAAAAATGACCGGTAACGAAATCGAAATTGAAGAATTCAAACGCCAGATTGACCGCATAGAAGGAGAAAAGCACGAGCAGCTCAAAGACCTGAAAGAATCCAAATTGATTGTGTTGCTGTTTGTCGTGATTTTCCTCATCCTGATGTTGTTGATTTATTCGTTGTACCGCAACAACAAATTCCGTGACAAATCAAACGAAGAACTCACCGTAGCCAACGAAGAACTCCAGCTGGCCAAAGACAAGGCAGAAGTAGCTTCCCAACTCAAAACCCAATTTGTGTCGACCATCAGTCACGAGCTCCGTACACCACTGTATGGAGTGGTAGGCATTACCGATATCATTTTGGAAGAACACAAGGAACTCACCAACAGTCCGCACCTGAATTCACTTAAATTTTCTGCCCGTTATTTGTTGTCACTCGTCAATGACCTGTTGCAAATCAATAAAATAGAGGAAAACAAAATCAACCTCGAAAGCATGATTTTCAACATTACTGATGAAATCAAAACCATCATAGATTCGTTGGAATTCATTGCCGTAAAAAACAACAACAAACTCATTACCGAGATTGATACCGACATTCCCGAAATCGTAATTGGCGACAAACTCAGGCTGTCACAGGTGTTCATGAATCTGGTGAGCAATGCGCTTAAATTTACCCGGAACGGAGAAGTGCGCATCATTGCTGATTTGGTCAAGGTGGAAGGCACCAAACACTTCATCAAATTCCAGGTGAAAGACAATGGAGTAGGGATTGCACCCGAAGACCAGGAAAAGATATTCGAAAAATTCGTCCAGATAGAACGTAAGGAAGGCGATTATCAGGGCACCGGCCTCGGTTTGTCTATCGTACAGAAACTCATTGAACTTTTCGGCAGTAAAATTGAGTTGGAAAGTAAAATCAACGAAGGCACCAATTTCATTTTTACCATCGCTTTTGATACCGATGAAGCCAAGCGGAATGACATCATCAACAACATCGTAGTCGATTTGTCGAACAATTACAATTACAGGATATTGGTGGTTGAAGACAACAAAATCAACCAGGTGGTTACCAAAAAGATACTGGAATCCAACAACTTCAAATGCACCATAGTCGAAGACGGCTATGCGGCTATCAATTTGTTGGAGAATGAAAAATACGATATCGTACTGATGGACATCAACATGCCAATCATCAATGGTTTTGAAACCACCAAACTCATCCGGAACAAAGGCATCCAGATTCCGATTATAGCCCTGACCGCTTTTGACAAGCAGGAAATTACCGAACAGGCTTTATCTTCGGGGATGAATGACATCATCATCAAACCTTTTGAGCAGGCCAAACTGTTCCAAATCATTACGAACCTGGTGCGCAAAAAAGGCGATTAATACCAGCGCTTCTTGTTTTTCTTTGAAGCATCCGATTTTCTCGAATTGTTTTCTTTCTTTTTGTTCCTTAAATCAGGCTTGGCATCCGGATTGGGTACTTCTTCAACAGTACTGTAGGGGTACGGATGGTCGTCCACCACCTTGATTTTCATACGGATCAGTTTTTCGATATCAGTCCAATACGGTTTTTCATCTTTGGCACAAAAAGAAATCGCCAGGCCGCTGTTTCCGGCCCGTCCGGTACGACCGATACGGTGTACATAGGTTTCAGATATGTTGGGCAAATCAAAATTGATGACATAGGGCAAACTTTCAATGTCTATCCCACGGGCGGCAATATCGGTTGCCACCAAAACTGAAATCTCCTTGTTTTTGAAGGCTTCCAGCACACGCTGGCGGGCATTTTGCGATTTGTCGCCGTGGATGGCTTCGGCCTGAACGTTGTTCTTTTTCAGGGCCTTTACCACGTTGTCGGCACCATGCTTGGTTCTGGTAAAAACCAATACATTATTGATGTTGTCATTGCGGATGATGTGGTAGAGCAGTTTGCGTTTGTCTTCCTTACCCACAAAATAGACTTTTTGGTTGACGGTTTCTGCCGTACTCGAAACCGGCGTAACCGAAACATATTTGGGTTTGGTCAGGAAAGTATCGGCCAATTCGCGGATGGCCATCGGCATTGTGGCAGAAAACAATAGGGTCTGTCTGTTGCTTGGCGTGAGTTTTACAATCTTTTTTACATCGTTGATAAAACCCATGTCTAGCATCTGGTCGGCTTCGTCCAACACCAGGTGGTGCAGGTGGTCGAGGTCAATATAACCTTGTTTGTGCAAATCGAGCAGCCTTCCCGGCGTGGCAATCAGGATGTCGATACCTTTCTTCAGTTGGTCTACCTGTGGTACCTGGCTTACGCCACCAAAAATAACCATCGAGCGGATGTTGGTGTATTTACCATAAGTGTTGAAGCTCTCATCAATCTGGATGGCCAATTCGCGGGTTGGCGTAACCACGAGGGTTCTGATGACTTTCCTTTTGGAAGAAGAACTCAC
>CAZXRX010000068.1:7188-7915 GCA_964642945.1 uncultured Flavobacterium sp. | reverse complement strand
TCGGAATGGCGAAAGCGGCAGTTTTACCGGTTCCGGTTTGGGCGCAACCTACCAAATCTGTGCCTTCCAAAATGATTGGAATGGCTTGCTGTTGGATGGGGGTTGGGGTTTCATAACCTTCTTCCTCCAAGGATTGCTGTATGTTTCTTAATAAATTTAAATCGTTGAATGTCATAATATTTTTACTTCGTTGAAATGGGACAAGAAGCGGCAAAGATACAGAAATTTTATTAAGGGTTTTTCCCGGGAAATGGAGCGGCAAATTGAATGGGCTCTTTCCAAAAAATCACTACTTTTTATCCATATAATCCAATAATTATTTTAAGTTTGTTAAAATATATTTTTGTTGAATGAATATTTCCAACAGTACCAAAATCAGTGTTGTCATCCCTTGCTACAATGTGTCAAGGCATATTGAAGAAGTAATCGAAGGATTGCCGTCTTCCATTGGTTTTATCATTGTGGTAGATGATTGTTCTAAAGATAACACCCAAACGATACTCCTACAACTCGCTTCCACCAACCAAAAAATTCATGTGGTGATACATCCTGTAAACCAAGGGGTTGGAGGCGCCATGATTTCAGGTTACCGCAAGTCATTGGAATTGGGGGCTGACATTACCGTCAAAATGGATGGTGACGGGCAAATGGACCCCGCAAACATTTCCAGGCTGCTACAACCGATTTTGGATGGCAAAGCCGATTTTTCAAAAGGAAACCGTTTTCG
>CAZXRX010000068.1:0-7178 GCA_964642945.1 uncultured Flavobacterium sp. | reverse complement strand
TGAAAGCACTTTCGTCTATGCCGGCTATAAGAAGGTTCGGCAACCTGGGCTTGAGTTTCCTGATCAAGGCGGCTTCAGGTTATTGGAATATTTTTGATCCGGCAAACGGGTTTACAGCCATAAAAAATGACTTGCTGGCCGAAGTCAATTTAGACAAACTACACAAGCGCTATTATTTCGAAACCTCCATGATTGCCGAACTGTACTTTTGCGATGTGGTGATATTTGATGTTCCGATGAAAGCGCGTTATGGGGAAGAAATTTCCGGGCTTTCGAGCACCAGGACGCTGTTTGAATTCCCACCCAAACTGTTTGTGACTTTCATGCGGCGGATTTTATTGAAGTATTTCCTTTTTGATTTCAGTGTGGGCTCGCTTTACCTGCTTACCGGCATCCCAATTTTCTGCTATGGGGTTATTTTCGGTTTGTTGAAATATGAAGAATACAATAAATTGGAAATCGGTGCTCCGGTCGGCACCGTAATACTTCCAACCCTCCTTATCATACTCGGATTCCAGCTTTTGTTGGCCGGGTTGGCCTTTGATATCAATAATTATCCCAAAAAACAATCCTAAAGATGAACAAACAAAAATCAAGGAACAAGTTTACCCAGAATGTGAATACAGAACCTGCAAAAGAAGGGCAGAAGCCATCTTCTTTTGTATGGAAAAGCCTGATTGCCATTGCTGTTTTAGGGATTTTTATTTATTCCAATTCTTTTGACTGCGGTTTCCAGTTTGATGACAAAAGCAATATAGTTCAAAACCAAGCCATCAGGAACCTTTCTGACACCCATGCGATTTGGGATTTTGACCATTCCCGTTTTTTTGCTTATTACACCTTTGCCCTGAATTATCACCTGGGCGGGTTGAACGTCTGGGGCTTCCACTTTATGAATGTGATGATCCACCTGCTCAACGCCTTTCTCGTCTTTTGGATTACCCTCATGCTGTTCCGTGCTCCCGGACTCAAAGACAAACCCATTGCCAAACATGCCTCAGCCATCGCCCTGACGACCGCCTTATTGTTTGTCTCGCACCCCTTGGCTACCGGGGCCGTCACCTACATTGTGCAACGCCTGGCTTCCCTGGTGACGCTTTTTTACCTGCTTTCCGTAGCCATGTATTGCCAAGCCCGACTTTCAGATTCGAAAATGAAATATGTTTATTTTGCCGGTACCCTGGTGGCAGGCTTGTTTGCTATCCATACCAAAGAGAATGCGTTTACGTTTCCGTTCGCGCTTCTTTTGGTTGAACTGTACTTTTTCAGCACCAAAAAGATTTCCCTCAATTTCAAGGACAGTAAGGTCATTGTCGCACTCGTGGGATTTTTTGGGTTTATAGCCTTGGCACTTTCCACTTTTTCATTCAGCGTATTCAATCCGCTGCAGCCGACCAACAACAATCCGTACACGATTAGCTCCTTGAATTATTTTTATACGCAGCTGACGGTAATCGTGAAATACATCCGATTATTGCTTTTGCCGATAGGGCAGAATATTGACCACGATATTCCCATGGCCCAAAGCCTGTTCGGGATGCCCACCTTGGTAAGTGGACTTTTCCTTTTGGCCTTGCTCGCGCTGGCTGTTTACCTTTTCAAACGTCAAAAACTCATTTCATTCGGGATTTTCTGGTTCTTCCTGACCCTGTCGGTAGAATCAAGCTTTATTCCCATTACCGACTTTATGTTTGAACACCGGACTTACCTGCCTTCATTCGGGTTTTTCCTGATAATTTCTAGCGTGCTGTTTCTTTTTGCCTGGGAAAAATATAAAACCTTTGCTATCGCGGCCCTGGTACTGATTATTGGCAGCAATTCCATATTGGCGCACCAGCGGAACAAGGTGTACAAAGATGAATTAAGCCTGTGGTCTGACGTGGTGGCCAAATCACCCAACAAAGTACGCGGGCACCTGAACCTGGGCTACGTTTACGGAAACCAGCAGCAATGGGAACAGGCGATTCCACAATTCAATAAGGTCAATGAGTTGGAACCCAACCGTCATTCTGCGGCCTATTACAACTTAGGCATCGCCTATTGGTCGCAACAACAGCAGCAAAAAGCCATGGAAAACTATTCGATGGCCATCAAGCTCGATTCCACTTACGCGGAAGCCTATCAAGGCCGTGGGGTGGGTTATCATTTCCTGAATGAGCCAGACAAGGCACTGGCAGATTACAGCAAGGCGATTTCGCTTTCGCCGCAAAAGCCTGATTTGTATTACAACCGTGGAATGATATACGCCATCAAACAGCAGTGGGAAGCAGCAGTTTCAGATTTCACTACTGCCATTAATGCCTCGTCACAAAATCCGGATTATTACTACAACAGGGCCCACGCTTATGGCAGCCTGAATCAATGGGAGAAAGCCGCCGCAGACCTGAAAACGACCTTACAGCTAAACCCGCAACATAAAACGGCTTATTCCAACCTCCAATATGCCAATTCGAGGATTGGAAGCGGACAAAAATAGCCTTTTTATTTAGGGCTGTGCTTCTGTTGTGGAAGATCTTGAAAAACGTATGGTAAAAGCAAATTGTACCAGCGCCAGGACCAAAATCAACAGGCCTTGCCATTTAAGGAATTTGGCCGAACCGAGGTATGACTTCCCGTAAAACAGTTCGATAATCATTTCAGGAAAGGTCCAACAAATGAGCGAGGCGATCCCGGTAGTACCCAAAATAACCAGCAGGGCTTTCCTTATGATTTCCGTCCTTTTGTGCTGGTTTTTTTCTCCGGAAAGTTCTGGCAATACCACCTGCAATACTGCATTTGAAAATACGAACGAAATATTGGAGATCGTGAGCCCTGCCGTCCAAAAACCGTTTTCGGTGCTCGAATGATAGTGCTGGAAATACAATGATGAACCATAAAATACAAGTTGGTAAAGCATTCCCAAGACCAGGAATTTGGACCCTATCGTGTAGAAGTGTTTTCGGTTCATAAAGTACTGTCCGTCAAAACGGGCAATCTTACCCTTTATTTTTTGCCTGCTCCAGAAATACCCAATAGTGTATCCCAAACCATAAGCCAGGAGCACCCCAAACAGCCCCAGGCCCATGTACAACAAAACCACAACGGCCAACAACCGGGCAGCGGCTTCCAGTACTTTTACCTTACTGATCTGCATATATTGCCGAAGTCCTGTAAGCACGCCCTGGTAAAAATACTGCATGCCGTTTATCCAAAGTAAAATCCCGGTGAGGATTACCAAGCCTATTGATGGAATCCTGAAACAAGAGGAAAGTAGTCCCGAACTTGCCACAACACCCAGTGCAATGACCAACAGGAACAAGATTACTTCCCGCTGTGCAGAAAAGTAGAAGGTACTGAGCCTTTTGGCCCCATTTTCAGTATCAAGTTGGGCTACTTGTTTGGTAACACCTGAAAACAATGACATATAAATCCAGGATACCAAAGAGAAAATGGCCAATAACGCACCCAAAACCCCATACGCACCAGGTCCTATTTTCCGCGCAACGATAATGTTGAACACATAAGCCATGATATTGGCAAGGAGTGTTCCGGTTAAGACCAAGGAGGTGTTTTTATATAAGCTCATGTTTTGTTCTGGAGTGTTTTAAGGTGGTATTGTGCCGGGAATTATTTCAGGAGAATGCGGAAAACACCCGGTGCATACCATGAAAGCCAAACGGCCAGTCTCAGGTAATAGGGTTCCTGTTTTAGGTAGCGGTTGCGGATGTAATGCGGGAAATACGCCATGAGCTTGGCCCGCATTGACATAAAAACAGCTTGTTTGTTTTCGGTCCGGACAGATTTCATCCGGCGCATGTTGGCCACCAAAAGGTGTTTGATAAACATGAGTTCCAATTCTGCATAGCAGCTTTCAAATTTGCCATGCTTTCGGTATTCTTCGCAAACCGAATCAATCACCTGGAATAAATCGGTAATATGTTGGGTAGAGGTACTGACATAATTGTGGTCGAGTATATAATTGTAAAGTACTTCATTACTGTAAATTATACTATCGGATTTCAACATCCAGTTTAGGTTTACTTTCATGTCTTCGGCCAGTCTTACCTCTGAAAAGACATAACCGCTGCCCTTGGCGATTTCCCTTTTTACCATTTTAATCCAGACTGAATTTTCCGTTTGACAGATAATTTGCGGATGGGTGTCAATATTGACTTTGGTGTCTACAATTTTCCGGTCGCTGAACCGGTAGCGTTTTTCCAGGAAACTGGGCTTGCGCCTGTACACCCTTTGGTAGTTGAATACAAAAATATCGGGCTGTTGCTGCCGGAGCACCGGGTCAATCACCGCGAAATAATTGGGTGCCAGGAAATCGTCGCTATCCACAAAACCCAGATAAGTTCCTTGGGCCATGGCAATGCCTGTATTCCGGGCAAAACCAAGACCTTTGTTCGGCTGGTTTACATACTTGACCTTTTCTGGGTATCGCCCGGCATATTGTTCAATCAATTCTTGGGAACCATCGGTTGAGCCATCGTTGACCAAAATAATTTCATATCCGTCATAGCCCTGGCTCAGAATGCTCTCCAGGCATTCCGTTAAGGTGTGTGCCGCATTATATACGGGCAGTACCAGGCTTATCAAAAGGGGTGGGTTCATGTTGGGGGAATTTTACGTATAAGGTGTTAAGGATTAAGATTAAAGGATAAAGCGAAAAAAAACAGGAATATGCCAGGATAGGAAAACAGCCAGCTTAACGTAGAAGGGTTCCCGTTTCAAATAAATATTTTTGTGGAAATCAGGAAAATACTGAATAAGTTCTTTCCGCAGGGCAAGAAACAATGCATATTTGTTTTCCATTTGGGCTGATTTGATCCTGCGTAGGTTTGAAATCAAAAGATGCTTGGTAAATACGATCTCGAGTTCGGCATGGCAACTTTCAAATTTCCCATGAAGCTGGTAAGCCCCGCAAACCGATTGGATGACGCGGAAAAAATCAGTGATGTGCCGCGTAGAGGTATTCAAGGAGCCGGCATGGATGACATAATTGTAAATCTTTTCCTGGGTGAAAGTGATTTTTCGGGCTTTCAGGTACCATTTAAGGCTGGCTTCCAGATCTTCCCCCAACATTACCGTTGAGAATAAGGCATCTTGATCGTTACAGACGATATCCCTTCTGATTATTTTAAGGCACACGCCGTTTTCGGCTTGACAGATTAGTTGCGGATGGGAATCTATATTGATGTGGCTGCCGGTTGATTTATTCCTGCCAAACCGGTACCTTTTTTCCAGGAAACCTGGCTTCCTTTTATAGACGCGATGATAGGAAATGACAATCAGGTCTGGTTGCTGCGTGCTTATGATGCTGGCCACCGTGGTAAAATAATTGGGTTCTAAGAAGTCATCACTGTCAACAAACCCTAAATAAATTCCTCGCGCCATGGCAATGCCTGCATTCCGTGCAATGCCGACCCCCAAATTTTCCTGCCTGGTAAACTTCACGATATCAGGGTATCGGCCGGCATATTGCTCAATCAGCCCTTGTGAGCCATCCGAGGAGCCATCATTCACCAAAATGATTTCATACCCATTGTAATCCTGCTTCAGGATGCTGTCCAGGCATTTGGCCAAGGAATGCTGTGCATTAAATACCGGAATTACGAGACTTATTGATAGGGGAGCATCCATAGGGGTTTATTTCCTGTTTTTACGGATGAGGGTCAATTGCTCGGCAATCAGGCCCAGGAAAAAGAAAATCAAGGACGACATGATTCCCAACAAAGCACCAACACTGACTCCTTGCCCTTTGACGATAATCGGGATGCCCCAAGCCAATGAAAGCAAAAAAAGGAATATCGAAATGGGTAGGAAGATTTTCAACGGGTTGAAAAGGAAAATGATGTTGATGATTTCCTTTATGGTTTCAAAGGCGGTCTGTATACCTATGGTGCTTTGACCCTTGAGACGGTCTTTGATGCTGATGGGTTCCTCAAGTACCAGATGGCGGTTGCTGATAAAGATGAGCGTGATGATATCACTGAACGGCATGTTGTTGGGGGTCAGGTAAAGGTATTGTTTGGCCAGCTCCGTCCGGTAGATTTTCATTCCTGAATTGATGTCGTGGATGGGTACCTTAAGCATCAGTTTGGCGGTGAACCGGATGATGGATTTGCCGACACTCCGCATCTTGGAAGCGTCTTTGGAACCTTTTCGCGAGCCTACAATCATGTCGGCATCACATTCTTTCATACGGTTGAACAACTTCTCGATATCGGCCATTTGGTGTTGTCCATCGGCATCAATGGTAATAAGGTATTCGGTATCGCAGGCTTCAATCCCGCTTTTGATGGCTGCGCCATAGCCCCGGTTTAATTTATGGTGTACTACTTTAAGCACATCAGTATCGGTGTATGATTGCAGGATTTGTTTGGTACGGTCTTTTGATCCATCATTGGTGATGATAAGCTGCCATTGGTGTTGGCGCACGAATTCGATCAGTCCGGGCAGGATAATCTCCAGGTTTTCCGCTTCATTATAGGCCGGAATTACGATGCTTAGTTCAGGTTTGGTTTCCATCCTTTCGGGTTGATTGTCAATAATTCGATTCCGCTGAAAAAATGCAAGCTAAAAAAAAAAACTTTACCATGGCATTTTAATCAAAAACATTATACCAAAATTAAATTGGTGTTTTTGCCTTGAGGAAATCGGTAATCAGGTAGCCGATGAGTTTGCCTACCAAATGGCTGTTTTTATCGCAGCCGAGACTGGGTGCGCCTTCGCAGATGTGCAGGTAGGTGGCATTAGGATGTTTTCCGAAAAAGTAGATAAACCGCCGTAGTTCTTCTACCGAAAAACCACTCAGGGTCATGGCGCTGCTCGGAATGTTCGGAATAGAATCCAAATCGATTTCAATGCCGTAAAAATCTTCTTTTATGAAATCAAGCGCCGTGTTGAGTTCGTTTTCAAAACTTTTCTCCCGGCGTATGTTCACCTCGTCGTAGGTATTGAATTGCACCCTTTTGTCCAAATCCTTCAATTCCTTCAGCACACTTTTGGAAGTATAGCTTTCGTGTAGTCCGAAAATAAAATAGTTTTGCAAAAATCCTTCTGAAAAGGCATACGAAAAACCGTTGCCACTGTGCCTGCCTTCCAGAATCCTGAAATCGGAATGGGCGTCAAAATTAACCGCATTGATGGGTTTTCCTTTGGCGAGCGCGGTGCCTTGGATGTTTCCGTAAGCG
>CAZXRX010000067.1:0-13159 GCA_964642945.1 uncultured Flavobacterium sp. | reverse complement strand
AAGATATATTTGTAAAAAATAATCAAACTACGGATGAAATTTATTGTATCAAGCTCTTATTTACTAAAACAACTACAGGTTTTAGGCAGTGTGATCAACAGCAGCAACACTTTGCCAATCCTGGATAATTTTTTGTTCGAACTGGATAAAAAATCACTTACAGTTTCTGCCTCAGATTTAGAAACCACCATGTCGGCCACACTCGAAATCGAGTCTACCAACAAAGGCAGTGTGGCGGTTCCGGCCAGACTGTTGCTTGATATATTGAAAACCTTTCCTGAGCAGCCACTTACCTTCACCGTGGAAGAAAACAGTACGATTGAAATCAGCTCCAACTCCGGAAAATACGCCATTGCCTATGCACCTGGTGAAGAGTTCCCTAAATCAGTAAGCCTTGAAAATCCATCTTCGACCAATGTACCGGCTGAAGTTTTGGCCACGGCCATCAACAAAACGATTTTTGCCGCCGGAAACGACGATTTGCGCCCGGTAATGAGTGGGGTTTTCTTCCAGTTTTCACCGGAAGGATTGATTTTCGTAGCCACTGACGCACACAAATTGGTGAAATATGCCCGCACCGACGTGAAAGCCTCACAGGTAGCCGATTTCATCATGCCGAAAAAACCACTGAACATCCTCAAAAGCATTTTAGGGGCATCTGATGCGGAAATCAAGATTGAATATAATGATTCTAACGCTACTTTTTCTTTTGAGAATTATATCCTTACCTGTCGTTTAATTGACGGAAAATACCCGAATTACGAAGCGGTTATCCCAAAAGAAAACCCGAACAAATTGGTTATTGACAGGATGCAGTTCCTGAATTCGGTAAGACGTGTGGCGATTTTCTCTAACAAAACCACCCACCAGATCCGTCTGAAAATTGCCGGTGCCGAACTGAATATTTCTGCCGAGGATATTGATTACTCCAACAAGGCCGAAGAGCGTTTGACCTGTGACTATCAGGGGGACGACATGCAAATCGGGTTCAACTCGCGTTTCCTTTCTGAAATGCTGACCAACCTGCAATCTGACGAAATCCAATTGGAAATGTCAATGCCCAACCGTGCCGGTATCCTGACCCCTGTTGACGGATTGGATGAAGGCGAAACCGTGACCATGCTGGTGATGCCGGTGATGCTCAACAACTAACAGGCAATTAAACCTAACCCAATTAATAAACCCGAAAGCCGTTCTAAAAATTCAGGACGGTTTTTTTATGAACGAGTGCATCAACAATTGTTAAATCATAAAATATTTTTTATATTTGAAAGTCAATTATTGGAGGAACCGAAAATCCAGCAGAAAGAGTAGGAAAACCAAACCCGGGGCGTTGCCGAACAGTATGGAACGTAGCGGAATAAAACAAAAACAAATGAATAAAAAAGTACTGGCACTATTGGTTTGCATGGGAACCTTCGCCACAGCCAACGCACAAAAATTAGACAAATTTGGAGCCGACTTGGCCAAAAAATCTGTAATGGGTAAAGAAATCAGGGTACCGTATACCGACCTGACCAGCTATTTTGGCTATATTAAGCCAGGCGCCAAACCAGATGAAGTGGTAGGTGGAAAAAAAATGTACTATGTATATGTGTGGATTCCTGTAGCGGCTCCTGAAATCGGTATCCGTATGATTTCACCTGCACCGGATGGGGTTAAACCAACCGACAAAGATTATGTAACTGCCGATTATACTGCCAATGCTTCTGATACGAAGAGTTTCTTCGATACCTGGATTACCTTTGAGCGTGCAGAAGGCGTTTTCAAAATTGAAGATGCTGCGGCCAAAGCCAAATCGGCCAAATGGACCAAAATTGAAACCAATGATGATTCCAGCGAAATGCCGGCCCAACCGTCAGGTAGCAAATACAATTCGTTGATGCGTATTACAAGTGATACTTCCAACCCTACCAAATCATTGGTGATGGGATTGTACCGCATCGGCTTCACTACCTACAAAACAGGTGAAGTACAAGGAAGCTTTTTAGCCCAGATTGGTGCACCTGTAAAACTTCCCGGAGTAGCGGTTGCCGCCAAACCGGAAGACTTGCTTGCTGCAAAAAAATAAAACCCAAAACCCTGATTATAAAGCCGTCATGTAACTTTACCTGATGGCTTTTTTTATGCTTTTTACCGATAAAAACAACAGCTATTCATGCATCACCAAAACCGGAATGGTACTGTGGTAAGTCATTTGTTCGGTAAAATGGGTGGTAAACAATTCGACGAAAAAGTTTCTTTTGTAGGTGGTCATCGCCAGGATGTCAATGCCCTGATTGGCAATAAAATCAGTAATGGTAGTCGCAACATCTTCATTTGGAACCACAAAAAACTGTACGTTTTCCCCAGCAAATTCAGCTTTCCAAGAAGTAATTGCGGCATCCGTTACGTCTGAAGAAGCCTTTTTGACATAGAGGCATTTTACCGCTGCTTTCATCTTTTTGGCAATAAACAATACTTCCAACAATGCCTTTTTGTCTTTTTGCCGGAAACGCGTGGTAAAGGCGATGGTTTCAATCTTACCGGCCTTGGCAGTAAGCGGAACACTCAAAACCGGAACGGTAATAGAAGTAAGTACTTCGCCGGTATTGGTCCCCAAAAAGCTTTCCTTCCAGCCGTCTGCGCCAGTGGTTCCCATCACCACGAAGTTGATACCATCTTCCTTGATGGCGGTTTTAATAGCGGTAATTAAATCGCCAATCATCAAACGGTGCGACAATTTGATGTGCTGCAGCTTTCTTTCTATAGCAGTATCGTGCATCTTTTTGACTTCTTCGCGGAAGGTTTCAAATTTAGACAATTCCAGGGAGTCAAACAGGAGTTGGTAGTTCTCGGGAAAATACTGGTTGTCCACTATCGGGTACTCAAAAGTATGCAGCAAAATGATTTCGCCACCTACCTTATGGGCCAGCTCCAGGGCGTGCTCAAAAGCGTTGTGTGCCACATCGGAAAAATCTGTCGGAAACAGTATCCTTTTCATGATTTCAAAGGTTTTATTGGTTACATAAAGTTACGAAATTTTACTGTTTTTACTTATAGAACTTCGGTTTATTATTGCATAACTTCACCCTTGAAATCGGCCCGTAACTTTTCCGGATTAATGCTTAACTTTGCACTTTCGTTACCAAAAAAAAAAAAATTAAACATGCTCTCACAAGAAACCATTGTAGCTTTGGCTACACCCTCTGGCGCAGGTGCGGTTGCCATTATCCGTATGTCAGGATTGGATGCCATAAACATTGCGGCCAAAGTATTCCAATCGGTTTCGGGCAAAGACCTTACCCAACAAAAAACCCATACCATACACCTTGGCCATATTGTGGATGAAGACAAAACCTACGATCAGGTGCTACTGTCGCTTTTCAAGGGGCCGAATTCTTATACGGGTGAAAACGTGGTGGAAATTTCGTGCCATGGTTCTACTTTTATCCAGCAGCAAATCATCCAGTTGTTGCTCCGGAAAGGATGTAGAATGGCGCAGGCAGGCGAATTTACGCTTCGTGCTTTTCTGAACGGCAAACTTGATTTATCACAGGCAGAAGCCGTGGCCGACCTGATTGCCTCTGACAACGAGGCCAGCCACCAGATTGCCATGCAGCAGATGCGTGGCGGATTCAGCAACGAAATTGCCAAATTACGCGAAGAATTGTTGAACTTCGCCTCACTTATTGAACTCGAACTTGATTTTGCAGAAGAAGATGTGGCCTTTGCCGACCGCACCCAGTTTGAAGCCTTGCTGAACCGCATTGAATTTGTATTGAAACGCCTGATCGATTCATTTGCCGTAGGAAATGTCATCAAAAACGGCATACCCGTAGCGATTGTGGGCGAACCGAACGTAGGCAAATCTACCCTGCTCAATGCCCTGCTCAACGAAGAACGGGCCATAGTCTCTGACATTGCCGGAACGACCCGCGATACTATTGAAGATGAATTGGTCATCGGCGGTATTGGGTTCCGTTTTATTGATACCGCGGGCATACGCGATACCAAAGATGTGGTGGAAAGTATCGGCATCAAAAAAACCTTTGAAAAGATAGAACAGGCTCAGGTGGTGTTGTACCTGATGGACGCCAGCATGGTAACCACCCCGGAACAGCGCAGGGAACTGAAAACCGAAATTGAAAAAATAAGGAACCAGTTTCCGTTAAAACCGTTGGTAGTGATTGGCAACAAGGCAGATAAGTTAACGACAGCCGAAAGCCAAGCGCTGGATTTGGAAATCGAAAACGTTTTGCTGATAAGTGCCAAGCACAATGAAGGCATTGATACCCTGACCAATCAATTGCTCTCCTTTGTCAATACCGGTGCGCTGCGCAACAACGAAACCATCGTGACCAATACACGCCACTATGATTCCCTTTTGAAAGCGCTGGAAGAAATCCAGAAAGTAAAATTCGGACTACAAACCAACCTGCCGTCAGACCTTATGGCGATTGACATCAGGCAGGCCCTGTATTATTTCGGCGAAATCACGGGCGAAGTCACCAACGATGAATTGTTGGGGAATATTTTTGCCAATTTCTGTATCGGAAAGTAGTTCAGACTGGTTAGACTTATTAGACTAGTTAGATTTATAGCGATTCCTGTCTTATCCGTTTAATATCTTGATGAGTTCTTTGGCGACGCCTTCAGATGAGGCCGGGTTTTGTCCGGTAATCAGCAAGCCATCTGTTACGGTGTGTGGCGCAAAATCATCCACTTTGGAATAGTGTGCCCCTTTCATTTTGAGCTGGTCTTCCAGTAAAAACGGCACCACTTTGGTCAATTGGGCCGCTTCTTCCTCAGTATTCGAATAGCCGGTTACGTTTTTGCCTTTGAGCATCAAATTACCATCTTCTTCTTTCACATGCAACAACACTGCCGGTGCATGGCAAACTGCCGCCACTGGCTTTTTTGCTTTCCGGAAATTTTGTATAAGTGCAATGGAATTTTCATCTGAAGTCAAATCCCACAAAGGGCCGTGCCCACCAGGATAAAATACAGCGTCAAAATCGTCAGGATTGATTTCGGCAAGTTGATGTGTGTGGGCCATTTGCTCCAAGAGGGCAGTGTCATTTTTATATTGAATAACCGATGGCGTCTGGCTGTCGGGTGCGTCACTTTTAGGATCAATGGGCGGTTGACCTCCTTTAGGTGAAGCAAGTGTGATGTCATAACCTTCTTTTTTGAAAAGATAATACGGCGTGGCAAATTCTTCAATCCAGAAGCCGGTTTTGCCTTCGGCGTTGCCCAATTGTGTTTCGCCGAGCTGGCTGTGCGAGGTAAGAATGATAAGCAGTTTCATGATTTTGGTTTTTAATTTGGTACAAATTTCATCAAATAAAAATGGGAGTGTATTACATAATTTTGCCAAAAAGTTCTATTGCTGAACTGTAAAACAGCCTGTATGAAAATCGAGCTGCTTTCCGTCCAATCACAAACTTAACCCAAAATCCGTCCTGGCCGTTGGGAAACACCTACCTTTAAAAAAAGTAAAAAATTATGTCTGATAAAAACAAAAAACAGTTTGGGGTTTGGATGGATTCGCATCATGCGGCCATCGTAGGGAAAAAAGATTCGGAAAGTAAGGAATTCACATTGCTTGGGCATGTGAACAATTTAGGGGCTGACCACAATTCGAATGAAAAAACGGCAAACAACCACGAAATTGGTCTTACCCATAAATTCTTCAAGGAAATTGCCGCTTTAATGCCCAATATTGACGAAATCCACATCACGGGAACCGGACAGGCACAGGAACAATTCATGAAATTCCTGGCCGATACGCCACAATATAAAAATGCGGTGTCTACAGAAAGTACTTCCAACAAAATGAGTGATGAAAACCTGGCATTGTTCATCATGAAGCATTTTAATTAGTATTTTTTCCATCACATGATATCAACCGCAAACTTATGTCTGCGGTTTTTTTATTTCCGGTAACGGCAATCAGGAATTTCTGACGGAAACAAATTTTGATTAACTTCGCCTTAAATGATGTCAACGAGATAAATATCCGTATTAACCCAAAACCGTATGCCGACAGAAAATATTGTAAAACTCAACCGCTTTACCACCATCCCGTTCCTGATTGATTTATTGCAACGCAGGAAACTGACCTTGGTCAACCCCAATTTCTGGGAAGATTACAACGACCGTGAAACCATGGAATTTTACCGAAAAAAAAGCAACTCCAACAGTATTTATGCGCTCTGTCTGACGCACAAGAGCGAAACGGTTCACCACTGGAATGCTTTCGCCAACGGTACGGCGGGTTGTTGTATCGAATTCAGTCCAGGCAGGTTGTTTGAAATACTGGATCGGATGCCGGAAGTAATCCACGGAAAAGCAGTATACAAAAGTCTCAATGAACTTTCGGCCTTTCAAACGGATGAGCTTCCGTTTTTCAAAAGGATTCCTTTTAGGCCCGAAAACGAATACCGCATCATTGTCACTTCCGACATGCCGCAGGAAGCCACTTTTGATATTGACATTGACCTGAGTGTCATCAGGAAAATCACCATCAGCAACAAAATCCCGATTGCCATTTTTGAAAGCCTTGAAAAAGTCCTCTCGCGTATTGACCCGACTTTCAAGGGCAAAATATCCCATTCGACCCTCTTCAAAAACCAAAAATGGATCAACCACTTCGGTAAATACCAATAATACTGTTGACCGCAACCCAAGATTGCCCTGTATTGATAACCACAAAAAAATGGGTTTATGCAAACACAATATTAAGGCAACTCCTTGGCTTTCAAACAATAATTGCTTAATTTTGGGTTAAAACTACACCTAATGAAAAAAATAGTACAATCACTCCTATTGTTTCCTATCAGTATATGGTCCCAAACACAGATTGGAAGCGATATCAACGGCCAATTGCCCGGCGATAATACCGGTTTCAGTGTAGCTGCCTCAGCCGATGGCAATGTGGTGGCTGTGGGAGCCAACCTGAATGACAACAGCGGAACGGACGCTGGTTGTGTAAGAATATATCAAAAAACAGCCGGTGCCTGGATACAACTGGGTGCCACTATCAATGGGGAAGCCGCCGGAAATCAATCCGGTTACAGTGTTTCATTGTCTTCAGACGGCAGTACAGTAGCCATAGGGGCCACAGAGAACAACAATCATACAGGCCATGTACGTGTATATAAAAACTTATCGGGCACCTGGACACAACAAGGCAATGACATTGACGGGCAAAGCTATGGTGACCGTTCGGGTTGGAGCGTAGCATTGGCATCGGATGGTACTTCAGTTGTTATCGGATCACCATACAACACCAACAATGGCAACGACTCCGGTATAGTGAAGGTATACAAACTGGTCGGAAACAGTTGGCAACAGATTGGTTCCGAAATCAATGGATGGTTCTATGACGCTTTCGGGCGCAGTGTCTCCATTTCAGCTGATGGAAATGTGGTGGCGGTGGGTTCACCCTACAATTCCCTTAATGGAGGTTATTCCGGAAGGGTGCGCATTTACAGGAACATTGGCGGAGTCTGGACCCAGGAAGGCACCGATATAAGGGGTAACAATGCCAATGAAATTTCCGGTTACAGCGTTTCATTATCATCCGACGGAAATACCGTAGCTGTAGGTGCCATTGGTAATGGGACGACAGTAAATTGTGGGTATGTAAAAGTATTCAGGAACATTTCAGGGGTTTGGACACAACAAGGAAGTACGATTAATGGGGAAGCAACAGGTGACAGTTCAGGAAGGAGTGTTTCATTGTCTGGAGACGGAACAGTATTGGCCATTGGTGCCAACATGAATGCCGGTAACGGAACCGGGTCTGGACACGTGCGGATTTTCAAGTTTGTGGCCGGTACCTGGCAACAACGCGGTATCGATATCAACGGACAGAGTGCCGGCGACAATTGCGGCATGAGCGTGGCTTTGTCTACAGACGGGAATACCTTGGTTGTTGGCTCGCCCTATAATGCAACGAATGGTACCAATGCAGGACAGGTTCGCATATATGATATTACACAATTGCTATCTTCCAATCATTTTACAGAAGATGATTTCGCCCTCTTTCCCAATCCGGCATCGCAAATGTTCACCATCAGGCTGCCACAGGATACCCAATTGGAAAGGGTACGTCTATACAATTCCCTGGGTCAATTGTTAGTTGAAACTTCATCTGAAACTATTGATGTAAGCGCCTTTTCTAAAGGAATCTATCTCGTGGAAATTATCACCAACATAAGCAAAACCACAAAAAAAATCATTGTAGAATAAATTTCACCCCTAAAAGAACTTTTCGAAGACCATGCTAACAGCCGTGCATCCTAAACTGCCCATGCGCAACAAAACCGCCACCCAAAGGTATTATGTGGAACAACTGGGCTTCAGGATTTTTGGCGACAACGACTATCCGGGTTACCTGATGCTTGAAAAAGACGGCATTCAACTGCATTTTTTCGAATTCAGGGACCTTGACCCCAAACAAAATTACGGACAGGTATACCTGCGTACCAATACCATCGAAAATTATTACCAAACCCTGCTCGATAACAAAACACGCATCCATCCGAACGGATTTCTTGAAGCAAAACCATGGGGACAAAAAGAGTTTTCGTTACTTGACCCCGACCACAATTTGTTGACTTTTGGCGAAAGCATATTGTAAAAAATAACCATGAAAGTCTACTCTTTTCCTTTTATAGCCAATCAAAATGCAAAAATATTGGTATTGGGTACCATGCCGGGCGTACAATCATTAGAGAAACAGCAGTATTACGGGCATCCGCAGAATCATTTCTGGAAGATTTTGTTTGCGCTATTTGACAGCCCTTTTTCTACAGATTATGACATCAGGAAAAAACTCCTGCTCCACCACCATATTGCTTTGTGGGATGTACTACAGGCCTGCTTCAGGCCCGGAAGCCTTGACAGTGCCATAATAGAAGAAGTTCCCAATGATTTTTCCGATTTCTTTGAGGTTCACCCCCACATTACCCATGTTTTTTTCAACGGTCAGAAAGCCGCCCAGTTTTTCAAAAGACATGTCAAAATTGACGAAAAGTATAGCTTGATTACACTGCCGTCAACCAGTCCGGCCAACGCAGGTAAATCATTTGCGCAGAAGCTGGAGGAATGGGAAATAGTGAAACGTGTTTTATAAATACGATTGTATTACAAGCAACTCCGTATCAATCCGACTAAAAGAAAGCTGAGATTATTGTACCAGAATTTTCTTTACCACGCTTTTACCTTCGGCGGTTATTTTGGCAAAATACATCCCTGATACCCAATGTTGATCGACAAAAATTTGGTCGGTAAAAGTCGTTTCATATACTTTGGCCCCCAAACTGTTGTATACTTCAACCATGGCCTGGCTGTGAAGTCCGGCAATGGTAAAACCTGCTTTGGAGGGGTTCGGATAAACCACTACATTACTGTCTGCAAATACTGGTGTTGAAAGGGAGGCAAACCATTGTTCCCCTACCCGGGTTCCCCAGATAAAATCGGCCAGGTCAGGATAATCGATAAAAGGATTTCGGTTGTTTTGCCAGGTATAAATGTAATTGTTGCGGTTCATTTCAAAATCGTCCCTCGGATCGGAATGATTCCAAAGTAATAATGATGACAAATCGCCCATCTGCCCCACAATATTGTCGGCAGGATTGCCATTTACAAGGTTCAACCCGTTATAACGTACCGCCATGTAGAACAAAGCACGCGATACATCGCCTTTCCAGCTTCCGGCATTTCCTGCAGGACCATTGTAATCAGTGCCATAATCACGGTTGCTGCGCAAGCTGTTTTCCGCCCCGTCCTCAGCCCTGATGTGGTGTGCATCACCGTGCCCGGCTGTAATATCATCGGGACTGCCAGCCAACCAAACGTTAATGCCGTCTGGCGTTGAAGAAGTCGCATCGGCAAATCCGCCACGTGATTGGGGCCAAATATGCTCGCGGTTCCAAACGCCGATATTGCTGCTTCCGGTCTGGATGTCTATTTTTGAAATCGGATGCTCCACATACATCAGCCAAACCTGTCCGCTGTTGGCCGGATTCTGGTCTGAAATCTGCAAAATAGTATTCACGTCACCATAATTATGGGCATGCACCACAGCCGGATTGGCTATAATGTTTTGCAAAGCTTGTTTAAGTGCAGCCCCAGACAATCCTTCCAGTGAACTGTAATAACCTGCTGGAGTGGTTGGGGTGACTACGCCATAAGTAGGCGCCAATGGCGTGCCCCAGGGCTGTACGATAAAGTCGTTGTCATGTACCCGTAAAACAATATTGTTGGTGACAAGCGCATACCCGTTCTGTACCGCCGTAACCTTTATAATCATTTCTTCATCGCCTTCGTTTAGGGTATCATCTGTTATTGTAAAAACTTTATTTACAGTATTTTGCCCAACAGGTATTGAAGTAGCCAATGAGCCGGAAAAATCACTGCTGTTGAAACTTCCGTTGGCAAGGGAGAGGTTAATATTGAGGGGGGTACCACTAACCGGGGAGGCTGTGGTAAAGGTAATGGTAAGTGTTTCGCCTTCGGTGATACTACTGACAGATGGGGTCAGGGTAATGTAGTTGAGCACTACCCCACTACCGTCATTGTTGGTTCCGGGTGTAGGTGTCGCAACCGTGTAGGTGCCATCATTATTGCGTTGTATTGATTTGGTTGCGGCAGCAGAAGTGGCATTTTCATTGGTACAGACTGTAATACCCAGTATTCCCATTAAAGTAGTCGGTTGTATGGTATTGCTGTTGCTGTAGGCCAATCCGTTAATATAACCCGTGGTATGTGCCGGTGTATCCAAAGGAAAATCAGAAGCATTGCCCTGGTAAACAGCCACCACATCAGGCCCATTTTGGATGGTTGCAGCCGGTATAATGCCAATTGGTGCCGGAGAAACCTGCGGATTACCAAAATGGATAATCCCATTCACATCTGTGACATATCCGTCAAGGTCATAAGCAAAATAGCTTAGGTTACCAGTCCCGTTGGTGAGACCGTTGTAAAAAACAAGCACATAGCCGTCAAGCTGAAAATTGGGTGTGACAGATTTTAATTCAATAAACTCCAGGACATCTGTACTCGGTGTGTCGGCATCTACCTCATTAATTACCAATTGACTGAAGGCAAAACTACAGCACAACATATTCACCAATAAACCCACTTTTTTTAACATGCTCTTATTTTTAATAAGCAAATTTAGGTATATAATATTAAAACAGGCCGGTATTTGAAAAAATTAACCTTGTAGTGAATTATCCAAAACAAATATTAAATAATAGTTTGGCAATCACTAAATTTATTACTTTTGCCAAAATTTAATTTAAAAGAACAAGATGAATAAAGTTGAAATCAAGAACATCGGAAAAAGAATAATTTTATTTGCTTTCGTAATCTCAGCCATTGTATCGTGCAGTAAAGTGAAAAAAGGAGAATTTCTTATCAGCGGTACTGCCAAAGGTATGGAAGATGGCAAAACCGTAATCCTTCAGGCTCAGGACGAATCCGGGACGATGATGGTAGCAGTAGATACCGTAAAGGTTAAAGATGGTAAGTTTGAATTTAAAGGCAAAATCAAGGAACCTTCCATGTATGCCCTTTCGTTTCCTGATTATAACGGCGGATTTCCTGTAATTGTAGAAAATGATGAAATAAAGGTTGAAGTAAAGAAAGATTCCATCAACAATTCAATCATTTCTGGTACATACAATAACGACGAATTCCAGAAATTCAACAACGAAGCAAAGAAAATCCAAAAAAAGATGATGGATTTCCAAAAGAAAAACATGGAAGCGTTTACCAATGCCCAGCAAAAAAACGATACCGTTACCATGAACAAACTCATCAAACAAAACAGCGATATTCAGAAAGGATTGAAAGACATGATGTTAAAATATCCTGAAACCCACCCAAAATCATTCATCTCTATCCTGATGGTTATGGAAATGTTCAGGTATCCTGATTTTGATGCCAAAAAAGTAAGAAAACTTTACGACAGCTTTGATAGTTCATTAAAAAGCACCAAAAGTGCCAAGAGAATCAAGGAACAACTTGACCAGATTGATAAAATGCAAAACAAGCCAGCAGCAAAACCGCTTGCCGTGAAAGTGGGTGAAATGGCCCCTGATTTTTCTGCCAAAAACCCTGATGGAACTGTTGTTTCTTTAAAACAATCTTTAGGGAAAGTAACCGTAATCGATTTCTGGGCCTCCTGGTGCGGACCATGTCGCAAAGAAAACCCAGCAGTAGTGGCACTTTATAACGAGTTTCATGCCAAAGGACTTAACATTATCGGGGTTTCTTTGGATAAAGACGCTGCCAAATGGAAAGAAGCCATTGCCAAGGACAAACTGACTTGGGCACAGGTTTCCAATTTAAAGGAATTCAATGATCCAATTGCCCTGCAATACAATATAGAACAGATTCCTACCACCTTTTTGTTGGACAGCAAAGGCAAAATTGTTGCCAAAGACTTAAGAGGAGCTGAACTTAAAGCAAAAGTAGCTGAGCTTTTATCTGCATCTTAATAGTGGTTTAAGGCTAAAATAAAAAAATCTCCCTAGTGGAGATTTTTTTATTTTATTCATTTTCAAAACATTGAAATTAATTATCCAATTAAGTCACATTTTAGTTGGCAAACAGTAAAACAGTTTTTATATTTGCACCGGTTATGGCCACGGGGAGATACTCAAGCGGCCAACGAGGGCAGACTGTAAATCTGCTGGGAAACCTTCGCAGGTTCGAATCCTGCTCTCCCCACAAGCATTTAAAAAAGAAAAAAACCACAAGCTCGCTTGATGGTTTTTTTTGTTTTAAATGCTTACAGTTTTCCCCCTTCAGGATCACGTAGCGCAGCGGAGTAATCCTGAAGAAGGGAAAACTGGTAATAAATGCTTGGGTAAAGGTTCACCCTTACGGATGTTGCGTAGTGCAACGAAGCAAAATCCTGCAACATCCATTAACAACTACTTCCTAACACCAAGCTCGCCTGATGGTTTTTTGGTTTAAATGCTTGAGTAAGGGTTCACCCTTACGGATGTTGCGTAGTGCAACGAAGCAAAATCCTGCAACATCTATTAACAACTACTTCCTAACACCAAGCTCGCTTGATGGTTTTTTTTGTTTTAAATGCTTCCCCTTTTCCCCCTTCAGGATCACGTAGCGCAGCGGAGTAATCCTGAAGACAGGA
>CAZXRX010000066.1:0-13202 GCA_964642945.1 uncultured Flavobacterium sp. | reverse complement strand
TGGTGGTATTGTCTTTGTCAATGGCGATTTTTTCGGCTGTTCCGAGCATTTCCAGGGTAGCGTTTTCGAGTGTGTAGCCGCTTTCTTCCGCAATTACGGTTCCTCCGGTCAGGATGGCGATGTCTTCCAGCATGGCTTTTCTTCGGTCACCAAAACCTGGTGCTTTTACTGCGGCAATTTTCAGTGCCCCACGCAATTTATTAACGACAAGGGTAGATAGGGCTTCCCCGTCTACATCTTCGGCAATAATCAATAACGGTTTTCCTGATTGTGCCACAGGTTCCAAAACGGGAAGCAGTTCTTTGAGTGAAGATACTTTTTTGTCGTATAAAAGGATGTAAGGATTTTCGAGCTCCACATTCATTTTTTCTGGGTTGGTCACGAAGTAAGGCGATAAATAACCACGGTCAAACTGCATGCCTTCCACTACATCTACATAGGTGTCGGTGCCTTTGGCTTCCTCAACGGTGATGACACCTTCTTTGCCCACTTTTCCGAAAGCGGTGGCAATCAAATCGCCAATTACTTCGTCGTTGTTGGCAGAAATCGAGGCAATCTGTTTGATTTTCTCGGAATCACTTCCTACCACTTTGGCCTGTTTGCCCAAGTCGGCTACTATGGCCTCTACGGCTTTGTCGATACCGCGTTTCAAATCCATCGGATTGGCGCCAGCGGCCACGTTTTTCAAACCTTCCTTTACAATAGCTTGTGCCAAAACGGTAGCTGTTGTAGTTCCGTCACCGGCCAGGTCATTGGTTTTGGAAGCGACTTCCTTGACCATTTGAGCCCCCATGTTTTCAAGGGCATCTTTCAATTCGATTTCCTTGGCTACGGTAACCCCATCTTTGGTAACGGTAGGTCCGCCAAATGATTTCCCAATGATTACATTGCGTCCTTTTGGTCCGAGTGTCACTTTGACCGCATTAGCCAAAGCATCAACGCCGCGTTTTAATCCGTCGCGTGCTTCAATATCAAATTTTATGTCTTTTGCCATTTTGCTTATTATTTAATTATTCCGTAAACTTCGTTCTCTTTCATAATCAGGTAATCGTGACCATCCCATTTCAGTTCTGTTCCTGAATATTTCCCGAAAATCACGATGTCACCTACTTTTAAGGTTGGTTTTTCATCTTTTACATCATCCCCAACTGCTACTACAGTCCCTTTTTGAGGTTTTTCTTTCGCTGTATCAGGAATGATTATCCCTGTGGCCGTTTTGGTTTCGGCTTCAGCCGGCTCAATAATAATCCTGTTGTTGGTGCCGGCAATCGGTTTAATGTTTAATGCCATGGTTATATAATTTAGGTTTTTTAATTTTTGTTGTCGGTCTGAAGCAGTCAGAAATTATGCCATTTGTATAAAACTGACATTTTTTCAGCCAATGAGTTTCTGTTGTCGGGTCAAAAAAAAATCCCGAAGTAACTCGGGATTTAAATGGTATTCAGAAATGATTATTTTTTCTCTGGGGTTGCAGTACCGTCAGCAGGTTTTGCCGCTTCAGTGGCAGGTGCTGCAGCTGGTTGGGCTGTACCTTGGTCAGTATTTTTTACCGGAGCTGCTTTTGGTGTTTCGGTTTGCGCCGGTGTAGTGGTGTCATCCAATACTTTAGAGCTGTTATCATTCAGGCTTCCTGTAAAGCTAAGGCTTGAAAGCAAGACCAAAACGATTAGCAAAGTAGCCAGTGTCCAGGTGCTTTTATCAAGGAAATCGCTTGTTTTCTGTACGCCACCCAACATTTGAGAACCGCCAATGGAAGAATCCAAACCGCCGCCTTTAGGGTTTTGTACCATGATTACAATGATTAATAAGAAGCAAACGATCGTTATTAATACTAAAAAGATTGAAAAAGTTTCCATTTGTTTTAACTATTATTGTTTTGTTGTAAATTCTTTATATCTGAAATTCGGTCTGCAAAGAAACTACTTTTTTCTGGATATTTCAAAATTAAAATTTCATATGCCTGAATTGCCTTCGAATATTTTTTTTGTTCGAGATAAACTTTGGCCAAAGTTTCAGTCATCAGGTACGATTTGTCTTCGATTACAGGAGTTGGGGCCGTTGCCACACTATCTTTGTTTATGGGCGGAATTTTGGGGTTGGCCTCAATGAATTTATCGATAATTGCAAGTTTTTTCTTTCTTTCTTCTTCCTCGAGGGTGGTTTTCTTCCTTTCTATGGGTTTGAATCGTGACAACTGCAACCATTCCTGGAAAGAATGTTTTTCATTTTCTGAAAAAGGCAACGGTTTGCCCAATTCCAGTCTTTCTGCAGGGATAGGTGTTGGGTTTGGGGTTGGTGCTTCCGGACTGGATTCTTTTATGGAAGATAAGATGGATTGTTCGAGTGTGTTGACAGTTGGAGCAGTCTGGACTTCATAAACCACGTGTTCGCTGCCTATCACATCCATGTTGAGCAGTTCGGCTACTTTTTGGTCGTACAATCCGTTCTGTACGGTTGTAAAATTTTCTGAGGTGATAAAGTCAAACAATATGCTGCGGTCTGTCGTAAAGGCTGCCGCTACCTTGAGGGCATAATTGTATTTGAAGCTGTCCTGGTTGTACAAATGTTTTAACCGCAGCACCCGTGCACTTTGAAAATACGGAAACTCCTCGATGATTTTTTCCAAAGAAGTGTTATGGCGCTCGTTGATGGCGTCGGGTTTGTTGATCAGATAAGTATAATCGGTCAGGTTCATTGCAAACTAAATTACCATTTGGCCAATGACTCGTTGAAGATGTCCTGTGTGATGCGTTCAAAAAGTTCTTTTAGTGCCGTGGTCAGCAAACTTCCTACCAATTGGGAATTGCCATCATAATCATAATAAAAGGAGAATCGTTTTTCAAAATCATCAGCCGGCTTCTTTTTGTTGGTAAAACGCACATTGACTGTCATGGTCAATCTGTTCTGTGCGGCACGCTGGTCTGCGGTGGCGGTCATTGGGGTGATGCGGTATTCCACGATTTCCCCATCGTAAACCAAATCGCCGCTGGAACTGACCAGGTTCAGATTGGTCTGGTTTTGTATCAAATCCTGTAAGGCCAAAGTAAACGAACGGTCAATTCCGGGTTCGATCAGCTCGGCATTGTTCAGGAAGTAATTCACCTGAAAGGTTTTGGCGTCTATTTTTCCGGTTCCGGTAAAATTGTAAACCGAGCAACCGTTGAAGGTGAAGGCTATCAATAAAACCAGCAGGTATTTGGTGTATTTCATATCATGGATAAAAGGCAAAAGTATCCTTTTTTACGGAATTATATGCCTTGGTAATAGTATAAAGTTTTGACTGCCGAAAAATCGAGTTGGTTGTGGTCATAAAAATTCATTGTGGCTGATACCGGAAAGCCTTGCGCATTGAATTGGTAAACATATTCTTCGTGGATGTAGTATTCAGAAGGATAATTTTTGCGGTTGACATTATTGGCGGAAACCGCAAAACTGTTCAGCCATTCTTCATTGTAATCAGTAACAGCATAGGCCCTGAATGCGGCTATGGTTGCTTCGCGCAAAGGATTGATGTGGCTGTCGTGTTCAAAGCCCGCAAAGGTGCCGTTGTGGAAACTTTGTCCTTTCAGGTTGTTTTCGGCATAAGTAACGTAAGCCTGGCTGACGGTGAAAGGATACGGTATGCCGTTTTCTGTTTCTACAAACCCAGATTTGTTATAAGTGAGCAGTCCGTTGCTGTCTAATTTGAACATCCTGTAGCTGGTGTTAAGGTCGCCAAAATAAAAGGCCCCAAGACCTGCGTCAAACTGCAAGGCAGTACCGTTGAGTGTAGCCACGCTTCCGTCAGGGTTGTAGGTAAAATTAAAGTCAGACAGCGTTCCGTTGGCATTGCGCCGGGTAGAATGGCTTACCCTGCCATTGCCATCATAGTCAAAGGTGTACAAGACAGTGCCATCTCCATTGGCGATTTGGGCTAACTTTCCGTTTTCATTGAAATCCCAATGTCTTTGGTTTTCGTTCGACGAATTGGCGTTAAAAATAACTTTTTGTAACAATGGGGCGGCATCGGCAGTAGTGGTTTGCTCGTTGTCTGAGCAGGAAACCATAGTGCAGGCCATCAACAGGAAAAAGAGTAGTTTTTTCATTATTAATGATTTAGGGTTTTGTAAAAATAACAAAAAAACTTTTTACAAATCAAATTGTTTGATTTTTCTGTACAGGGTGCGTTCTGAAATACCCAATTCATCGGCTGCGGCCTTGCGTTTTCCTTTGTGGCGTTCCAATGATTTTTTGATGAGTTCGATTTCTTTCTGCTCCAGTTTCAGTACTTCTTCTTCCTCTACCGTTTCCGCAAAAAGGTAGTTGGAATCGTCTTCTTCATCGTCGAATTCTTCCTGTTCCACAGTCGGATTGTTCTGAGGAATCACATTCAACCGCGGTTCTTCTTCAAAATGGGTTTCGGCTTCTTCGGGTTTGCCGTAGATTTTCTTGATCAATCCCGGATTAATGTCTTGTGCTTTGGCGCCGTTTTTCATCAGCTCCAGGGTGAGTTTTTTCAGGTCGTTCAGGTCGCTTTTCATGTCAAACAGCACCTTGTATAAGATGTCTCTTTCGGTGGCAAAATCGCTCTCGCCTTTTTTGTCCTTGATGACCGACGGCAAATTGCTGCCTTCCTGTGGCAGGTAAGAATTAAGTGTGGTGGCAGATATGTTGCGGTTGGTTTCGAGCACCGAAATCTGTTCGGCAATGTTCCGTAATTGGCGGATGTTGCCACTCCACCGATATTTCAACAACAAATGGATGGCGTCGTCTTCGAGTTTGATGGGAGGCATTTTGTATTTGTGGGCAAAATCGGCCGCAAATTTCCGGAACAGCAAATGAATGTCGTCTTTCCGTTCGCGCAGGGGCGGCAGCATGATGTCTACTGTACTTAGTCTGTAAAACAAATCTTCACGGAATTTGCCTTTTTCTATCGCGTCAAACATATTTACGTTGGTCGCGGCCACAATCCTCACATTGGTTTTCTGAACCTGTGAGGAACCTACTTTGATGAATTCGCCGTTTTCGAGCACACGCAGCAAACGGACCTGGGTGGTCAGGGGCAATTCGCCTACTTCATCGAGAAAAATCGTTCCGCCGTTGGCCACTTCAAAATAACCGTCACGGGCATTGTTGGCTCCGGTAAAAGAACCTTTTTCATGGCCGAAAAGCTCACTGTCAATGGTGCCTTCGGGGATGGCACCGCAGTTTACCGCAATGTATTTTCCGTGTTTGCGGTGTGAGAGGGAATGGATGATTTTTGGGATGCTTTCCTTACCAACCCCACTTTCACCAGTAACCAATACCGAAATATCGGTTGGTGCCACCTGTATGGCTTTTTCCACCGCACGGTTGAGTTTGGGGTCGTTCCCGATGATTTCAAACCGTTGCTTGATGCTTTGTACTGTTTCCATATAATTTGAAACTATTTATTGGTGCATTTCAGAATAACCGACGGCTTCACCTATGAGCGTTCCGCTGGTGCAATCTGTGATTTTTACGTTGACGAAATCGCCAATTTTATAGTGTCCTTTCGGGAAGACGACCATGATGCTTTGGGAATTTCTTCCGGACAAATCATTTTCAGATTTCTTCGAGGTTTTTTCCACGAGTACTTCTACTGTTTTTCCTAAAAACGCTTTCGTTCTTATTCCGCTGTGACGGCGTTGCAAATCGACGATTTCCTGCAAACGGCGCAGTTTGGTGGTTTCCGGCACGTCGTCTTCCATTTTTCTTCCGGCCAGTGTGCCCGGACGTTCCGAATAGGCATACATATAACCGAAACTGTATTTTACGTATTCCATCAATGACAGGGTGTCTTGGTGGTCTGCTTCGGTTTCGGTCGGAAAACCGGCTATCATGTCCTGCGTCAGCGAAATTTCGGGGATAATGCTGTAAATCTTGTCAATCAGGGCCATATATTCTTCCCTGGTATGCAAACGGTTCATCTCCTTTAATATACGGTCGCTGCCGGATTGTACGGGCAGGTGGATGTGTTTGCAGATGTTCGGGTGTTTGGCAATCACGTGCAGCACTGGTTCGTGCATGTCTTGAGGGTTCGAGGTGGAAAACCGGATGCGCATTTTTGGGAAGGCTGTTGCAACCATATCGAGTAAATGTTCAAACCGGACTGCTGTGGCTTGCTGCATTTCAGACGCTTTGTCGAAATCTTTTTTCAATCCGCCGCCATACCAAAGGTAACTGTCCACATTTTGGCCGAGCAATGTGATTTCCTTGTAACCCTGTTTCCATAAGGTTTCGATTTCACCCATAATACTTTGCGGTTCGCGGCTGCGTTCCCGTCCGCGTGTAAAAGGCACAACACAAAACGTACACATGTTGTCGCAGCCACGCGTAATGGAGACAAAGGCAGAAACCCCGTTGCTGTTGAGGCGCACCGGCGAAATATCGCCATAGGTTTCTTCTTTCGATAAAATGACGTTGATGGCGTCGCGTCCGTCTTCGACTTCTGCCAATAAATTCGGTAAATCCTTGTAGGCGTCAGGCCCGACGACCATGTCTACTATTTTTTCTTCGTCGAGGAATTTCTCCTTTAATCTTTCTGCCATACAACCCAACACGCCCACTTTCATTTTGGGATTGACACGTTTTACCGCATTGTATTTCTCCAGCCTTTTGCGCACGGTTTGTTCGGCTTTGTCACGGATGGAGCAGGTGTTTACCAATACAAGATCGGCTTCTTCCAATATCTGGGTGGTATTGTAGCCTTGGTCTGAAAGGATGGAGGCTACAATTTCACTGTCGGAGAAATTCATCGCACAGCCATAACTTTCAATGTAGAGTTTTTTGGTGTTTTCGGGTTTGTTGTCATGGACCAGGCTTTGGCCTTGTATTTTTTCGTCTATTTCCTTTTCCATACAAAATTTTCGGTTCAATCAGGACTACAAAGATAGTACTAAAATACAAAATCTGACAAGATGTCAGTTAATGTTTAACATTCTTTTATTAGGTACAAAAACCAGATATTTTTACAGAAGGCCTGCTTTCCCGAAAATTAAAAAAATCCACAAAAACCCAAAATCTAAAAAAATTAAATACTTTTGCCACTTCAGACCTTGGGGTCATACCATACAAATTATAACAAACAACCTCCCAAATGGCAAAGAATTTAGTAATTGTTGAGTCACCTGCAAAAGCAAAAACCATTGAAAAATTTCTGGGTGCAGACTATCAGGTCGAATCGAGTTATGGGCATATTGCTGACCTGCCATCCAGGGAAATAGGAGTAGACGTGGCCAACGGGTTCAAGCCCAGATACGAAGTTTCTGCCGACAAAAAAGCCCTGGTCACCAAACTGAAAGGACTGGCCAAAAATGCCGAAATGGTCTGGCTGGCTTCCGATGAGGACCGCGAAGGGGAAGCCATTTCCTGGCACCTGGCGGAAGAACTGAAACTCCAGCCTGAAAAAACCAAAAGGATTGTTTTTCACGAAATTACCAAATCTGCCATACAGAAAGCCATTGAAAACCCGCGCGGCATCGATTACAACCTCGTAAATGCCCAGCAGGCCAGGCGTGTACTCGATCGTTTGGTAGGTTATGAATTGTCTCCGGTGCTTTGGAAAAAAGTAAAAGGAGGTCTTTCTGCCGGACGTGTACAATCGGTATCGGTCCGTTTGATTGTAGAGCGCGAGCGGGAAATTGAAAATTTCAAATCAGAAGCCTCTTATAGTGTAACGGCAGAATTTACGAACGAAGCCGGAAAATCCTTCAAGGCAAAACTGCCCAAAAACTTCGCAACTAAGAATGAAGCCGAAGCCTTCCTGAATAAAAACATCGGTGCCCAGTTCAAGGTAGCCGATCTCGAAACCAAACCGACAAAAAAATCACCGGCAGCACCATTTACCACTTCTACCTTACAACAGGAAGCGGCCCGGAAACTGTATTTACCGGTTGGTATCACCATGCAGATTGCGCAGCGTTTGTATGAGGCCGGATTGATTACCTATATGAGAACGGACAGTGTCAATCTTTCTCAGGAAGCCATGTCGGCGGCACAGGCAGAAATTTCCAGTTATTACGGAAAAGAATTCAGCAAGCCGCGTAACTTCAATACCAAAAGCAAGGGGGCGCAGGAAGCCCACGAGGCCATCCGTCCGACGGATATGTCCAAGCATACTGTGAATGTAGAACGCGACCAGGCCCGTTTGTATGAACTGATTTGGAAACGTACTTTGGCCTCGCAGATGAGCGATGCTGAACTGGAGCGTACCAATGTTAAAATAGAAGCCGACAAGCACACAGAAACTTTTACAGCCACCGGGGAAGTCATCAAATTTGAAGGTTTCCTTAAGGTGTATCTGGAAGGGAATGACGAAGACGAAGACGAACAGGAAGGCATGTTGCCCGCCTTGAAAGTAAGTGAAAAACTGACCAACAATTACATCACGGCCACGGAGCGTTTCTCACGTCCGCCAAGCCGTTATACGGAAGCCTCACTGGTAAAAAAACTAGAAGAGCTGGGTATCGGCCGTCCGTCAACCTATGCGCCGACCATTTCCACCATCATAGCCCGAACTTATGTGGAAAAAGGAAATTTTGAAGGCCAGGAAAGAAAATACAATCAAATCGTCCTTAAAAATGCTGAAGTAAAATCACAGGTGCTGTCAGAAAATGTGGGTTCCGATAAAGGAAAACTCGTTCCGACAGATATCGGGATTATCGTGAATGATTTCCTGGTGAAGAACTTCGAAACCATACTCGATTACAATTTCACGGCCAAAGTGGAACAGGATTTTGACGAAATAGCCGAAGGAAATGTCGACTGGGCCAAAATGATGAATGATTTTTATTCCCATTTCCATCCGAATGTAGTTGACGTGGAGAAAAATGCCGAACGTGAAAGCGGGGAACGCCTATTGGGTAAAGACCCCAAAACAGGCAAACCGGTTTCGGTACGTTTGGGTAAATATGGTGCGATGGCACAAATTGGTGACAGCGAAGATGAAAACAAGCAGTTTGCCAGTTTGCGCCAGGACCAGAACATCGGCAGCATTACCTTGGAAGAAGTGTTGAATTTGTTCCTGCTTCCGAAATCTTTGGGAACTTATAAAGGAGAAGACATCGAAGTAAACAATGGCCGTTTTGGCCCTTATGTACGCTTTGGCAGCCAGTTTATTTCATTGCCAAAAGGAATGGATCCGTTGGATGTGACCATGGACACTGCCCAAGGCCTGATTGATGAAAAACTACAGGCCGATGCACCAATAGGAACTTATGACAACCTTCCGATACAAAAAGGGGTAGGCCGTTTCGGGCCCTTCATCAAATGGAACGGCATGTTCATCAACGTGAGCAAAAAGTACAACTTCGATAATTTGTCGCAATCTGATTTGAATGAACTCATTGAAGACAAACAACAAAAAGAGGTAGACAAAGTAATCCACCATTGGACGGAAGAAGGCATTAAGGTTGAAAAAGCACGTTGGGGACGCTCGGTCATCACCAAAGGTAAAATCAAGATTGAACTGGGCAAGGATATCGATGCGGCAAAACTGACCCTGGCGCAAGTACAGGAAATGATTGAAAAGAAAACTCCTGCCAAAGCCAAAAAAACACCTGCCAAAAAAACAGCTGCCAAAAAAGCAACCACCAAAAAGAAATAACCCATGGAATTTGATTTTCTCGAGCCGGTCGATCAGGATATAGTCGCATACGTCGGCAAGCTTTCTTCACAGCATTTGGGGAATAAAGTGGTTTTTCATACGCAGGATGCCTTTCCTGATTTAGAAAAAATCAATATTGCCCTCATTGGTGTAACCGAAAACCGTGGCCAGGAAAATAATTTTGAAGCGGTAGACCTGACGCATATCCGTAGGGAATTATACGCCTTGTTTCCGGGAAACTGGATTAAATCTATTGCTGATTTGGGTGATATTTTGCCGGGTAATTCCCTGGAGGATACTTATTATGCCGTACAAAGCATTGTAGCTTCGCTGATTAAGAAAAGAATCATACCTATTATTATAGGAGGGTCACAAGATATAACCTATGCACTTTACAGGGCCTATGATTCATTGGAACAAATGGTGAATTTGGTGGCTGTAGATGCCAAGTTTGATATCGGAAAACAGGAAAACAGTATTTTGTCGGAAGCTTATTTGTCGAAAATCATCGTAGAAGAACCCAACAATCTTTTCAACTATAGCAATGTAGGTTATCAGACTTATTACAATTCGCAGGAAGAAATTGACTTGATTGAAAAGTTGTATTTTGATGCCTACCGACTGGGTGAAATAGCCAATAAAATTGAAATAGCCGAGCCCGTGTTCAGGGATGCTGATTTGGTCAGTATCGACATGACCGCAGTGCAATCATCGGTGAGTGGTAATTTCCTTGATTTTGCCCCGAATGGTTTTAACGGAAAGGAAATCTGTGCCTTGTCGCGCTATGCCGGCATCAGCGATAAAACCTCCTGTCTGGGCTTGTTTAACCACAATAGCTCTAAAAACGAATCAGTACTGATGGCACAAGTCATCTGGTATTTTATCGAAGGTGTCCATTATCGTTCAAATGAGTATCCTTTCAGAAGCAAAAAGGATTACATCAAGTATATTGTGCCTTTTGAAGAGGAAGAAATCATTTTCTACAAGAGTAATGAAACCGAGAGGTGGTGGATTGAAATTCCTTTTTTTACCAACAGTAACAATAAATTAAAAAAGAATACGTTATTACCCTGTACCCATGATGACTACTTGGCCGCATGCAATCAGGAGTTTCCTCAGAGATGGTGGAAAGCCCAGCGGAAAAGTATTTTGTAATTTTTTTTAACAAGTAGGAGAATAAATTTATTATTATAAATAAATACTTACAAATAAATTAAAAAAATGCATTTCGTCGATTATTTAGGTATTTTATCGACAAAATTTATTTTTTGAATCAGATTAAATTGTAGTTTTGGCCAGAACTTGTTTTTTTTTGGAAAGAATAATTGTTTATTTCAAAAATTATAGATAGGTTTACGCCCTTAAAAATAAGATTATATAATTAACCCAAATTTATATGAAGAAGTTCATAGCATTTGCATCAGTTTTAACTCTTTTAGCGAGTTGCGGTAAAACCGGAAACAAAGGTGAATTAGTAGGAGTTAAAGGAAAGAAATGGCATCCAGAGAAGCCTTACGGAATGACTTTGGTTCCTGGTGGGGCTTACATCATGGGTAAATCAGATGATGATTTGGCCAATGTTCAGGATGCGCCTACCAAAACCGTAACTGTAAGGTCGTTTTACATGGACGAAACTGAAATTACAAATAGCGAATACCGTCAGTTTGTGGAGTGGGTAAAAGACTCTATTATCAGGGTTCGTTTGGCTATCCTTGCAGATGAAGTTGGGGTAAAACCTGGTGCTGGTAAAGGTGGTAAAAATGCCGGTAGTATTGGTGATTTTGCTTTTGCCGATCAGGATCCTGCTAAAATGACTCCATACGACAAATACATGTATGAAAACTACTATAGCGTTGGTACAGATGATGATCCGTATGCGGGCAGAAGGCTCAACAAAAAAATCAAATTGATTACCGATACCAAAAAATACCCGGATGAGTATTATGTTGAAGTAATGGATACCATGTATTTGCCAGCGGCCGAAGCCTATAACGGTTTGAGGACGATTGATGTAAATAAATTGAAATTCCGTTATTCGTGGATGGATATCCAGAAAGCGGCCAAGGCTAAAGTGGGTAAGCGTTCAAGCTTTATCAAAACAGAGCAGACACCAATTTATCCTGATACTACGGTTTGGATTAAAGATTTCTCTTATTCTTACAACGAGCCAATGCACAACGATTATTTCTGGCACCAGGCTTACGGGGATTATCCTGTTGTAGGGGTTAACTGGAAACAAGCCAAGGCGTTTTGTGCCTGGAGAACTTTGAACAAAAACGCATACATCAAATCAAAGAAAAAAGGAAGAGATTTGATCAATTCATTCCGTTTGCCAACTGAAGCAGAATGGGAATATGCTGCCCGTGGCGGACTGGAGTCAGGTACCTATCCTTGGGGTGGTCCTTACACTAAAAATGACAGGGGTTGTTTTATGGCCAATTTCAAACCAAACCGTGGAGATTACGCAGCAGACCAGTCTTTGTATACTGTAGAAGCCAAATCTTACGATCCGAATGGATACAATTTGTATAACATGGCCGGAAACGTTGCCGAGTGGACTGATTCTTCTTATGACGCTTCTTCTTACGAATATGTATCTTCCATGAACCCTAATGTTCCTGATACCTCAAACAAGCGTAAAGTAGTAAGGGGTGGTTCCTGGAAAGATGTTTCTTACTTCCTTCAGGTAAGTACCAGGGATTTCGAATACCAGGATACTGCAAGGAGTTACATTGGCTTCAGGACTGTTCAGGATTACATGGGAACGCAAACCACAGGAAATAGCAAAAAACCAGTAAAACTTTAAAATTAACTAACTTAACTATTATATTAACTTAACTAACTAAATTTTTTATTATTATGGCATTATTGAGCAAAAAAGCAATGAATTTCGCTTACGGAATGGGAGCAGCGGTTGTAATCGTAGGAGCATTATTCAAAATCATCCACTTTGAACTTGGTCCGTTGACAGGTAACGTAATGCTTACCATAGGTCTTGTAACAGAAGCTTTAATTTTTGCATTATCTGCATTTGAACCGGTAGACAACGAATTGGATTGGTCATTGGTATACCCTGAATTGGCAGGTGGAGAAGCAAAAGCGAGAAAAGTAAAAACAGAGAACCCAGAAGATGCACAAGGGCTATTGTCACAAAAATTAGACAACATGCTTAAAGAAGCCAAAATCGACGCTCAGTTAATGGCAAGTTTGGGAGACAGCATTAAAAACTTTGAAGGTGCTGCAAAATCAATCTCTCCTACTGTTGACGCTATGGCCGGACAAAAGAAATATGCTGAAGAAATGACTAAAGCAGCTTCCCACATGGAAACTTTGAACAGTTTGTATTCCGTACAGGTTCAAAGCGCTGAAAGAAACGCACAAATCAACAATGAGGTTGCTGAAAACAACTTAAAATTAAAAGATCAAATGCAGTCGTTAACGTCTAACCTTTCTACATTGAACAATGTATACGGTGGAATGCTTTCTGCAATGAGTAACAAAGGATAATTAGTTTTTAACTATATTTTATTTATTAAATTAACTTTAAAACTAATTAGAAAAAATGGCAGGAGGAAAATTAACCCCTAGACAGAAGATG
>CAZXRX010000065.1:0-13298 GCA_964642945.1 uncultured Flavobacterium sp. | reverse complement strand
ATTTTATCGTACTGGAAGGCGATGAATATTTGTCTTCGCCCATTGACCGCAGGCCGAAATTCCACCTCTACCAACCCAATATAGCCCTGCTTTCGGGCATCGCCTGGGACCACATCAACGTATTCCCTACGTTTGAAAATTATGTGGAACAATTTGAGATTTTTGTCAACCAAATCACCAAAGGCGGTATTTTGGTTTACAATGAAGAAGATGAAACCGTAAAAAAAGTAGCCGAAGCCACCACCAATACCATCAGGAGGCTGCCTTATGCTACACCACCGTATTCGGTGGTTGACGGTACCACCATGCTGGAAACCCCTGAAGGCGCCATGCCTATCGAAGTTTTTGGTGCCCACAACCTGAATAACCTGGCCGGTGCCAAATGGATTTGCCAGAACATGGGCGTGGACGAAGCTGATTTTTATGAGGCGATTGCCAGTTTCAAAGGCGCTTCCAAACGATTGGAAAAAATAGCCGAAGGCAAAGGAAAAGTGGCTTACAAGGATTTCGCCCATTCCCCAAGCAAGGTGTCGGCCACGACCAAAGCCGTCAAAAACCAATATCCAGACCGCAAACTCATTGCCTGCTTGGAACTGCATACCTACAGCAGCCTGAACGCCGAATTCCTGAAAGAATATCAGGGTGCCCTCGATGCAGCCGATGTGGCTGTGGTGTTTTATTCGCCCGATGCCGTAAAAATCAAGCAACTTTCAGAAGTGACTTACGACCAGATTGCCCAATCTTTTGAGCGTGATGACTTGATCATTTATACCAATCCGTCCGATTTCAAAAGTTTCCTTTTCAGTCAGGATTTTGACCAATCTGCTTTATTGCTCATGAGTTCAGGGAATTATGGCGGGCTCAATTTTGATGAAGTTAAAGCATTGATGCAATAATGAAGACCGTATTTTATGTATGGTTGCTTTTCCTTTCAAACCTTGTCACCGGACAAACCCTGCCGTCGCTCAAAATTGTGCAATTGAAGGGTGATTTTTACATCTACCAAACTTATAAGGAATACAAGGGCAACCGCATATCGGCCAATGGGATGTATGTGGTTACCGAAAAAGGCGTGGTGCTATTTGATTCCCCCTGGGACACCAGTCAGGCGTTACCCTTATTGGACAGTATCTCAAAAAAGCACCGCAAAGAAGTGGTTTTGGCCATTGCCACGCATTCGCATGACGACAGGACCGGTTCATTCGACCTCCTCAACAAGAAAGGAGTCAAAACCTTTGCTTCTGAAAAAACAGACAGTATCTGTAAAATAAAAGCAGAAAACAGGCCTTCAGATACGTTCCGCAAGGACACCGTTTTTACTGTCGGACAGTATGCGTTCAAAACGTATTATCCCGGAAAAGGCCATACGCCGGACAATATTGTGGTGTGGTTTGAAAACGAAAAAATTTTATACGGAGGTTGTTTCGTAAAAAGTACCGAAGCCACTGATTTGGGTAATTTGTCTGATGCCAACGTTCCGGAGTGGAAAATTTCACTTGAAAAGACCATCGCCCGGTTTCCTAAACCCAAATATGTCATTCCCGGACACCAAAGCTGGAAAAACAAAAAGTCATTGCGGCATACTTTACAATTGGTACGGCAATACCTCAATCAGTAATTGACAGCATGGTTTTGAGAAATTGGATAAAAACACTTACTTTGTCTTATCTAAACCATTCAAAACATGTACACACCAATCAACCAATGGGCGGAAGACGACCGTCCGCGTGAAAAATTATTACTCAAAGGCAAATCGGCCTTGTCAGATTCTGAACTGCTGGCCATTTTAATCGGCTCGGGTTCGCGCAACGAGAGCGCCGTGCAACTGTGCCAACGCATCCTGGCGTCGGCCAACAACAACCTCAATCAACTCGGGAAATTATCGGTACAGCAACTCATGGAATTCAAAGGAATAGGTGAGGCCAAAGCCATTTCCATAACCGCTGCCCTTGAATTGTCGCGCAGGAAAAGGGCAGAGGAAGCCCTCGATTTTGACAAGGTTACTTCCAGTAAATCAGTATTCGAAATCATGCAGCCCATTATCGGGGAACTTTTTCATGAAGAATTTTGGGTGCTTTACCTGAATAATTCCAATAAGGTCATCCAAAAAATGCAACTGTCAAAGGGAGGAATTACCGGAACAGTGGTCGATACCAGAATAATTTTCAAAAAGGCATTGGAATACAATGCAACTTCGTTAATTTTGACCCATAATCACCCTTCAGGGAAGTTGAAAGCCAGTGAAGCCGACAGGGAAATTACCAAAAAGCTCAAATTGGCCGGTCAGCAAATGGATATACTGGTGCTTGACCATGTAATTGTCACCGAGAATGGTTTTTTCAGTTTTAACGACGAAGGTATATTTTGATTCATGCCGCAACTAACAGACATTTTTTTTGACCTCGACCACACGCTTTGGGATTTTGACAAAAATTCTGAATTGGCCTTTGAAACCATTTTCAGGGAAAACCATCCTTTAGTAAACACCAAAGATTTTATTTCCGTTTATGCGCCCATTAACCAAGCCTGTTGGAAGTTATACCAAGTGGACAAAATGACCCATGAAGAGTTGCGTTACAAGCGTTTGAGGGATTCTTTTGATGCGATGGGTTATGCCGTTTCTGATGCTGAAATTAACCGGATGTCTGTAGATTATATCACGCTGTTACCCGAAAACAACCTGCTTTTTGACGGGGCAAAGGAAGTCTTGGACTACCTGGACCAAAAGTACAAACTCCATGTCATTACCAACGGTTTTGCCGAAGTACAGTTCAAAAAGATAAAAAATTCAGGGATTGATGGGTACTTTACAACCATCACCAATTCTGAAATGGCAGGTGTGAAGAAACCCCATCCGCAAATTTACCAGCATGCGCTGAATGCCGCCAACGCCCAAAAAAGTAATGCTGTCATGATTGGTGATTGTCTGGATGCTGATATAAAAGGCGCGCTCGATTTCGGAATCCGTGCTGTTTTTTTTAATCCTGAAAAAAAAGAAGTACCTTTAAACGTTCAATCCATCCATCATTTATTGGAATTAAAAAATATTTTATAATGAGAAAGTCAGTCGTTTTTTTACTGTTTATCTGCTCCAATCTGCTTACTGCGCAAAGCATCAACGATTACAAATATGTCTTGGTACCCGATAAATTTGAGGTGACCAAGAAGAAAATTATTCCAAAACTCAACGTGATGGCCAAAATGTATATGCAGAAATATGGCTTTGAAAGTTACCTTTCTACTGAGGCGCAACCAGCAGAATTTTCCAATACTGCCTGCAACAAATTATATCTGGACCTGATTGAGGACAACGGCATCTTTATTACAAAATTGGCTGTAGTGCTTAAAGACTGTAGGGGTACAGTCTTGGCCACCTCCCCGATGGGCAAGAGTAAAGAGAAAGATTTGGCTACGGCCTACGCAGAATCTTTAAGGGAAGCATTTGACAATTTTAAATTGTTGCAGGCCCATAAATACAATGGTAAAACCATAACCGAAGTCCAAACTATGGCTGTTGCCAAACCTGCGGAGGTTCCTTCTGTCAAGCCTGTGGTTTCTGAAACGGTTAATCCGGATATGCTTTATGCGCAGGCCATACCCAATGGTTTTCAACTTGTCAATGCAGAGCCCAAAGTGATTTATAAAATCTATAAAACTTCCAATAGTGATATTTATGCCGCAGTAAAGGGTAATCTTTCAGGTGTTTTTATCCCCAAAGGCAATGAATGGTTTTTCGAGTATTATCAAAACGACAAACTTATTTCCGAAAAGGTCAATGTGAAGTTTTAATAGCCGTATTTATCTTTCCAACGGTTCTTCAGGAATTCCCTGGTACTGTTTTCACGTGAATTGTTCCCCGGATTGTAAAAAGCGGTTGCACTGATGGCATCCGGAAGGTATTCCTGTTCACTGAAGTTGTTGGTATAATTGTGCGAATATTGATAGTCATCACCATACCCGAGTTCTTTCATGAGTTTGGTCGGTGCATTACGCAAATGGATGGGCACTGGCAAATCTCCGGTTTGTTTGACTACTGCCTGCGCTTCATTGATGGCCATGTAACTGGCATTGCTTTTGGGTGAGGTGGCCAGATAAACTGCACACTGGCTCAAAATGATTCGGCTTTCCGGATATCCAATCGTGGCCACGGCCTGAAAGGTATTGTTGGCCATGATGAAAGCCGTAGGATTCGCATTCCCGATGTCTTCGCTCGATAAAATCAGCATACGCCGTGCAATGAATTTGACGTCTTCACCGCCTTCAATCATTCGGGCGAGCCAGTAAACGGCCCCATTCGGATCACTGCCGCGGATTGATTTGATGAAGGCCGAAACGATGTCATAATGCTGTTCGCCGGTTTTGTCATACAGCACGGTATTTTGTTGCACCAATTCAAGTACCTTGTCGTTGGTGATGGTCACCTGGCCTTCCGGGCTGGCATTGACTACCAGTTCAAAAATATTCAACAGTTTCCTTCCGTCACCACCCGAAAGCCGCAATAACGCTTCAGATTCCTTGATTTTTATTTTTTTGGAAGCCAGTATTTGGTCTTCTTTTACTGCCCTCGCGAGCAGTGCCAATAAATCTTCTTTTGAAAAAGGGTTTAATATATACACCTGACAACGTGACAATAAGGCCGGGATGACTTCAAAACTGGGGTTTTCTGTAGTGGCACCAATGAGCGTCACCCAACCTTTTTCGACAGCAGCCAACAAGGAATCCTGCTGTGACTTGCTGAACCGATGGATTTCATCGATAAATAAAATAGGGTTTTTGGCTGTAAACAAACCGCCGCTGGCTTTCGCTTTTTCTATCACGTCACGGATGTCTTTCACCCCCGAATTGATGGCACTGAGTTCATAAAACGGACGGTTGCTCTGCTTGGCAATGATTTGTGCCAGTGTGGTTTTTCCGGTGCCGGGTGAACCCCAAAAAATCATCGATGGGATGATGCCTTTCACAATTTGCTGGGTAAGCGAACCGTTTGGCCCCACAAGGTGCGATTGGCTGATGTAATCTTCCAGTTTTTGCGGGCGTATGCGTTCGGCAAGGGGAGCTTCCATTATATTGGGTTTGGGATGTGAATAGTTTGTTTTTCCTCAAGAAGAAATCATACAAATTTAATCATTTTCAAATTACCAAATTGCCAAATAGGGTAATTGGACTGACAAAATAGCATTAAAAAAGAAATGGTTGTATTTTTGATAACCCTAGACCAAACCAAAACAATGAACGATTACCATCATTTCAAATTTTCCCCTTCTACCTGGATTATCCCGACATTTTTGTTGGCGGTAATCTGGTTTGTTTTTTATGTGGAAAGTTCCTTTCATATTGATTTGGGCAGTCATGGCATCTTCCCCCGAACTTTATCTGGTTTGCAGGGCGTTGTTTTCAGTCCGTTCCTTCATGGGGATCTGAGCCATATCGCCAACAATTCCTTGCCGCTTTTTATATTGACCACGGCCCTGATTTATTTTTATCGCGAAGTGTCGCTCAAGGTATTGTTTTACGGGGTATTGATGTCTGGATTAATCACTTGGATTATCGGGCGTGATTCGTTTCACATAGGGGCCAGCGGATTGATTTATGTATTGGTTTCCTTTATTTTTTTTAAGGGATTGATGACCAAATACTACCGCTTGATGGCCTTGTCAATGGCAGTAGTGGTCTTATACGGAGGAATGGTGTGGTATGTATTCCCTGACGTTGACCATAAAATTTCATGGGAAGGACATTTGGCCGGTATGATTACGGGATTTGTATTTGCCGTGCGGTTCAAAACACCAGATTATGTAAAAGACATCCAATACAACTGGCAAAGACCAGATTTTAATCCGGAAGATGATCCGTTCATGAAGCATTTTGATGAAAACGGCAACTTTGTCAATACACCCCCTCCGGAAGAAACGGAGGAAATACTTATTCCTGAAATGTATCAGGGTGGAATTCGTTATGTGTATGATTTTAAGGAAAACAACGAAGTAAAGGACGAGCCGTCGCTATAAATAAATATTTCCTACAGAATAGGTTTTGGCCTGGCCACTGATCAGTACGCTTTCGTTTTGGTCTACACAATGTAAAGTTCCCGACCTTTCGGATAATTGCATGGCAGTCATTTCTTTTTTGTTCAGTAGGTCACTCCAATAAGGTATAAGGGAGCAGTGGGAGGAGCCGGTTACCGGGTCTTCGAGTATGGACGATTGCGGTGTAAAATACCGCGACACGAAATCGCAATGATTGCCTTTGGCTGTTATGGCCACACCACCCGGATCGAGGTTAATGGTGTCAAAAACGGCCCTGTTGATGACGATGTTCCTGATGTCTTCTTCCTGCTCATAAACCAAAATGTAATCCCTTGATTTCAATACTTTTTTGGGTTGGATGTTCAGCGCTTTTTTGATTTCTTCAGGCAGAATGGCATCAACCGCTTTTCTTCTAGGGAATTCAAGCGTATACATCCCATCGTTTACGCCCACACTAAGATTGCCACTGACAGTCTTGAACAGGATATGGCTTTTGTTGTAATTGCGAAGTGTATAAATGGCATGGGCGGTTGCCAGGGTGGCATGTCCGCACAAATCCATTTCAATTTCAGGGGTAAACCACCTTAATTCAAAATGGTCGTTCCTTTCGATGAAGAAAGCCGTTTCGGCAACGGCATTTTCCTGTGCGATTTTCAAAAGTACCGCATCTTCCAGCCAATTTTCCAAAGGGACTACACAGGCCGGATTTCCGCCAAAGACAGCATCAGTAAAGGCGTCAATTTGGTATAATGGGAAAACCATTTCCATTCTTTATTGACGTTGTCTTACTGTTTCATATAAAAAGGCACCACAGGCTACGGAAACATTCAGTGAACCAATGGTTCCGAACATGGGCAGTTTGGCTTTGGCATCTACAATTTTCAATACCGATGGGTTGATGCCACGGTCTTCGCTTCCCATAATGATGGCTACAGGTTCGTTAAGGGAAATGTCGTAAATGCTCTCTTCGGTTTTTTCAGTAGCGGCAATGGTTTTGACACCGCTTCCCTGCAAGTAAAAAATGGCGTCCTTGATGTGGTCTACCTTGCAGATAGGCACATTGAATACAGCTCCTGCCGATGTTTTGACAGTATCACCGTTTACTGGGGCTGATCCTGTTTTCTGTACGATGATTCCATCTACACCCGTGCATTCTGCAGTACGGATGATGGCACCGAAATTTCTGGCGTCACTAAGTTGGTCCAATATCAGGAAAAGGGGTGTTTTTCCACTTTCCATGACAGCGTCTACCAAAGTTTCGAGCTTTACAAATGTGATGGGGGCAATGGTGGCCACGGCTCCCTGGTGGTTGTTTGGGGTGAGTCGGTTGAGTTTCTCTACAGGGACATAACTGAAATTGATGCTGTTTTTTTTCATCGTTTTCATCAATTCCTGCATCAATTCACTTTGGGCATCACTCTGGATGAATACCTTGTCAATTTCCTTTCCTGCGTTTATAGCTTCTATTATCGCCCTTATCCCGAATATTTGGTTTTCTTTTTCCATGGGGCAAAGGTATAAAAAAACCACCACTTTTTAGGGTGGTGGTTGGGTTGCTTATTACAATAGGATTATTTCTTTTTGATTTTGTATTTGGCCCTATTGGCTTTTGAGGCTTTCAATTGCCTTCCTTGGAATACTACACTCGAACTGCTATCGGTTATTGTATAGGTAGTTCCGTTTTTTACGATGGTGTAATGTTGTACGGCAGCAAAGTTTCCGTCATCGAGTCCTCCATCCTGCATAGGGAAGAATGAAGAAAGGTCGAGTGTGGAATTAAAGGTGGTGCCTGGTTTTACAAAAGTAAGCCTTGCAGGGATGTTTATATTCTCAAAATAACCACCTGTTGACCATAAACTGGCATCAAGATAATACGTTCCGTTTGGCAGGGATGCAGTATCGAGTATCAATCCTTCAGGACAGTCATTATAACTGAAATCAATGATGTTTAAGCTTGAATCGAAAAGTTCAAGATCCATATCCAAATCACAGTTGTCTACTTCGTCAGTTCCTGAAGTAAAGCTGCCATCCCAGTTCAAACGGATGTTCAAGTCATTGGATACATTGTTGTTGATCTTGATGGTGTAGTACAACTCATCAACAACACCCAATAAGGTCCTGTTTGAAATTACCTTTAGTTTCAGGGTTTCCTGTCCTTCAGCCAAATCATCAAAAATGGTAGCTACGTTAACTTCATATTCTGTGGTATACGCAGGGATTTCAAAAATGTATCCAACCGGACCTCCATTTTCTTCAATGGCCACACAATCTGGGTCATTGCTTCTGCATCCCGGAATAACATAATCATCCTGGTCAGTAGCACTACTTTCGTCGTTGAGCATGACCAAACGGTATTGAATAGGTTTGTTTATCGCTTTGTTCAACTTGAATTTCAAGACGGCATCGCTTCCTTCAGTAACAGTTATTTCAGTAGCGCCGTTGGCTGTAAGTACTGGTTTTTCCTTTTTGCCTAAATCTTCCACCTCATTGTTACATGCGATAAAAACCATGGCCATGGTCAAAACCGCCAATAAGGAATATTTGTAATTTGCTATTTTTTTCATGATTGTGTTTTAAAGTTTAGTGTAAACAGCCTTATACTTCCTGTTTCCTGCAGTAAATGTGATGGTGTAATTCATCTCAATGGAGACTACGTTACCAGTTGCCGGATTAATGGTAACCTCATTGGTATCATTGATGTTTCCGAATACAAGGTTGGAGTAGAAATCACCTAAATTCTGCTCGTCAATCTGGATGGCTTGGCAAACGTCTTTGAAAATAAAGCCATTTCTCGGAGCGCCGGCAAGCGTAAGGTCGAAATATGGTCCGGTGGTTGAAGTTACATATTCTCCCATGCCGATTTGGGTAATCATTTCATTTGGGAAATTATAAACCGCATTGTTGTCCAGACGTGTTACCTGAAGCGCGTACAATCCTGCAAGGTTTGATTCACACTTGGCAATGGTAATGGTAATGCTTTTTTTGTTTTCTGACACCACACTGTTGGAATCAGGTGTGCCTAAGTTAATCACTATCGTTCTTGGGATGTTTCCTGGTAATGCCGCAGGATTTACCGTGATAGGCAATTGTACAAAATCACCACCGGCTGGTATTACTACTCGGTTTCCGGTAGTGTTAAGGGTATAATCTGTACCTGCTATGGCCGTACTTGATGCATCTATAGTGAAAGGAATGGAAATGTCTGATGATGAAGTCGTTCCATTGCTTCCGCCAATGAGGTTGATGGGTTCAGAAATCTGTACCGGGTTTACATCAAGATTGGTGTAAATGTACGATGCTTGGGCATTTTTAAAACCTACCACATAAGAACCGCTTGAAAAATCTTCCACATCATCCTTGACGCAGGAATATAATGCTAATACGGTAACCAGCATTAAAGTAATTATTTTAAATTTTTTCATATCTTTTTATTTTATTGGTTCCAGAATATTTTACTTGTGAAAGCCATAGATTCTGTTTGTGCAGGCACATTCGCTGTATTTCCTGCAATTTCAGAACTTGGATAAAGCAATCTTATTGGCCTTGTTGCAGCAGTAGCCACAGGCGAAATTGGCACGTGTGCAGGATAACCTGTCCTGGTGTTTTCAATCCAGCTTTCAGCACCGTTGATTCCGTTGAGGGCAATCCATTTTTGGTTGATGATGGCTTCAATTTTGTTGGCGGAGTTGTTCCATCCCACTAAATTAACAGCTTGACCATAATACGTTGCTGCTTGTGCGGAAGTCAATCCGAGTAATTTATAAGATTCAGCAATGCCGCTTTCATACAAACCTTGTGCAGAACCACTTAAATAACCTCTTTGAACTGCTTCAGCCTGTAAAAACAAACTTTCAGCAGCAGTGAAAACAATTCCATCCTGAGAGGAATCCTGCAACAAACCAGGACCTACGTGCGAAACAGGGTAGTTGGTAGCGGTGCTCAACACATCTCCCTGAACATGTCCGTTGTAAGTTCCGGGACCTGCAGAAGTGGCAGAATAAATTCTTCCAATTCGGGTATCGTTGGTTGCCTGAAGGTAATTAATGGTATATTTTGTCGCAGCTGTTGAAGACCAATTGTTTTTGAATGTATTGTTGGTGGTCAGGAACATTGATGCAAATCCATTCTGTTGGTTGGCGGTAGCACTGTAACCAGGGTTGATTTTTACGTTGTCATTAGGACCTAAAAATACAGCACCACTGGTTTGTAGGTCATTCATTTTGGCAGTCACGTAACTGGCTGATGCCGTTCTTTGTGATTCTCTTATAAGCAATCTTAGTTTGAGGGTATTGGCAAATTTTTTCCACATGTCCATGTCACCGTGCAACATAACGTCGTTGGCACCTGGGTTGATAGTACCCGCTGGGGCATTGTCAATCAAGTTAATGGCTTGGTCCAATTGTGCATATAAATCCCTGTAGATGGCCAAATCGTCATCATAGGCAGGGGTTAAATTACCACTCCTTAAATGGGCTTGCGAATAAGGTATGTCACCATACATGTCCACCAGATACTGAAAGTAGTAGGTTTTCAGGATTTTGGCAATGGCAATATAATTGTCATACCCATCCCTTTGGGTTTTCTGGATGAAAGTATAATTGGAAGTCCGCAACATGAGGTTTTCAAATATTCCGGAATAGAAATCTGAAGTCACGTTGTAAGTGTGCTCATTAAAGTAGTAACTTGAATTGGAGGCACCCACGTCCCTGGTCCAGTTGTTCATCATCAGGTTACCCAATTGGTTCATGTTGTCCTGAATCACATTCGGGTTGTTAGGAACTGCAGTACCAGCCAAAACATTATAGGTATACACCTGGGTTGCTGCCAATACAATCTCAGGACTCACAGTCTCAGAGGAAGGATTGTTTGGGTCTGTGTTTACATCAAGGTAGTTGTCGCAAGACGCCACCAAGGTAAAGGCAACAGTACCCATCAAAAGATTTTTGATTTTATTTTTCATTTTCATTTTTTTTTAAAAAGTAACATTAATATTAAAACCATAGGTTCTGGTTGGAGGTGCTTGGGCACCTGTGCTTAGACCTACGTTGTTTCCGCTTCCAATATTGTCTTTGTCGAAAGGTGTAAATTCAGGATCGGTATAGTTTCTGTTTTCTTTTGGAAGCACCATGAATACATTTCTTGCATTCAACCCGATTGACAAACCATCGATAAAAGTGTTTTTCAATACTTTGTTTGAAAACGTGTAAGAAAGCGCAATTTCCCTGCATTTGAAAGCAGTAGCGTCGATTACGAAGTTTTCATCGATTTCCCTGTAAATTCCGGTGTAGTAATCCTGGCCACCAGAAGTGGTCACTGTAGTGTTTGGTGTAAATACACCCGGAGAAGTTTCAATTACCGAATTCGGGAATATAAAGGGCTCCCTGCCATTTGCTGCTGTAACGATATCAGAACCGTTCTGGATTAATCCGTCTTTCACACCTGCGTAAAACACATGCCCGGTTCTGTAATCGAAAACGGTTGTTAATTTAAGGTTTTTGTATTTGAAAGTATTGGTAAAACCTAAAATATAATCTGGTGTGGTTTTGCCCAATTTTACGTTTGTCGCTTTCAATGGATCTCCTGAAGTAGCGTCAATTACTACATTTCCGGCATCATCCCTCAAATAACCTGTACCGACAAGCATTGGGAACTGTTCTCCTTCAATAGCGGCAACACCGACAGTACCTAAAAATTGTCCTATCCCAGCTTGGGTGGCAGTATCGGTTACTTTTTTAACCTTGGTTTTTGGTGCGCTGTACCCAACCCTGAAATCCCAGGTAAAGTTGTCTGTTTTGATTGGCGTTACGCCCAAATCCAATTCGATACCTTGCGATTCTGTTTTTCCAATGTTGATGGTCGCTGAGGTTGCTCCTGAAGCGTACGAAGGAGAAGTTGGTAAGATTTGATCTTTAACATCTGAAAAGTAATAGCCGAAATCCAAAGTAATCCTGCGTTTGAAAAACTCAAGGTTCAGGTTAAATTCTTTGGATATTTGGAATTCAGGATGTAAATTGTTGTCAGTAACGGCCGTTGTCTGCACAAAGGAATTGTTATTGGCATAAGGGAATCCGGCACCTGAAGCACTTACAAACCTGTCATTGATGCCGTATGGTCCGATAAACTTATTACCTACCTGTACGATACTGGCCGATAGCTTGGCATGGCTCAGCACATTACCACCAAAATTGTTGAAGGCCTTGGTAGGAATGAAGGAAATACCGGCACTCGGATAAGCAAAAGAGCGATTGTCTTTATTTAATACCGAAGTCCATTCGTTCCTTATGGTTAAGTTTAAAAAGAGGTAATCCTTGTAGCCCAAATCGGCATTTGCGAAAACCGAAAAACCTCTTTCCTGCAATTTGATGTCAGTAGGAATGGCGTTACCGGTAATGTTGCTGATATTATAAAGCCCTGGAATAACCAATTTTTCCCCTTTTACAGACACTTCGTTGTATTCCCTGCTGATAACATTGTTACCAATATTTGCTTTGAACGTAATGTCTTTGCTTAGCTCGTAATCAAGATTGATCATGAAATCACCATAAAGGTTTCTGGTATTCCTGTTGCCCACTTCGTAAGAAGAGACATAGTCAAGCGGTGAATCCCAATACACGATTGCCGGAGAATAACCGTTGAAATATTGAACATTGTTAAAGGAAGTACTATTGAAGCCAGCCCTATAAAGTAACTGTATGTTTTTGTTGAATTGGTAGCTGATTTCCCCAACTCCTTCAAATGACTGCCCTTTGTCTATAATTCTTTCATTCTTTAGTTTCCAGTATGGGCTTAATTCCCAATAGGTCCAGTGGTTGGCATTGTCGCCAGAACTGAAAAGTTCTACAGGAACGTTTACCGGAACCTGTACCAAGGCACCATATACAGAACCTTCAACGCCACCTGCCGTATTTTCGTTGCTGGTGGTATAAGTCATGTTTCCGCTAACGCTCCATTTTCCTAATGTTTTTCCTGCACTGAGGTAGAAGTTGTTTTTGGTGAATTTGTCGCCAGGAATGGTCCCTTCCGTTTTTTGGTTACCGATAGACAAGTTGATGTAGCTGTCCTGGTCACCTGAAGAAAAAGCAACAGAATTCAATATGGTTGTTCCTTTTTGGAAAAATGGTTTGTAATTGTTTTTAATGAAAGAATAAGGCAACTGCATTTGCTGCAATCCTGTATCTTGTAAAGATCCATCCAGTTCAGCACCCCAGTTGGTGTTTTCGGTAAAGTCATGTGCTCCCTGATATCCTTGCCCGAAACGGCTTTGCAACTTAG
>CAZXRX010000064.1:0-13315 GCA_964642945.1 uncultured Flavobacterium sp. | reverse complement strand
CGAAATAGCAATAAATGCCATCCGGATACTCAGGGGTCCTGCAGAATCTTCCGTTATGGACATCCAGATAACTAGCGTCAGAGAGATGCTCCACATATTCGTAATCTTCCCTGAAATAACCCAACGGATAGGTTGTGCTTACGGCAGGGCCATCGGTTACATTGGTTCCGTCTGCATAATGTGTACGTGCTGTAATATTGCGCAATTGGTAACTCGATTTTATCCTTACAATACCTCCGGTTCCGTCTGCATTGGCATAACCATAGGCACCATAGATAGGGAAGCCATCATAGGCAAAACCCAGCAATGGTGAATGTTCTGTAGGATTAATTACATACAAACCATCAGCCGGGTAAGTGCTACACACATTGGAAATTACAGTCAGATCCAAATTGAAGGCACTTGGGTTTTGGTGGTGGTGGTAATTTCCCATAGCCGGGTGCGCCTTGGCACAATCAAACCCACCTTTTTCTGCCACAACGGCATCGCGGTTCCAGACTCCGTCTCCGGTACAACCTTGTATGGGCCCGCCACAAATTTGGTTGGTGGAGAGCTTATAAGAAACACCGTCGCGGTAATCAAACAGCGCCACACCGTTCTTGAACAAACCGATATTGCCTCCTGAAGTGGCCGTAGGAGTTCCAATATTTTGGGTAGGGTTCAGCGGTAATTTGAAAATGGCATTTTGGCTGGTGGCCAATGACGGGTTCCCGTCAAGGAAAGGTCCTGTAATATAAGCCGGTATCCCGTTGGTACTTACATACACCCAGTTGGTGGAATATTGTACGGTCTGCACATTAGCCAAAACGGCATCATTGATTGGGGTAGAATTCCCTGACACATAATGCCTGCCTGTAATGCCGGTAGTGTTCCGGAGCCATTGGGTGATGATGGGATTGGTTTGCGCCAAACCGACATAACTTAAAGTCAAGAGTAATAAAGAAAATTTTCTTTTCATGGTTGATTGGGTATTTGATTAGTTCATTTTTTGTTTTTGTCCCCTGTAAAAAATCCGGCAGCCAAATGATTCGGTAGTGGTAAGGGTAACTGGCTTTCCGTTTAATAATTCCTTGATGGAATTGATTAGGTAAGGGGTTGCTTTTTCAGGTTCAGACGCGTTGTCGTCAATTGAACCGTGGTACTTGATTTGATAATTTTTCCCCGTTTCTTTCCATATCACAAAAGCTTCAGGAGTGTGCGAGGCCTTGAATTGTTTGGCAACACTTTGCTTCCTGTCTTGTAAGTAAGGTACGGTCATCTTGTCATTTACTGCTTTTTTCTGCATCATCCTGAAAGACTCTTCACTATAGGCAAGGGTATCCATGGCATTGATGGCCAACACATAAACGTGTTGCTTTTTGAAGCGGTCATTAATGGTATTCAAACGTTGGGTATACAATTTGGCCATCGGACATTTATTACTCATAAATACAATCACGAAACCTTTGGCATCCTTATAATCACTCAAGGAAACCATTTTATTGTTCACGTTTTTCAGGCGGAAATCTTTGATTCCCTTTTCAGCACCATTATATTCATGAAACGAAAAGCTGATATAGATAAAAATCAGCAGCACAATAAACCGATAATTCATCCTGGTTTCCATATTATTTCTTGATGAATTTTCTTGTGGTGGTGGTTTTGGTTTCCTTATCCATCATTTGTAACAAATACACTCCTGATGGCAAATTAGACACATCTATGCCGTTTTCCCATTGCGGTTGCGGAAGCATCATGGCTACGCGGCCTTGCAACGTAGTGATGGTAATGTAATAAATCGAGACTGCCGGATCATTCAGGCTGATGTAAAGCTTGTCATCGACCGGATTAGGAAAGAGTTTGAATTTGGTTGAAGCAGCCACCTCACTGTTGCTTAAGGGTGTTCCGGTTACCACAAATTGCCCCATCATGCCGTCGTCTTCATGCTGCGAAAAGTGGCAGTGGTACATAAAAGGATGGGTGGCATCGGCATAATCCTTGAAACGGCAAACAAACTGTACCGATTCGTTCCTGCTGATGAAGAAGGTGTCTTTCCAACCCGATTCATAAGCGGCGGGTGCGGTGGTACCTCCGGTTCCACGGCCTATGATTTTAAACTGCACATCATGGATGTGGAAACTGTGTCCGAAAACAGCATTGGGCGTGTTGGCAATGGTCCATTTTTCGGTAGTGTCAACTGTGACTGTTTTATTGATGGTCGTAAGGTTAAAAACGGCATTGTCAAACGAAAACGGAATGGCTCCGCCATTCTGACCTCCAGTGATGGAAACCGTCCTGTTTACTGTGGCATCGGCAGCGGTCAGGTAAGTGTTGTTCGCCAAAGTAGTCGGAATACTGGTGATGGGCGAAGCAGTTGCTGCCCCTACATTGATTCTTAAGACATTAAAGGTGGTATTGTTGAGTAAACTTCCGAACTGTCCGCCGGTTTGAGCTTCACCGCCAGGGAAACTATTCGACTGTCCAGAATTATATGCTTTGATATCTAAGGTCGCACCAACAGCATCATTGGACAGGTTGACCAAAATTTCATAACGTTCCCCTACATGCACAGGTAGTCTGGTTACGGCCACTGGGGCGTTCAAAAGCCCCCCGTCATTGGTAATCACATAAAAAGTACGGTTATCACTGAACCCAAGGTTGTAGCCCCGTTCGATTTCCGCATTCAATACACGCAAACGAACCACCTGTTTGGGTAAGGTAACCTGGCCATTCAAAACGCCATTGGTCAGATTGTAATCGCCATAAGCCCTTCCGATACTGAACTGATTGGCCGTTGTGAAATTTCTGCTGGTCAAAATCAATGGAATGTCATCAGTGCCATAGGTTCTTGGTAATGGGAGTGCAGATTCAGCAGCATCTTTTACGATGATGAGTCCGCCAACCCCTTTGGTAATCTGTTCTTCTGTCGTTTCATGCAGGTGCGGATGGTACCAGTAGGTCGCTGCATCATTGGTCATGGTCCAATAAGGCTGCCAAAGTGTACCAGCCGGAATGACTTGATGCGGACCACCGTCCATAACGGCGGGTAAGTGCATTCCATGCCAATGGATGGTAGTAGATTCATTGAGGTTGTTGGTCACATTCATGTGTACTTCATCCCCTTTGTTGATAATGAGCGTAGGGCCCCAAAAGGTCTCATTATTGATGGAACCTGTAACAGTTTGGTTCCCGGTGGCCATGATTTGTTTCACCGACTCATGGATGTTCAAATTGAAGGTAGTTCCGTACAATGCCTCAGGAATGGGGATGGTATTGTATTGGGAATAGACTGTTGTGCCTAAAAATAAAACCAGTAATGAGGATAATTTGTTTTTCATAAGGTTGGATGGTGTTTAATGGTTTAGACGAAACTTTACTGCAATTCTTGCATGGCTTACAAAAAAAATTATTTCGGATACTGGAATCGTGGGTTCCTGACAAACTTTTCATCGGTCAATGTCATTAAAAAACGCAACAGGTTGTTTTTATCCTGCTCATTCAAAACCATTTTTTTCTGTAAAGGTTTGGAAAGGGTAGGGCTGTTGAAAACATCATTAGTATAATGAAACAGCACCATCTGTAGGTTTTTGAACCTTCCGTCGTGCATGTAGGGTGAAGTCAATTCAATATTTCTTAAGGTTGGCACCTTGAATTTAAGCGAGTCTTTCGGGTCTTTTGTGATTTTTATGCGTCCGCCATCCTTAAAAAAATCATCCGGACGCAGGCCATTGTTTTCCAGTCTATTATTGGTAAACAATGGTTCGGTATGACAGGAAGCGCAATGGGTCCTGAAAAGTTGATAGCCTTTTTCCTCTTCTGGGGTGAAAACCGATTCCTTGCGCATGACCTTGTCGTATTTGGAGTCAGAGGAAGTAAGCATCACGGTAAATTGGGCCAAGGCTTTGAGCACCCTTTGACTGGTCACTTTATCATCGCCAAAAGCGGCTGTAAACAAAGCTTTGTATTTTTTGGTTTGCTGCAATTTATACACCACATGTTCCAGGGTTTCGTCCATTTCCAACGGATTGGTAATCGGGTTGATGGGTTGCACTTCAAGATGGTTTACCCCACCGTCCCACATGAAACTTTTATTCCAGGCCAGATTGGTCAAAACCAACGAATTCCGGGTACCTGTGCGGCCTTCAATGCCATGGCTGACATCGTGGTCAACATGTGTAAAACCGGTACTTTGCAAATGACAGCTGGCACAAGAAATGGTATTGTCACGTGATAAAATCGGGTCGTAATACAAATGCCTGCCCAATTGGAAACCTTCTTCGGTCAACGGATTTTTACTGAAATCATAAGTAGGTGCAGGCCAGCCTTTGGGTACCTCAAAATAAATAGGCGTAGTTGTTTTGATGGCAAATGCCAAGGAAGCCAAAATAAGGCTTCCGATTGCGGTTTTATGGAGTAATTGCAATTTCATTCTGATTGGAACATCCTAACGGAAATGTCAGCCAGTTCCATGGCTTTTTTGCCCGGAATCATGATGGAATTGGTTTCGGCGAGTTTAACTTTCGAAAACAATTCGTCCAAATCAACCCAGATTTCAAGCCGGTCGTTGGCTTTCAGAGTGCATTCCCGCAGGGCATAGTAGGGTTGCAGATAACCGCCGATATGAAAGTGGAATTGGTTTTTACGGGTGTGGCAACTGGCACTTTTACCTTCAATTTTCATATTGATATAACCGCTCTGCCAGGCCCAGTACATGCCTTTTGCAGGATCTAAATCACCACTTTGGGCACCAGACACATTGGCTGTGCTGTCAACCCCAATCCGGAACCTGATTTTGGTTACTTTGAGATTTTCTTTCCTGCCCACGGCAAACCGCCACGTTGTTGGTTTTTCAATATCGATAAGGTGGTAACTGTTTTTATATTTCGTCCAGGCTTGCCCTTCATATTGGAGCTGTACATCAGAAACATAAAACCTGAAACTACTGATTTGCAGCGTATCGTTGTTTTTGGAGATGTAATCCTTGTTGAGTTCCAATGGTTTTTTTCCAAACCGGAATCCAAACTGTAACTGTAGGGAATCCTTTTCATTTTGGGCATACAAAACAGAAAAAGAAAACAGGGCCAAAATCACATTAATCATCCGTTTACTCATGTGGATGGCGGGGCTTTGGCTTAGAGAACAATTCGGAGAGTGTGGTAGTCAAATCTTTGTAATCATCCATTTGGTCTTTCCTGCAAAGCTTCCTGATGTCCTGGAAATGCCTGAAATGGATGGTTTCAATTTGCTTTTGATAACTTGATAAGGAATCAATCAAGGTTTTCCGGGCATTTTCATTAATGGTTTCTTCATTCAATAATAAGTACAATTCATTTTTGGCCATACTTATTTTGTCTTCCATTTTTTCAATGTTTGAATGGTGCCATTCAATGAGCTTGTTGTATTCTGCCACCTGGTCTGGGTCAAAATGCAGTTTTTCAATAATGATTTCGCGTGGCATGGGTCTTCCGTGCGGGCCCCTCGGATGACCTTGGGGTTCCTTATGTCCGGAATTGAACAGGAACATCAGTGTGCCCAGGTTGAGCAGCAGTAAAGCCACTACCGTGATGGTCAACAATCTTGATTTGTTCATAACTAATACAATTGATTGGAGTTGTTTAATTCTGAAGCCAGGGAGGAAATGGCCTGGGTATCAGGTGTCGGTTTTTTGCTGTTGATAGCAGAAATATTGAGTGCTACCAGCACTGCCACTGAAGCGGCTACCCACCAAATCGTTGCCGGCGTCACTTTATTGTGGGCCACGATTTTCTGTTCAATAGCGGCAAACAAATCTGTTTTTGGCGTCACTTGTACCATGCCGTTGGTGCTGTTTAAAACCGCGTTGATGAAATCATTCCTTTCCATATTCTTTTAGACGATGTTACTTATTTATTCTTGTGGTACTGTTCAAATTTTTCGCTTAATTTTTCTTTTAGTGCCGATTTGGCCCTGAAAACCAGTGATTCTACAGCCGAAATACTCAACTCCATCACTTCGGCAATTTCCGGATTGGAAAGCCCGTCAAGTTTTGATAACACAAAAGCCGTTTTTTGGTTTTCGGGCAATTGGTTGATGGCCTGGAAAAGCAGGGCGGCATTTTCCTTGTTTTCCATCAAAATTCCAGGGTGCTCAAAATGGGAAACCCTTTGCAGTTCAACTTCTGCGTCAGATTTTTTTCCGAAAACAAAAAACCGTTTCTTGCTGTTTTTGTGTTTGATGAAATCCAGGCTTTTGTTGATGGTAATGCGGTAAATCCAGGTTTTTAAAGTAGAATCATTCTTGAATTTGTGCAACGAACCGTGCACCTGTACAAAAACATCCTGGGTAATTTCTTCGGCGTCTTCTACATTTTGCAGGTAGTTCAACGACACATTATAGACCATCACATGGTATTGGTCATAAATGCTTTTGAAGTCGTTTAAATGAAGTAACATGCAGCAGAAAAAAATTCGTTTGGACGAAAGTAAATTAAAAAGTTTAAATGCAATCTAATTTTTTTTGAATATTAAATAGTGCTATATTTGACTTTTAAAACAAAAATCAAACTAATTACTACCCTATATGAAATTACTTGAAGGAAAAGTAGCTATCATAACCGGTGCCAGCCGTGGGATTGGCAGTGGAATCGCAAAAGTATTTGCCCAACATGGCGCCAACGTCGCTTTCACCTATAGTTCGTCTGCAGAATCGGCAATGGCTCTGGAAAATGAATTGACGGCCATGGGCGTAAAGGCAAAAGGATACCAATCGAACGCCGCCAATTTTGAAGAAGCACAGAAGCTGGCTGATGACGTCATCGCCGAATTCGGAACCATCGATATATTGATCAATAATGCGGGTATTACCAAAGATAATTTATTGATGCGGATGTCTGAAGAAGACTTCGACAAGGTGATTGAAATCAACTTGAAATCGGTATTCAACATGACCAAGGCCGTACAAAAAATCATGCTTAAAAACCGCGCCGGTTCGATAGTAAACATGAGCAGCGTGGTAGGAGTGAAGGGCAATGCCGGACAGGCCAACTACGCCGCCTCCAAAGCCGGGATGATTGGTTTTACCAAATCAATAGCCTTGGAACTCGGTTCGAGAAACATCCGTTGCAACGCCATTGCGCCGGGCTTTATTGAAACCGAAATGACGGCCAAACTCAACGAAGATGTGGTACAGGGATGGAGGGACACCATTCCGCTCAAGCGTGGTGGTACACCAGAAGACGTGGCCAATGCCTGTTTGTTTCTTTCCTGTGATTTGAGTGCTTACGTTACCGGGCAGGTCTTGAATGTAGATGGTGGGATGCTGACGTAATTCCTTACTGATGAAAAACAAACACCTCATTGCTTATTTTATCATTGGTACCGTAATTACAATCCTGGGGTCGTTACTCAAAATCATGCATTTTGAAATTGGTCCGGTTACAGGGAATGTCATGCTTTTCTTCGGAATGGTGCTGCAGGTTTTTGCTGCCATTGTTTTCCTGACCAAATTACTTTTAGACAAAGACAATCAATTTTTGAACAAATAATACTGGAACGCAGCCGGCTGTTTCAAACATCATGAACAATTCAACAATCTTACTGTTACTTCTTTCCTTTTTGGTGGCTGCCGGTATATCGTATTTCCAATATTTTTACCAAGCCAAAAGCCGTACAAAGTTGACCAAACTGTTGGCTTTTTTGCGTTTTCTGGCTATTTTCGGGATATTGTTGTTGCTGATCAATCCGGTAATTTCGCGCAAAACCTTTGAAACCATCAAGACGCCCTTGGTGATTGCAGTCGACAATTCGAGTTCGATTAAAGATTTAAAGGCAGAAACGGTATCACTGGAAATGTATGAAAAACTGACCGGAAATACCGATTTGGCTGAAAAGTTTGACATCCAACCTTACCGTTTCGACAGCGGATTTGAAGCCATTGCCTCTAAAGATGCGATTGATTTCAAAGGAAAGCAAACAAACATTGCTGAAGTAGCCAAAAACACCAAAAGCATCAACAAAAACCTTTCGTTCCCGACTGTATTGATTTCGGATGGTAACCAAACTTCGGGCGAAGATTATGTATTTGGTTTTGAAAGCACCAACAAGGTTTATCCTTTGGTGGTAGGGGATACCACTACCTATCTTGACCTCAGGGTCAATCAGGTGAATGTAAACAAATACGCTTTCCACAAAAACAAATACCCGGCTGAAATCTTCCTGCAATACGCAGGAACCAAAAGTCTCAATGCGACGTTCAGCATTTCGCAAGGCAACAATGTTATCAGCAAACAGAATGTTTCGTTTTCGCCTTCGAAAAAAGCCCAGGTCATTTCCGTTTTATTGCCGGCCGACAAGGTTGGGGTGCAGATTTTTGATGCCAAGGTAAGTTCTTCAGAATCTGAAAAAAACACCTATAACAATTCTAAAAAGTTTGTGGTGGAAGTGATTGACCAGAAAACAGAAATCGCACTTATTTCTTCTATCAACCATCCTGATTTAGGCGCCTTGAAACGGAGCATAGAAACCAATGCATCACGTAAAGTAACTATTGTTAAACCAAAAGAAATCAATGAGTTAAATAAATTCAATGTATTGATTTTATACCAACCCAATATCGATTTCAAATCGGTTTTTGAATCGAATAAAAACCTGCGCATCAACACCTGGATCATCACCGGGAACAGTACAGATTTCAACTTCCTGAACCAGCAACAAACCGCCATGAATTTCAAGATGTCTGGCCAAAGGGAAGATTACCTGGCTGATTTCAACGCCAACTTCAACCTGTTTGCCTTGGATGATATTGGTTTTAATAACTTTCCGCCACTCGAAAACCCTTTCGGAAATATTGACCTTAATGACAACCTGACCGTGTTGTTGTCTTCGCGTATCAGGAATGTACAAACCGAAGAACCGTTGCTGGCCTTTTCAGATAATCAGGGCTTACGGAGCGCTTACCTGTTGGGTGAAAACAGCTGGAAGTGGCGTGCCCACAGCTATGTAGACAAAAAATCGTTTGAAGCCTACGATATTTTCATTGACAAGACCATACAATTTCTGGCTTCCAACGATGCCAAAAAATCATTGATTGTCAACCACGAACGCTTTTACAATTCGGGCGATGCCCTCGAAATCACGGCACAGTATTTCAATAAAAATTACGAGCTCGACGAGAAAGCGCGTTTGACCATTACCGTAACCAATACCAAGACCAAGCAGGTCAAAAAATATGACCTATTGCGTGATTCTAACGCCTTTAAAGTTAATTTAGATGGATTGAGTGCTGGGAATTATTCTTTTACCGTAAAAGAACTGAATTCAAACGCCAGTTATTCCAGCGGATTTGAAATACTCGATTTTGATATCGAAAAACAATTTGTAAACCCTGATTTACCTAAGTTAAGGCAACTGGCCAACCAAACCGGCGGACAAGCTTTTGTACCGAACCAGGCAGATGCACTGATAAAACTTTTGTTGGACAATACAGATTACAAAGCCATCGAAAAAGCCATCGTCAAGAAAACTCCTCTAATTGACTGGGTATGGTTACTGGTACTGATAGCCCTGTCGTTGGCAGCAGAATGGTTCATCAGGAAATACAACGGCCTTTTATAATTGCGCTTTCAGATACCTGAAAATTACAATTCCACCTTTTCCAACAATTGTACCTGGCTTTTAAGCCGTTCAATCAGCATGTTCATCATGCGCTTGTTCAGGCTGGAAGAATCCTTTATATAGGTTTCGTATTCTTCGCAGGTAAACATCCCGATTACCATTCCTTTCAAAGAGTTTCTGAACTTGATGTCGCGGTGGATGGTGTGCTCAATATATTCGAGTTTCTTTTGCGGATTCAAGGTAAAAAATGTCCCTTTCTGCTTTACTGCATAATTGATGAATACTATAAGAAACAAATCATTCTGCAGTTTAAGGATGGGGCGGAGGGTTTTGTTCTGGAAAATTTCTTCTGTTGAAGACTGGCTGTTTACAGTTCCTATCACCGCTTCACGCAGGGCCAATAAGTCAAGGTCTCTCTGGTTCATCTTTTTCTTTTAAAGATAAAAAAAAGCCCCCGTTTTTCAACAGGGGCTTTGGTATAGTTATTAAGAAGGTTTTGTTAATTATTCCAATTTAACAGAAACCCTTCTGGAAAGGTCATAACCCAGTTCAGTATTCAGGAATTCATTGCTTTCCCCTTTACCTACAACCCTGATTCTGCTCATGTCAATTCCTGATGACTTGATAATGTCAGACAGGTTTTTAACCCTTCTGTTGGTCAGATCGGCATTGTATTCTGCAGAACCCCTTTCATCCGCAAATCCCATAAGGGTAATTTTGGCATCAGGGTAATTTTTAAGGAATTTCACAAGGTAGAATACATTGTTGATAGAACCACTGTTTGGTACATCTTTGTCAATGTCGTAGAAGATATTTACATATCCTTTTTCAATCAGCATCTTGATGGCATCATCTTTACTCATGTTGGCAGAATTCACACCATTCATACCATCACGTCCTCTTTCCAATTCATCAGGCACACCATTGCGGTTGATGTCAAGCATTTTACCTCTTGAATCTACTGCTACACCGGCAACAGAATTGTTTTCCTGGTCAAGGTAATCCGGCACACCGTCTTTGTCGGTATCGTTCATGAGTGTTTCCAACTCATTCAACTTGTCTTCCAGTTTTTTGATTTTTTCGTCTTCCGCTTTAGGAATAACGTACCAGTCACCGTGGATGTTGCTATCCAAAGCAAAACTCAAACCTAGGTTCAAAGATATCGTGCTTCCGGAAAGGTTTTCCTGCTCATCGCTGTAAGAACCGTCCCAGTTAAAGTGTTGCCTGTAATTGTGTACAGAAGTCACATCAAGCTGTAAGGCTAATTTTTTGGTCAGCCTGAATTCCGGGGTAACCCCAAGAATCAAACCCCCATTGTATTCTGTTTGGTTGTAATTGTGGTTTTCCAACTCACCGTTTACCCAGAAATTTTCTGTTTTGGAAGTCATGGAACATACCTGCACACCTCCGTGGAAAAGAATATTAAAACGTCCGAACTGTTCGTTCACATTAAACAATTTGGCACCATTCACCACTCCCTGGAGCTGTATGTTGATCTGACGCATATCAAAAGGAGGGGCATCCTGACCTGTACTGGCGTTCTTGGTGTTGAAATTCCTGAAACGGTCATAACCTGCGCTGGCTTTGAAACTGAACACTTCACCAATGAGGTACCTGGCACCTAATGAAAAACTATTGGGTTCCCATTGTCCGAAGAGACCGTTGGGCTTACTTGAAAAATAATTGTCGGCATAAGGTTTAACCCCTTTGATGTTCCCTACCGAACCTTCAAGGATCCAATTGGAATTCCTGCCTGAAGTTTCTTTTTTCTTCGCCTCCTGCGAAAATGAAGCAACTGAACAACATAATGCCAGTATAACCAGAGTACTTTTTTTCATAATAAAACTTAAATTTTTAACAAGTCAAATGCAAAAATATACTAAATATAATACAGAAACAATTTTTTTTACCTGAATTAAGGCCTTTTTGTCATTATTACTAAAATAAATTAATAACTACCACTTAATTTACGAACCTATAAATGAGTATTTTTGTAACATACAATCAAGAAAACTATGAGATTTCATACCAGAAAATGGGTAAAACCAGAAGACTTAAACCCGAACAGCACTTTATTCGGCGGACGTTTGCTCGCCTGGATTGACGAAGAAGTGGCCTTGTATGCCATTATCCAGTTGGAAAGTCCGAGGATAGTAACCAAACACATGTCTGAAATCAACTTCAGGAGTTCGGCCAAACAAGGTGATATTGTTGAGATTGGCATTGATGTAGTAAAATTCGGAACTTCCTCACTCACATTAAAATGCGAAGTGCGCAACATGATGACCCAGGAAACCATCATTACCATTGACACCATCACCATGGTCAGTGTAGGTCTTAACGGAAAATCACAACCGCACGGAAAAACCAAGATAGAATATATCGAAGACCGGTTGAGAAAGTAATTTACCCGGCAAAATTGTTCCTGTCAGTCGGCAATTCGTAAATTTCCAAATCAAAGTAGGGGATAGAAGCAATGATGTGGTCAAAAATATCTGCCATGACATATTCATACTCCTCAAAACTTTGGTTTTTTGAAAAAGCGTAAATTTCCAGCGGCATCCCTTGTGCTGTGGGCTGTAACTGCCTGCATAACAAAATCATGTTCTGGTTGAGTGCAGGATAATATTCAAGGTAATTGGTGATGTATTTTCGGAACAAACCAAAATTGGTCATGTTCCTGCCGTTGATGGATAAGGATTTATCAACATTGTAGGTCTTGTTGTATTTATCAATTTCCGCCTGGCGTTCGTCAATGTATTTGGAAACCAGTTGGATTTTTTTCAGGTTTTGGAGTTCATCTTCAGTCAAAAAACGGATGCTTTTGGCTTTGACCAAAATGTGCCGCTTGATACGCCTTCCGTCAGAATCGAGCATGCCGCGCCAGTTCCGGAATGAATCTGAAATCAGGCTGTAAGTAGGAATGGTCGTGGTCGTATTGTCAAAATTGCGCACTTTCACCGTTGCGAGGTTGATTTCAATTACATCGCCATCGGCACCGAATTTATCGAATGTAATCCAGTCACCAATCCTGACCATGTCATTCAACGAAACCTGTACACTGGCCACAAAACCCAGTATGGTATCCCTGAAAACCAGTATGATGATGGCAGAAAGTGCCCCCAATGCCCCTAAAATGGTTGCCCGGTTGACATCGAAAATTTCATAAATGATGACCACCATCCCAAAAAGCCAAAGCACAATCATGATGACCTGCACATAACTGTCAATGGGCTTGTCTGCATATTTGTGTTTTTGTTTGAGGTAATCGCGTACTGATTTAAGGATACTCCGGATCACCCATAAGGCGAGTACAACAATGTAAATACCGACTATTTTTCCGAAAAGCGACTCCCATTTTACAAAACCTTTCAGGATAACGGGAACCGATTTGTAAATAAAAAGGAACGGAATCAGGTAAGCAATGTATTTGGCGGTTTTGTTGTCAATGAGCAAATCATCGAATTTTGTTTTGGTTTTTTTGGCCAAAACAGCCAGCACCGTCACCAATATAAACCGAAAGGCAAAGTAAATGAGGTAGGCAAAAATGCTCAATACCAAAAGGTTGACCAACAGGCTCGAATACAATGACAAGGTACTATCAAAACCCCAGCTTTTGAACAACGGATTACACCAACCAAACAATTTTTGTATCAGGTCATACATTTTTCACATACTTTTTTTCGACATAAAAAGTGGCAAACGGAAGCAATGAAGCCAACAAAACCAAGGAAAACTGAGACAAC
>CAZXRX010000063.1:0-13323 GCA_964642945.1 uncultured Flavobacterium sp. | reverse complement strand
TCATTGATCATGCTGATAATTTTTTGTTTCCCGTAACTCAATTCTTCCCGCAGAACCGCCGAGGTCAATTTCACATAAAGCGTAGTGCCTTTTAAAATGACTTCCTGGGTATAACTGTTGACCCCGTTGCCCATGAGGTTTTTCCAGGCATGCTCGACCTCAATTTTGTCCATGCCGGCCTCGAGCCTGTTGACTTCCATAAAGGTTTTCAACACCTCACCTATCGGGCTTTCATTGCTTAGTCTTTTGGCCATTATTTTAAGGTAAAAGGAATGTGTCTTTTGTAATGGTATTCAATTTCGGCATCGTTTTGGAGCACCAGTACAGAATCCTGCAGGCTGACGATGGCTTCTTTCCATTTCCCGAAGGGAGTAACATAATTGAGGTAATAATCGCCATCTTTTTCAGTAACAGTCACCAGCTCCTTGATGTTGTTGGTTTGGAAAGTACCATTGAATTGCGGCATTACTTTCTGACGGAAACCTTTTTTGTTTTTCACCTCAAAAAAATCAATGGTGGGGTTGACCTTGTACTCCTTCTTTTCACCATCTTTCATGATGGCTTTTTCGATTTCCCAATAGCCATTGAGCTTGCTGAGGTCTGACTCCTTGATGTCTTGTTTGCAGGAGATGAAAATCAACCCCAGGACGAAAACCAATACGTACTTTTTCATGGATAAAATAAAATCTAAAATTACAATTAAATTTCATCAATAAAAAAAGTATTTTTGGTTAAACCTTTTGGGTTCCCAAATGTCAAAATGATAAAAACCTAGCTTATGAAAAAATGGATTACACTATTTGCCTTGCCACTTTTTGTCTTGGGATGCAGTTCCGACAGTGACAACACAGCCAACGTAACTACTGAAGCGATGTATTTTCCACCTTCTGATGGCAATGTAACCTGGGAAACCAAAAGCATAGCCGATTTGGGATGGAACCAAAGCGCCGTACAGCCCTTGATAGATTACCTGCAAACGAAAAATACCAAATCGTTCATCCTATTGGTCAACGGACGAATCGTGATGGAAAATTACCTCAACGGACAAACTTCCACAACGCCTTGGTATTGGGCCAGTGCGGGAAAAACACTGACTTCAACAGTTACCGGGATTGCCCAACAGGAAGGTATCCTGAACATCAACAACAAAGTCTCAGATTACCTGGGCAACGGATGGACCAGCGCCCCTTTGGCCAAGGAAAACCTGATTACCTGTAAAAACCTGCTTTCGATGAATTCGGGGTTGGACGAAACCCTCGGTGATGACGTTTCCCCGGCCAACCTGCAATATGTTGCCGATGCCGGAACGCGTTGGGCCTACCACAATGTGTATGTAAAATTACAGGATGTGGTGGCACAGGCCAGCGGACAAAGCTGGACCAACTATTTCAATACCAAATTACGTGACAAAATCGGGATGACCGGTGGCGCCTGGATCAACAGCGGTGACGGATTGAGTGTATACTGGAGTACTGCCCGAAACATGGCACGCTTTGGTTTGCTGGCCCTGAACAAAGGGAAATGGAATGGTACGGTGGTACTAAACCAAACGTATTTTGACCAAGCAACGAATACCTCACAAAGCATCAATCAGGCCTATGGTTATTTGTGGTGGCTCAACGGAAAAACTTCTTTCCATTTACCCCAATCACAGTTACAATTTCCGGGCACTTTGATTCCGAATGCGCCTTCAGATATGTTTTGTGCCCTGGGTAAAAACGACCAGAAAATCTACGTGGTTCCGAGTAAAAACATGGTCATCATCCGGATGGGCGACGTGGCCAACCCAGACAATCCAACCTTTGCGCTGTCTGGTTTTGACAATGAACTTTGGGGGAAAATAAATGCTTTATACCAATAAAAAAAGGGGATTGTTTACATCCCCTTTTTTGTTGAATCAATAATTACTTTTACTTCTTTTTGGCTTGTGTCGCATTGTTGTTGATATTCCCTTGTATCGACCAGGCAAAATCCAATTGCACTTGGTTGACAAACCTTTTGTCTTTCATGTCGATGTATTGGTCTGCGGTATACCCCAACTGGCCCGATTGGGTTGCCAGGGCGTGGCAAGACATACAATTGGACTGTACCCCATATTGATAAGCAGGATTCAGCGCATTGGTGTTGTTGAAGGCTGACAAACCAGCTTCCAGATAAGGATTGAACCCGATAATTGGGGTTACGCCGGTATTGGTGCCTCCACTTACCGGTTGGTTCGGCCATACCATGGCATAGGCTGTTGAAACCGAATAATGGGCTGCCGCTCCTTTCAATTGGCTTGGTTTCAGGCTGGCTTCAAATGGGGAACTGGGTGCAATCGGATTTTCCGGGTTGTGATCCCAATAAAAGGTCTGCCAGGTCCAATTGCTGATTTCCTTTGAAGTAACGTGCATGGCAACCAGCATGACCAAATCGCCGGCAACAAATTGAGAACTGGCACCATTATCCTGATGGGAATTCAAATATTTGGCCATCTGGGCATTCACGCCAAAATGGATAAAATCATTGACATTACAGGTAGCTGCTGCTATCTGGGCTGGTGTAGGGTTGGCTGACGTAACCGGAACGAGTTTTTTGTTTTTGGGTTGGCTGTTGGAAGTATCCGCATAGACGTAAGCATTCCAGGCACTACTTGGAAAAACCTTGGCAGGGTTTGGAATACCCGGCCAGACGGGCACCTGTATCAATCCGCCGGCATCTGGTTTGCCTGCAAAATAAACCGGTTTGGTAGTGATGGCATCATTGGGGAACGAAGGAATTTTCCCGATGGCATTATTAACTTGATATTGATTAAGGCTCGATTGGTTGAAAATAAGATTAGTCGTGGCAAAACAGGCGGCAGGCGGACTATAGGAAACTGTTTCAAAAATATTGAAATTGGTCTCAACCGCTGTTTTTGCGTTGGAAAACATTCTGGCATGTGCGAACTGTCTGGGTATTTTCAAAGCAGTACGTTGTTTCTTTTTGATGTCTCCACAACCACCTTGTGTATTACCTGCAGCCGACATGGCCGATAATTCTTCGACCCCAAACCAGGTTTCATAAACCAAAAGCGAATCGCCCTGAAAGACCTGACCAGAGGGTGAAGTAAGCCCGGCCCAGATTCCCCAAGCATGTTTGGTGATACTGACGGTATCTTTGTTTTTTAACCAATTATAGACTGTAGTGGAGTCTTCGGGGAATTTAAAGTCATTGATTTTTAAATCTGTGGGGAATTCTTCCGGGGTAATGGCATTGACGGTTTTGTATTCGCTGTTTTCTTCAGGCGGCGTGTTGTCTTTACAGGAATAAAACAGGACAGCAATCCCTAAAAGCAATAGGCCGGTTTTTGTTTTTCTTAAGTAATGGGTTGATTTCATATGGGTAGGTTTAATTGGGTTAATATTAAAACGAAATTAAACCGAAAAAACTTCATAAAACAGGGTATAAATACCTGTTTTATAAAGTTTTATATATTTCCCGGAAGAAAGGTTAATCTAGTCCGGCATCAAAAAATTCTATCGCATATACCTAAGGCCAAGAAAATGGGATTTGCAGACCTTGGTAAGGCCGGTAAAACAGCTTCCTTTTGATTTGGCTACAGTTCCAATTTGAACACTGATGGGAATCAAATGAAAAAGAAGCGTTTAAAACACCCCTTTTTTCCATTAGAACGTGTACTTGAAGTTTAAATTCAAACTGGATGAATTGTTTTCAATAAGGGTATTTTTCTGCATGTAGTTGGCCAGAAAACTCCCTCCTAAATTGATAGAATATTTCCTGTTATAGATGTATCCTATTCCTGCTCCTAAAGACAAGCCAGATTTGGTAGGCATTACAGTTTTTGAGTCGCCGGTTTGGGAATAGCTTAAAGAGAATTCGTCACCTATCAATACATTATATTGGAAGGCAGCCTCAATAAAAAAACTGCTTTTGCTTTTCCCACTGAAATAATATCTAGGACCCAAATCGAAATGCAGGAAATTCGTCTCAAAAAGAAGGGTTTCATGTATTATGGAAACCCCATTTGCCACCTGTGTATCTTTGTTTGATTCATATTCAACCTTATCGTATGATGCCCTGAAGAAGACTTCAAACGAGCGGTTTACAGAAGGTGCCAAATAAGACAATTCCAGCCCGAATGTAGGTGTAACGTAACTACCAGATTCGGGTGTTCCGTACAACTGCTGGCTTTTGAATTTAGTCAATTGCGATTTTACCCCTGCAAATACCGAAAATTTTATCTTGAATTTTTCGTTGACTTTTGAAACATCATTACTTACCCCACCCTTACAGATATTGTAATCGTTTACTACTTTTTTCAACTCATTTTCAAAATACGGAATCTTGTAAAACTTGTCAAAACTGCTGTTGTCTCCGCAGCTTAAATACTGAAAAAGCTGTCTTTTGTATTGGGTGTTTTCTCCGGTAGTCAAATCAGCATTCGGGTATTTGTAATACAAAAGATAGGTTATCTGATCAGATCCCGGCGTTTTTATGTAATAAAATATTTCTCCCGCAATCACTCCCTGGTATAATGTAACCCCGCCTTCAATAAGGGTTTTAAGCAATAGCCTTTTACTTGTCATTTTAGGCTCGTTATCAATACGCCTGTTTGATTCGGTGAGTCTGTTTGAGGCGTATTCAGCTTCAACGGAAATATATTTGTCGCTACCAACCGTAAGTTCTTTAAAATTGCTGATATCGATTTTAGATTCATTCCCGGCAGCATTACTCTTAAAATTGATATAATCCCTGTCGAAGCCGGCATCCAGAATTTCGCCTTCAACTTTGTTTCCGGAATTGCTGATGTAGTAACCCGTTCTGTAATCTTGTGAGAACAAAACCGATGTGAAAAATAACAATAATAAAAGGGATGGTTTTTTCATGGCTTTAATAGTTGTTTTATGGTTAAAATTTTTTAAAAATAACTATTTTAGGTAAACATCGGCAACTTTACACCACATTTTTTTTATCCCGTAAAAACTACACAGCAATAACACCACTGTCATTTTCTTTATTTTTGACATGAGGGTTAAAATCTTTGTGTGCTGGGTCTGTTTAAGGAAAATGCTGTTATTTGAACTTCGAATCGAAGAATTTAATCAGGGCATACATAAACAATATAAAAGTAAGGGTTTGTAAACCCATGGCCACATTTGCCGAATATCTTTCGAGGAGTTTGGCTATAAGCCCCACCACCACACAAATAATGATAAGGATAATGGGTGAGGTTTTATTGAAAAAAGAGAAAAATCGGCCCATCTGTTATTTGAAAAAACTGTCTACAAACTCAAATTTATTGAAAACCTGTAAATCTTCAAGCCCTTCACCTACCCCGATGTATTTTACCGGAATCTGGAACTGGTCTGAAATACCGATGACCACACCGCCTTTGGCAGTACCATCGAGTTTGGTTACGGCCAGGCAGGAAACCTCTGTGGCTGCGGTAAATTCCTTGGCCTGTTCGAAGGCATTTTGCCCGGTAGAACCATCGAGTACCAAAAGTACATCGTGTGGTGCGTCGGCGACGACTTTCTGCATCACGCGTTTCACCTTGGTAAGCTCACTCATCAAACCGACTTTGTTGTGCAAACGTCCGGCCGTATCAATGATAACCACATCGGCATCCTGGCTTACGGCACTCTGTAAGGTGTCAAAAGCGACTGAAGCAGGATCGCTGCCCATTTGTTGTTTGATGATGGGTACGCCCACCCTGTCGGCCCAGATTTGCAACTGGTCTATGGCGGCGGCCCGGAAAGTATCTGCGGCACCCAAAACTACCTTGTGGCCTGCTTTTTTGAAATGGTAGGCCAATTTGCCTATGGTGGTGGTTTTCCCGACACCGTTGACGCCGACAACCATGATGACATAAGGCTTTTTGTGGGCAGGAATGCTGAATTCGGTGTCTTCGCCCGATTTGGTTTCTGAAAGCAAACCGGCAATTTCATCACGCAGGATCTGGTTGAGTTCGTCGGTGCCGAGGTATTTGTCTGCCGCGACACGGGCTTCGATGCGTTCTATGATTTTAAGGGTGGTGTTGACCCCGACATCTGAGGTAACCAAGATTTCCTCAAGGTTGTCGAGTACCTCATCGTCTACCTTTGATTTTCCGGCTACGGCTTTGGTGAGCTTGGAGAAAAAGGAAGTCTTGGTTTTCTCGAGTCCTTTGTCGAGGGTTTCCTTGGCCTCAGGGGTTATTTGTGGTTCTTTGGAAGAGAATAGTTTCTTGAAAAATGACATATCGTGTAATATTTACGGATTGGCCAGCCCGGATGGCAGCGGAAAGCCCGGAGTTTTGAAGGCCTGGTTTTTAAAAATTGCCCAGGCGACCAGCGGAAGCCTGTGGGGATTTTACAAAAACCGCCTGAAAGACGAGGACTTGCAGCGGAGAGCCGGAATTGCTGTCTCAATACCAACAGCAAACTGACGCACAAATATAAAAATAAAAAAGCTACTTCCGTATGAAAGTAGCTTTGATATATAGTGTTTTTTGGATTATTTCTTTTTCAAGAAATTATCAACCTCTTCAGGAGTCATGATGCTTTCAACGAAAGTGTAAGCACCGGTTTTTGGAGACCTAACCATCTTGATGGCTTTGGTCAATCTTTTTGAAGCGGTTTGTAAGGTTGCTACGGTTTTCTTTGCCATGGTATATTGCTATTTGGAATTTATAAAAAATCCGCGATTATTTGATCTCTTTGTGAACGGTCATTCTTTTCAGGATAGGATTGAATTTTTTAATCTCCAACCTGTCTGGTGTATTTTTTTTGTTTTTAGTAGTGATGTAACGTGAAGTACCTGCCACACCTGTGGTTTTGTGCTCTGTACACTCTAAAATTACCTGGATTCTATTGCCTTTCTTTGCCATCTTGCTTTATTTTTATTGGATTGGGATTATTTGATGAACCCGTTGGCTTTAGCTGTTTTCAATACAGCAGCCAATCCGTTTTTGTTGATTGTTTTAATTGTGGAAGCGGCTACCCTAAGGGTAATCCATCTGTCTTCTTCAGCAAGATAGAAACGTTTTTTAACTAAGTTTACAGAAAATTTTCTCTTAGTTTTGTTCATCGCGTGGGAAACGTTATTTCCTACCATCGCTCTTTTACCAGTAAGGTCGCAAACTCTTGACATTATACTTTTCTTTTATCGTTATTCAAAATCAGGGTGCAAACTTACAAAAAATAAATTGTTGTAACAAAAAAATTAGGGCTGTTTTTTTAAAATTTCTTTCAGCAGCATTTCAAAGGCTTTGTTTACTGCCCTGTCGATGACTTTTTCCCGCGGTTGCCCGAAGTTAAATTCTTCGGTAAGTACCCCGTTTGGCGTGGCCAGGGCAATAAAAACGGCACCCACTTCGGCGTGGCCTTCTTCCTTGGTGGGCCCGGCATTTCCGGTGGTGGCGAGGGCGTAATCGGTCTGTAATATTTTCTGGGCGCACAGGGCCATTTCGGAGGCTACTTCAGCACTTACTACGCCATGCTTCAAAATGGTTTCTTCCTTCACTCCCAGCACCTTGATTTTGACCGCTTCAGAATAGCTGACCACGCTTCCTTTGAAAGATAACGAGGCGCCCGGCACAGCGGTAAGCATTTGAGCGATTTTTCCTCCGGTACAACTTTCGGCCGTGGAAATTGTTTTGCCTTGATGGGCCAACTGACGCAACAAGACGACTTCTATGGTTTCACCATCATCAAAACCGACAATAATATCCCCGATAATCTGGGTGAGCGAGGTGACGTTTTGGGCTATGGCATTTTCAAGGACTTCCTTGTTGGTGCCTCTGGCGGAAAGCCTCAGGCGGACCCTTCCCGGAGCAGGTAAATAGGCGAGTTTTATGAAATCGGGCAGGTTGTTTTCCCAATGTTCGATGCGTTCGGCCACGCGGCTTTCCCCTTCGCCATAGGTCAGGATGGTTTTGTGGATGATGTAAGGGCGGTCATATTCCCTGATAAGTTTCGGGACGATGACTTCCTGTATGAGGTATTTCATTTCGTAAGGAACTCCGGGTAGCGAGATGAACACGGTGTTGTTTTTTTTCATCCACATGCCCGGTGCGGTACCCATTTTGTTGAACAGCACTTCGCATCTGGACGGCACTAGGGCCTGATCGCGGTTCATCTGGTTGATCGGGCGTTTGTAGAAGCCTTCTATCAGTTCGGTTACATGGGCCAGCACGGCGGGGTTTTCAACAAGGTGGTCTTCAAAATAGTCACAGAAAGTATGCTTGGTGATGTCATCTTTGGTCGGCCCCAAACCACCGGTGATGATGACCAAATCGACTTGGTCCTGTAGGGAGGCAAAGGTATTGAGTATGTGTTTTTTATCATCGGAAATGGAAAGCATTTCGGTAACGGCAATCCCGATTTTGTCTAAAGCCTGGGCAATAAAACCAGAATTGGTGTCGACTATCTGTCCGATCAGGATTTCATCGCCTATGGTAACTATGGTGGCTTTCATATGTAAGTAAAGGTTTTTCCGGTTGGTAAACTGCTATTTGGCAAGGTAGTAATTACAGGGTTCAGGAGCAGATAAATACCTTGTGCTTTTCATCCAGGACTTTAGGGTATAAAGGTGTTTTATTTTGGAATCGATCCCTTTGAAATAAAAGATTTTCATGATGCCGTTGGGGATGTTTTTTTCTGTTTTGTATTCTTCATAGGCGGTCACAAAATCTAAAATCGGCAAATGGAAACCGGTATCTTTTTCTATGATGTGGTAGTTCCGGCCCAGTTTCTTTTTTTTCTCTCTTTTGGTTTCATTGGCGCGCAACACATACAGTGGCAACTTTTCATCTCCGATAAGTGTGTCCCTGTTTTCAAAATGATAATTTTCAACCTGGTATTTGTACGGATTGGAAGTTTTGATTACCGCTTCACAATTTAAAACAAACGTTTCTGTCATCGAAAGCTCCTTTTTATTGGTACGGAATTTAGCCATAAAACCATTGAAATCACAAAAATAAAGTTCGTATTGGTCCTTTTCTTTTTCTTTGAGTAACAAATAATAACTGTTGTCTGTTGAATTGGTAAAAAAAACATGGGTTTCCGGTTTGGAATTTTCTTTGTACCGGTACTCATATTCTGTCATATAATCAAAGGCATATTTTCTTTGTCCGTAAGAGGCAATCACGGAGAAAAAGGCCAAAAAAAATACTGATTTCATCATCACTGCAATAAAAAAAAGCCACTCACGTAAACGGAGAAGCTTTTGTTTTTATGATTCGTTGCCCTGTTATATTTCAAAATCTTTCTTGATTTCCTTGATGGCTTTGTCTACCTGATCCTGAATGCTGTCAAAAGTGGCTTCAATTTCTTTTTTCTTACCTTCGGCCCTGGTCCAGGCTTCTACCTGAAGGATTTCTTCATAGGCCATCGTCATGCCCAGCAAATCAAGGGTTGGCTTTATTTTATGGGCGTAAGAATAGGCCAGCTTGTGGTCTTTGGTTTTGATACCCAAATCGATTTGTTTCAAATCCTGCGGGACTTCGGTAACAAAAAGGGAAATGATTTGCATTACAAATTCGGGGTCGTTGTCAGAAAGTGCGTATACTTTGGATAAGTTGTAGTTTAATGCCATTTTTATTTTACTTGAATTTTAAACATTCTTTTTTCTTCAATAAACCCTTCCAGGATGTCGTTGGGTTTTACCAACCCTACGCCTTCAGGGGGACCTGTAAACAGGATATCACCAATTTTAAGGGTAAAATATTGCGAAACATGGGCAATTAACTCGTCTATTTTCCACAACATGTATTGGGTATTGCTTTGCTGTACTATTGTACTATTTTTCCTTAACTCAAAATTAATATTTTCAGTTGAACTAAAAAGTTTTTTCGGTAAAAAGTCACCTATTACCGCTGAACCGTCAAAACCTTTGGCTTTTTCCCACGGCAAACCCTTTTCTTTGAGCTTGCTTTGTAGGTCGCGTGCCGTAAAATCAATCCCAAGCCCTATTTCGTCATAATAGTTGTGGGCGAATTGGGGCTCGATATACTTGCCCACCTTATTGATTTTTACGAGTATTTCGACTTCGTGGTGGATGTCTTCTGAAAATTCCGGAATCACAAACGGATGTTGTTTGAGCAACACCGCACTGTCCGGCTTCATAAAAATCACAGGCTCGTCGGGGCGTTCATTCTGAAGCTCCTCGATGTGCTTTACATAATTGCGTCCGATGCAGATTATCTTCATGTAGGGTTGTCGGTTGTTGGTTGTCGGTTGTTGGCTGCTTTAATCTTCCTTCAACTGTGCCAATCAACTTTTTGTGTTTAACTTTCTCAATTTGATTCCGGTGAGGACTTTTTTGGTATAGAGCGGAAAATCAGCGCCTTGTATCCAACCGTAATATCCCGGTTCTTTTTCCAGTACCTCTTCTACCAGTTGGCCCTTGTTTTTCCCAAAGGTGAATATTTCCTGGTTCTGTTCATTCAGCGCAATAAAACCTGCAAAATCTACTGATTTTTTTCGTGTGGTAAATTCAGAAAGCGATTTCATGTCGTGGGGCAAATCATCGTAGCGGTCCAGTTGAGCTTTGAGGATTTCATAGGTAGCCATGGTGTCGGCTTCGGCACTGTGGGCATTTTCCAGGCTTTGGTTACAATAGAATTTATAGGCGGCGCTGAGCGTGCGTTCTTCTTTTTTATGGAAGATGGTCTGCACATCGACCGCAACACGGCTTTTCATGTCAAAATCCACACCGGCACGCAGCAGTTCTTCGGCCAGGAGCGGAATATCAAAACGATCAGAATTGAATCCGGCCAAATCAGAATCCTTAATCAGGTTGTGGATATGCGGCGCCAATTCGTTGAATGTAGGCTCGTTGGCCACTTTCTCGTTGGTAATGCCATGCACAGCTGTGGCAAAAGCAGGAATCGGTATGGTTGGGTTCACGAGCCAGGTTTTGCTTTCCTTGTTTCCGTTGGGGAACACCTTGAAGATGGCGATTTCGACAATGCGGTCTTTGGCAACATCAATGCCAGTGGTCTCCAAATCGAAAAAGCAAATGGGCCTGTTGAGTTTTAATTCCATTTTGAATGATTAGCCGACAAATATAAAATTTTGAACTTACCGTTTGTCGATTTTGAACTAAAGTTTTACTGTTTTGCAGAAAAAAACCCTTCCGATAAACGAAAGGGTTGATTTATAATTGGTTATTTTTTAATATTCGCGGTTCACGTCAAATGCCTCGAGGTAATCGGCTACGCGTTTAACGAAACTGCCACCCAACGCGCCATCTACTACCCTATGGTCATAAGAGTGCGAAAGGAACATTTTCTGGCGGATGCCGATGAAATCACCTTCAGGCGTTTCGATAACGGCAGGCACTTTCCTGATGGCACCCAAGGCCAGAATCCCTACCTGTGGTTGGTTGATGATTGGCGTTCCGAATACCGAACCGAAAGTACCCACATTGGTTACGGTGTAAGTGCCGCCTTGTGTATCGTCCGGTTTGAGTTTTCCTGCTTTGGCACGGTTACCCAAATCGTTTACGGCTTTGGCCATGCCCACCAGATTAAGCTGGTCTGCATTCTTGATGACCGGAACAATCAGGTTTCCGTTGGGCAGGGCAGCGGCCATACCCAAATTGATATTTTTTCTTTTGATGATGAAATCGCCGTCTACAGAAATATTCATGCCCGGGAAATCCTTCAGGGCTTTGGCCACGGCTTCCATGAATATTGGGGTAAAAGTGAGTTTTTCACCTTCGCGTTTTTCAAAGGCTGTTTTTACCTTGTCACGCCATTTCACGATATTGGTTACATCGACTTCGATAAATGATTGCACGTGGGCCGAAGTTTGTACCGAGGCCACCATATAACCTGAAATCAGTTTGCGCATGCGGTCCATTTCGACCATTTCGTCACCGCCGTTAAGTGAGACCGGAACAGCTTGTGTGCTTGGAGCAGCTGGTTGTCGGTTGTCTGTTGCCGGTTGGGAAACTACCGGAGACGGACTTGCGGTTGACGACTTGCGGTTGGCAACAAACTTTAAAATATCTTCCTTGGTCACCCTTCCGTCTTTTCCTGAACCGGAAATGCTTTCGAGTTCGGCTACAGAAACGCCTTCTTCCTTGGCTATGTTTTTGACCAATGGGGAAAAGAATTTATCCGAACCTGAAAAATCGGCAGGCGCCGCAGTTTCTTTGGCTGATTCAATTGTTTTTTCTACCTGGGCTACTGCAGGGGCAGCAACTTCAGCCGCTTTGGGCGCTTCAACACTACCACCTTCGGTTTCGATGATGGCTATGGTCTGGCCTACCTTGACCACGTCGTTTACCTGAAACAAAATTTCGGTCAGTGTGCCGGAAACTTCACTGGGAACTTCGCTGTCAACCTTGTCTGTGGCGATTTCAAGTACGGCTTCATCTGCCGCAATGCTGTCGCCTACATTCTTAAGCCAATTCGTAATGGTTGCCTCGGCAACACTTTCGCCCATTTTGGGTAATTTCAATTCAAACTTTGCCATATTGTAACTAAAAGTAGTGTTTTATATTGGATTGACTTCGCCTGGGCGAAACCGCTGCAAAATTAGTAAAAGTATTTAGGTTTCGTACATTTTAGGCAATAAATCTTAGTCAGAAAAAGTGATGACTTCACCCCTGTCCTGACTGGAATTGCTGCCGATGATAAAGTTAGTACCCACCGGATGCATTTTGAAGGTGAGCGGTTTGTTTTGGTGGTCTTCGAGAAACAAGAGGGCTTCTTTATAGGAAACATATTGGTTATCGAGGATGATTTCGCTTTGGTCTTTGACGGAAAAACTCAACTTGCCGTTAATCAGCTTGGCCAAGTGGACTGGCTTTTTGAGTTTTTGTTCCAATTTCCCTTTCAGTGCCCTATCTTCAGACACCAATACATATTGATTGGGCGCTGATTTTGTTTTTGACCTCCCCTGCAACTTTTTGGCCATCGAAAAAAAGACAATACCCACCTGCATGAAGGCCGAAAAAAAGAAGGACGGATTGAAATGCTTCCTGTAAAAGAAATTCATGGCTTCACGGAACCGTTTCATATAAGTGCCGTCTTTTACGGTGCTTTCCCCTTTGTAATGAATCACGGTGGTGTCGTGGAAATAATAATTCGATTTCCCTTTTTGCAAGACCATGTAACTCAAATCAATATCATCCGAATACATGAAACAATTTTCGTCAAAGCCGCCAATTGCTGTATACAAACTACGCTCAATGAGCATAAAGGCCCCGACGAGTATGTCGACTTTTCCGCTACGGTTTTGGTTTAAATGTTGGGCATAATATTGATTGAAAAGCGTACTTGCCGGAAACCACCGGTACAAACTGAAAATTTTGGTAAACGAGACCCAGGGTGTCGGGATGCCGCGTTTG
>CAZXRX010000062.1:0-13666 GCA_964642945.1 uncultured Flavobacterium sp. | reverse complement strand
AGTTTGATACCCTAACTGCATATAATGAAAACGATTTTCCTGATCCGTCATGCCAAATCCTCCTGGGATTTACCCGTAAAAGATTTTGACCGTCCGTTAACAGCTACAGGAATTGCCAAAGCTGCTAAGGTCGCAGAAGCCACTAAAGAATTCATACGTGACGCAAAAACCATCTGGAGCAGCCCGGCCAAAAGGGCCAGCGAAACGGCTGTTTTGTTTGCTGAACATTGGCAGATGGACAAAAACGACATCCTGTTTTCCGACCGGTTGTATACATTTGAGGAAAGACAACTGGAAGAAATGGTCAGATCTTGCCCAAACCACCACAACAAACTGATTCTTTTCGGGCACAATAACGCCATTACCGATTTTGTTAATAAATTTGGAAATATTTTTATTGATGACGTGCCTACTGCTGGTTTTGTTTCCATTATTTTTGAAACAGACGACTGGAATGCCATCAGTGAAGGCAAAACAGACAAAATTATATTCCCCAGAGATTGCTGAAAATTATGAGTACAAATCCCGATTACCGATATATAGACAGAGAAAAAAGTTGGCTGGCCTTTAACGCAAGGGTGCTTCAGGAAGCCGCAGATGAAACCGTACCATTACTTGACAGGCTTCGGTTTCTGGGTATATTTTCCAACAACTTGGATGAATTTTTCCGGGTGCGTTTTGCAGCTATCAGGCGGCTGAGTCTGTCTGGCGAAACCGGGGAGAAAATACTCGGTGGAATTACGGCCCAACAACTCATCAAAGACATTACGTCAATCGTAATCAAACAGCAGGCAGAAAGTTTACGCGTGTTGGAAATCATCGAAAAACAACTCGAAAAGCAAAATGTTTTCATAGTTGACGAAACCAATGTGTCGCGCGAACAGGCCATTTACATCAAGGATTTTTTCATTAAAAAAGTCAGCCCTGAATTGGTCACCATCATCTTGAATGACCTGGCCGAATTTCCTTTGCTGATAGATACAGTGGGCTATCTGGCCATCAAACTCGTCATGAAAACCGATGCCAAGACCAAATTGCTCGGGCTGGTAAAACCCAAACCGGAAGTGCGTTACGCCATTATAGAAATCCCGAAAAACCTGAACCGGATTGTAGAATTGCCTTCCACTAGGGAAAAACAATACATCATGATGCTCGATGACGTCATCCGTTATAACCTGAGCAGCATTTTCAATATTTTTGATTATGAAAGCATTTCGGCCCACATGATCAAGATTACCCGTGATGCCCAGCTCGACATTGACAGCGACATGAGCAAGAGCATGCTCCAGAAAATTGCCACATCGGTCAAAGACAGGAGGATTGGGGAACCCGTGCGGTTTGTGTATGACAAAACCATTGGGAAAGACACCTTGAATTTCTTCCTGACCCACATGGGGATTGAATCTACCGACAGCATCATTCCAGGCGGAAGGTACCACAACCGTCGTGATTACATGAACTTCCCTAATCTTGGCCGTTTTGACCTGCTTTACCAGCAAAAAACAGCCCTGCCCGTTGAAGGACTTTCATTGGATGGCAGTATCCTGAACAAAATAGCCAAAAAAGATTACCTGATTGCAGCTCCTTATCAATCGTTTTCGTATGTCATCAAATTCCTGAGGGAAGCTGCACTTGACCCCAAAGTAACAACCATAAAAATCACCCTGTACCGTTTGGCCAAAAATTCCCAAATCATCAGTTCACTGATTAATGCGGCCAAAAACGGAAAGAAAGTCACCGTACAAATTGAATTGCAGGCGCGTTTTGACGAAGCCAGTAACATTTCTTATGCCGAGCAAATGCAGCAGGAAGGCATCGAACTTATTTTTGGTATCAAAGGCTTGAAAGTGCATTCTAAAATCTGCATGATTGAACGGATTGAAATGGGTAAACTGAAGCGTTATGGTTTCATTTCTACAGGAAACTTCAATGAGTCGACTGCCAAAATTTATACAGACATTACTTTATTGACCAGCCACCAACAGATACTTAAAGACGTATCTAAAGTGTTTGATTTCTTTGAAGTCAATTACAGGTTATACCGTTACAAACATTTGATTGTATCGCCCCATTACACCCGTGCCAAATTATACAAACTGATAGATCGTGAAATACTGCATGCCCAAACCGGGAATAATGCTTATATCAATCTGAAAATGAATAGCTTGTCTGATTTTGCGATGATTGACAAATTGTATGATGCGAGCAATGCCGGCGTCAAAATCAAATTGCAGGTTAGGGGTATCTGTTCGCTGATTCCGGGCGTGAAAGGCATGAGTGAAAACATTGAAGCCATCAGCATTGTTGATAACCTGCTTGAACATTCGCGCATTTTCATCTTCGGGAACAATGACCACCCTGATGTATATATTTCCTCAGCCGATTTCATGACCCGCAACCTTGACGGAAGGGTGGAAGTGACCTGCCCGATTTATGATGAAGACATCAAGAAACAGCTCATCGACAATTTCAACGTGGGTTGGAAAGGGAATGTAAAGGCCCGTTACCACTCTGAAAAACTTGACAACAAATACCGCGTCCGTAAAGAAGGCGAATCGATATTCAGGGCGCAACACGAAACCTATAATTATTACCGAACCCACATTGACCAACCTTTATAAAAGGAAACAAACGTATATAAAATCCAAAAATATAACCTTCTAAGAAGTCTGAATCCAATGATTTCAATCAAAAAATACGCCGCCATCGATATTGGTTCCAATGCCATGCGGTTGCTTATTACCAATGTGGTCGAACAGCATGGCGCACCCACCCAATTCAATAAGTCTGCCCTGATCAGGGTGCCCATCCGTTTGGGACAGGACGCTTTTACCGTGGGTGAAATATCCGAAGAAAACATCGACAGGATGGTCGATGCCATGAACGCCTTCAAACTACTCATGAAAGTATATAAGGTAGAAAAATTCAAGGCTTGTGCCACTTCGGCCATGCGGGAAGCCTATAATGGCAAGGAAGTGGCCGGAATTATTTTTGAAAAATCCGATATAGAAATCGACATTATTGACGGCAAAAACGAAGCTTCCATCATCGCTTCTTCTGACCTGCATAATTTGCTGCGTACTGACCAGACCTATCTGTATGTCGATGTGGGTGGCGGCAGCACCGAATTTTCCCTTTTTTCCGAAGGCAAAATGACCGCTTCCAAATCATTCAAGAACGGCACCGTTCGTTTGCTCAATAATATGGTAAACGATGTGGTGTGGGAAGAAATCGAAAAATGGATTAAATGCATTACGGCACAATATGATAACGTCATCCTGATTGGCTCAGGTGGCAACATCAACAAAATTTTCAAACTCTCCGGCAAACAGCAGGACAAACCTTTGTCTTATGTCTACTTGTCTTCGCAATACCAATACCTGAGTTCGCTCACTTACGAACAGCGCGTAGCCGAACTGGGGCTCAATACTGACCGTGCCGATGTCATCATCCCGGCCACCCAAATTTATCTCAACGCCATGAAATGGAGTGGGGCCAGACAGATTTATGTGCCGAAAATCGGTCTGGCTGACGGTATTGTCAAAGCAATGTATTACGGAAAAATCTAAACTACCATGAAAAAATTTGACCACCTTTTGGCTTTATTCTTGCTGATTTGTATGGTTTCCTGCAAGCAAAATGAAAGTGCTGCGAATGACTATTTTAAATCTGACGTGGCCGGAATCAAGAACGGCGGCGTGCAGGTACTGACGGTAGATTCCCCCAAAGGAAGGCTGAAAATCTGGACCAAACGCATCGGCAACAACCCAAAAATAAAATTATTGCTCCTTAGTGGCGGGCCGGGCATATCGCACGAATATTTCGAATGTATGGAAAGTTTCCTGCCGGCAGAAGGCATCGAATTTATTTATTATGACCAATCGGGCACTGGCTTGTCAGACAACCCCAATGATACCGCCATGTGGGATTTGCCCCGTTATGTAGAAGAAGTCGAACAGGTGCGCAAGGCACTAGGGCTTAACAAGGATAACTTTTACCTGCTCGGACATTCCTGGGGCGGTATTTTGGCCATGCAATATGCCTTGAAATACCAGGATAATTTAAAAGGATTGGTTATTTCGAACATGATGGCGAGCTGTCCGAAGTATGGGGATTATTCCAAAGTATTGGAAAAACAAATGGATCCACAGGTGCTTAAAACCATCAAAGACATCGAGGCCAAAAAGGATTATTCCAACCCGCAATACATGGCCTTGCTGATGGATAATTTCTACAACCAACACATTTTGCGGCAACCCGTGGCCAATTGGCCCGAACCGGTAAACCGGGCAATGGGCAAACTCAATTCGTCACTCTATATTACCATGCAGGGCCCAAGTGAACTTGGAATTTCCGGTAAACTGACCGATTGGGATGTCTCTGAAGAACTGCCAAAATTAACGGTTCCGACATTGGTTATCGGTGCCAAACATGACACCATGGATCCGGAATACATGAATTGGATGGCCACCCAAGTCAAAAATGGTACTTATTTATATTGCCCCAACGGCAGCCACATGAGTATGTATGATGACCAACAAACCTATTTTGACGGTTTGATTGCTTTTCTGAAGAAAGGGAATAATTAAATATCGAGGTCAAAACGTTTTTTCAGTACTTCTAAATTCGGATTGATTTCATTCAGCCGGTTGAATTTTTCAATGGACGTAAAGGCTTTTTTGCTGTCAATACTTTCATTTACCTGCACGTCGATGGAGATTTGGTGGTTGTGTAAATGGCTGCGCAGGTAAGCCAGCAAATCATGTTTTTCCTTTTCAAAATCAATTTTAGAACCCTCATTCGGCAATTCATGGATGATGGTTGTCCCTTCGAGTCTCGGGTCATTGATCCGCAGCAATGATTCCATGATTTTATAGCCTTTATCACCCAGTCGGTCGGCATATTTAAACCAGAATTCCTGCATTTGCGTTTCGGTAAAAGCCTCAGTCGGAAGTTGTACTTCTTCCTTAACGATGCCTTTTTGCGCTTCGAGCATTTCTTTTTTCGCCCTGATACTGGCCAAGGAAAGTGAGGAAATTTTTGGCGAGGCCGGGTCGTGGGTTGACGGTGCTTGGTTATTGGTTGTTGGTTGTTGGTTGTCGGTTGCCGGAATATTTACTTCGGGTATAATTTTTTCAATAGCCGTTTCTTCAAGGTTCACGGAAGGTGTTTCCGTTTCCTTTTTTTGGATGGGAGCCGCAACATCAACAATCGAATAGTCCCGTTTCCGGAAATAAGTGGGTGGAATTATAAAGTCAGCTTTTTTTTTTCTCCATCAAAGGTGATGGAGCAAAGCTGCATGAGCGCCAGTTCGACCAGCAAGCGCTGGTTTTGGGAAACCTTGAATTTCAAATCGCAGTCATTGGCAATTTCAATCCCTTTCAGCAAAAAGTCCTGGGGACATTTTTGTGCCTGCTGTCCGTACATCAGTTGGGCCTGTTCTCCCACCTCAAGTAACGAAAGGGTAGCCGGGTTTTTCACCACAAGCAAATCCCTGAAGTGCGAAGCCAGGCCGGCAATGAAATGGTGTCCGTCAAATCCTTTAGATAAAATATCATTGTAGGCCAGTAAAATTTCCGGTATGTTGTTTTCCAGAATCAAATCAGTAACCCTGATGTAGGTTTCATAATCGAGCACGCTCAGGTTTTCGGTCACGGCCTGTCTGGTGAGGTTGTTGCCACAGAAGGAAACCACCCGGTCAAATATCGAAAGTGCGTCACGCATGGCGCCATCCGCCTTTTGGGCAATGATGTGCAGGGCATCATCTTCAAAAGTCACGCCTTGGCTCGTGGCCACTTCTGCCAAATGTTCTTTAGCATCCTTGACGGTGATTCTTTTGAAGTCAAATATCTGGCAACGCGACAATATGGTCGGGATGATTTTGTGTTTTTCGGTGGTGGCCAAAATAAAGATGGCGTGTTTTGGCGGTTCTTCCAGGGTTTTCAAAAAGGCATTGAAAGCAGCCGAAGACAGCATGTGCACCTCGTCGATGATGTACACTTTATATTGTCCGGTTTGTGGCGGGATGCGCACCTGGTCAATCAGGTTCCTGATGTCATCTACCGAATTGTTCGAGGCAGCATCGAGTTCAAATACATTGAAGGCAAAATCCTCGTTCGGGTCATCATAACCCGGCTGGTTGATTTTACGGGCCAAAATACGGGCACAGGTTGTTTTTCCTACGCCCCGTGGTCCGGTAAAAAGCAGGGCAGAAGCCAAGTGGTTGGTTTCAATCGCATTGAGTAAAGTGTTGGTAATGGCCGATTGCCCCACCACATCCTTGAAGGTTTGCGGGCGGTATTTTCTGGCTGATACTACAAATTGTTCCATGAAACTGAATTGGAATACAAATATAGTTTTTAATTTAAATATGGAAAATTAAAAAGCAGCGAAACATAAAATTATCCGGCCACTTCTACCGTGGTTTCCTTTTGGAGTAATTTGATCAGTGCCATTTCCTCAGCCGAGAAATTCTCCTTTTTCTTTTGGATATTGTATTTCCACAACGAACCATTAGTATAAGCTGCTATTACATTGGGGTGCACATAGTATTTTTTGCAGACGGCCCTTGTATTGCCCAATTTGGAAGCCACTTCATCCAATACTTCCAAAATACGCCTTTTGTTTTCTGTAATGGTCTGTGGCAGTTCTGATTCGCGGAAGGCTTTAAGTGCATTAACACTTCCGGCCCAGATTCTGAAATCCTTGGCAGTAAAATCTTGGTTGGTAATGCTTTTCAGGTAATGGTTGATGTCAGAGGAACCTATTGATTTGTGGTTGCCATTCTCATCATAATATTGAAACAAATCCTGACCCGGAATATCCTTACATTTTTTTACCAGGTTGGCCAGTTTCCTGCTCTGGAGCTTTATTTTGTGTTTGATGCCTTTTTTACCAACAAATTCAAAAGCCACACCCGCCCCGTTAAATTTGACATGTTTGTCCTGCATGGTGGTCATTCCGAATGAGCCATAGAGTTTTTTATAGGCCTCATTACCAATCCTGATGTTGGTCATTTCAATGAGCTTGATAACCAAGGCCACCACTTTTTCATAAGGGAGTCCTTTGCGGTTCAGGTCTCTTTCGATATTTTTCCTGATTAAAGGCAAGGCTTTGGCAAAATGCTGCATCCGATGGAACTTCGATTGGTTCCTGATTTTGCTCCAATTTGCATGGTAGCGGTATTGTTTCCTCCCTTTGGAATCCAAACCTGTGGCCTGCAAATGACCGTTTTCGTAGGGCGATATCCAGACCTTTTCCCAGGCTGGCGGAAGTACCAGTTTGGCAATGCGCTCCAAGATTTCGCGTGAAGTGATTACCGCATTTTTCTCATCGGTATAATAAAATCCACTGCTGTTGCGGATACGGTAATAGCCTTTGTCGCAGTTCACACAATACCTCAAACCGACTGTTTTTGCGGTAACGGAAGTGTCAGCGGCAATTTTTTCAAGTTTTTTTTCGAGGCGGGTCATGTCTGGAAGTTTTGCGTAAATGAATTAATTTACTGTATTCCTGCCCCTGATGCTCAGTTCATTTAAAACCATGGCGGCACTGTTGTCTGCAAAAGTGGACAGGCCGGCCACGAAAATCCCTTTTTCACCGGTACTTGATTTGATTCCGAAAACGGTGGCTTCATCGCCCGGATCGCTTTCGCCTTCATAGCGGTAAATATGTACGATTTCAAAATCATCCGGGCTGTTGATGATGCGGTTTTCCTGAATATTGAAATCGACTGTAAAGCCTTTTTCTGCCAACTCTTCCAATGCTTTGGATACCGTGGCGTAGTGATACATTTGTCTTTCCATGAGGTTAGTTTTTTTTCGCTGCTTTCCAAACAACTTGGCCTTCTTATAAAAAGAAAGAGTCTTCGGATGCACTTCAGATTGATTATATGGTAAAATTACTCCCACCATCCGCAATCCTTCTTACATAATTACGGTTTAATGTTAGTTAATTACTACTTTTGCACCGCAGGCCGCCTTATCGCCGTCCGTTTTTGCGGAGGGAGGAAAGTCCGGACACCACAGGGCAGCATAGCGGATAACATCCGTCGTTCTCCGCTTTGGCGGGGAAAAGGACAAGTGCAACAGAAAGCAGGTACAGGTAATGCTGTAGTGAAACCAGGTAAACTCTATGCGGTGAAATTTCAAGTATATCGGCATTCAAGGATGGCCCGTCCGTTGCCGAAGGGTAGAAAGATGGAGCTTGTGGGTAACTTCAAGCCTAGATAAATGATAAGGTCCGCCCCGGCGGAACAGAATCCGGCTTACAGGCCTGCATTTTTTTTAAGAGTATCTGAGTTACAAAGTGCCTGAGTGCCTTAGTTTTTTCAGTTTGTATATAAAAAAAATCCGCTTTTTTTGCGGATTTTTTTATTTCAAAAATTGGCACTCAGGCCTCTTCCATTTCATAAAAGGTAAACACCGATCCTCCGTAATTCTTCTCAAACGAAAAATGGGGCAGGTGGTTGAGTTTGGTGTGTTTGGAGTGTTCCACAATCAGCATACCTTGGCTATCGAGCAGTTCTTTTTCAAAAACCAGCAGGATGAGTTTTTCGAATTCCTTTTGGTCCATCCCATAAGGGGGGTCGGCAAAGATAACGTCGTAGTGGGCACTGTGTTTTTCCAGAAATTTGAACACGTCACTTTTGATTGCAGTAATGTTGAAATCAAATTCCTTGGCAGTCTTTTTAATGAAGGTAATGCACCCAAAATCACCGTCTATGCAGGTCAGGTCATCACAACCGCGCGAACCGAATTCGTAGCTGATGTTGCCGGTTCCCGAAAACAAATCGAGTACCTTCAGCTCCGCAAAATGAAAATGGTTGTTCAGCACATTGAACAAGGCTTCCTTGCTCATGTCGGTCGTGGGTCGCACCGGCAGGTTTTTGGGCGTGGTTATCCTGCGCCCCTTGAATTTTCCGGAAATAATTCTCACGCGTTTATAAGTATAAAGTGTTCGCGGTTTTCTTTTTCCGTGAATGGGTTTTTAGATTCTGATACGTCAAACAACGACACGTTGCGGATGTATTGGTAGGCCATCTGATAATACGCATCGTCTTCGGCAATGTTACCGAGTAGCTCCAGCTTGAAATTTTCGGGGTTGAGTTGCAGTTGTTCGGCTGTGAAAAGAATGTAGTAAATGAAATCTTCAGGTGTTTTGTAATCGAAAGAATTGTACAAATGCAGTTTTTTGTTCTGCAAAACTACAATTTCAAAATGGCTTTCACTGAGATGTACATACATTTTGCGCTCATCGTTGTTGTTCGACAAATCGAGCAATTTAGCCACCAGGATGCTGTTGGCATGTTTGTAATCGAACGAACCGTACTGGTCAATGAAAAAGTTGTTCATGTTCACATACGGAATGTACACATTGTTCATTTCATAATTCGGCAGGGCATCGAAAGCGAAAAAATCGGTTTCAAAAACCTTGGTATTGTATTGGAGGTAGCTGCCCAGAAATTCTTCGTCAAACAAGGCGGTCGGTACGAAGGTCGAAAGGTTGTTGCTGTGGATAACGGTAATTTCATCGTATTGATGTCCCAACTCCGGATGTTCCCGGAAAACGGAGGCAAACAAATCTTCAATTTGGGCACTGCGCTGGAAACTGTCAAAATGGAGGTGCTGCAAAAGAAATGGTTTTCCATCCAACGTATCAAAGACACAAAACGCCAAGCCGTTCAGGGAAACCTGTATGGCTAATTTTTTATAAGTTTTGTCGGTAATACTTGTTGTCATGGGTCAAATTGCGTCTGGCAAACTTACAAAAGATTTAAAGATTTAATAATTGAAAGAAGGAAAGATATGAAATTTGTAATTTAAAATTACGTCCTTTGCGTAAATCAATTTCTGTGAGCAAAAACTTCTATTCCATTCTTTCCAAAAACTTCCCGTTTAACCCGACCCTGAAACAGGATGCCTTTTTCCGGAAAATTGCCGCGTTTCTCACAGATGCCCACAATGATTCTATTTTTGTACTGAAAGGTTATGCCGGAACCGGAAAAACCACCGTCATATCCACCATTGTCAACCACCTGGCCGAAATCAACAAAAAATATGTCCTGCTGGCACCTACAGGGCGCGCGGCCAAAGTGATAGCCAATTATTCGAACAAACCGGCATTCACCATCCATAAAAAAATATACTTCCCCAAAAAGTCGGGTGGAGGAGGGGTATCCTTTACCTTACAGCAAAACAAACACAAAAACACCATTTTCATAGTGGATGAGGCCTCGATGATTTCAGACCAAAGCAACGAAAGCAAATTGTATGAAAATGGGTCGTTGCTCGACGATTTGATCTCCTATATATATAGTGGTGATAACTGCAGGATGATTTTGTTGGGTGACACGGCACAATTACCTCCGGTCAACCTCGATATTTCCCCTGCGCTGAACACCGATAGCCTCGAACTGAATTACGACAAAAAAGTCGATACCATAGAACTTGACGAGGTGTTGCGGCAGGAACTCAATTCGGGGATTTTATACAATGCTACCGAACTGCGCGAGTTGCTCAAAGACAGTTTCATCACCGAATTTCAATTCAAGCTCAAAGGTTTCAAAGACATTATCCGTTTGGTGGATGGCTATGACATACAGGACGCCATCAACCAGGCGTACAGCAACTATTCGATTGAAGACACGGCGTTTATCGTGCGTTCCAACAAAAGGGCCAACCAATACAACGAGCAAATCAGGACCCGGATCCTTGACAAGGAAAGCGAACTTTCGACCGGCGATTACCTCATGGTGGTCAAGAACAATTATTTCTGGCTTAAGGAAAAAGACGAAGCCCAGTTTATTGCCAACGGGGATATCATTGAGGTATTGGAGATTTTCAGTTTTAAGGAATTGTACGGTTTTAATTTTGCGAAAGTCAAAATCAGGATGGTCGATTATCCGAACCAGATTCCGTTTGAAACCGTCCTGATACTCGATACCATCAAAAGTGAATCGCCTTCGCTTACTTACGAACAGTCCAACCTGTTGTATGAAGAAGTCATGAAAGATTACGAACACCTCACGACCAAATACGCCCGTTTCCAGAAAGTGAAGGAAAACGAATATTTCAATGGGCTGCAGGTGAAATTTTCTTACGCCATCACCTGCCACAAATCGCAGGGCGGGCAATGGAATACGGTTTTTATCGAGCAGCCTTACCTGCCGGATGGCATTGACCGCGACTACATCCGTTGGTTGTATACCGCCATCACGAGGGCAAAAGACAAATTGTATTTGATCGGTTTCAAGGATGAAAATTTTGAATAAATCTGTATATTTGGGTTTCAATCAATAAATCAATTCATATAAATCATGGCACAAGTAAACCCTTATTTGATTTTTAATGGAACCTGCGAAGCGGCATTCCTGTTTTATAAATCTGTTTTTGGCGGTGAATTCCCTTATATGGGACGTTTCGGCGAAATGCCCCCGTCAGACGACCCCAATTGTCCGCCACCTTCAGATGAGGAAGCCAACCGCATCATGCACGTTTCGCTCCTGATTGGCAATACGGTCTTGATGGGAAGCGACAGCACCAGCCAAAGTGGCGATGTCACAGTCGGCAACAACATTTCGGTTTCGATCAATGCAGACAGTAGGGCTGATGCCGACAAGTTTTTCAATGGGCTTTCTGCCGGAGGAAATGTTACCATGCCCATGACTGATACCTTTTGGGGAGCCTATTTTGGGATGTTTACCGACAAGTTCGGCATCAACTGGATGGTAAATTTTGACGAAGCCCCACAACAATAAATTTAATGAAAGTAATTGCTGTTATTCCGGCACGTTATGCCTCCACCCGTTTTCCGGCCAAACTCCTTCAGGACCTTGGCGGGAAAACGGTCATTTTGCGCACCTATGATGCCGCAAGGCGCACCCGTTTGTTTGACGATGTATTTGTAGTGACCGATTCTGATTTGATTTATGAGGAAATCATCGCCCACGGCGGGAAGGCCATCATGTCTGTAAAAGAACACGAAAGCGGCAGTGACCGTATTGCCGAAGCCGTGGCCAACATGAATGTCGATATAGTGGTAAACGTACAAGGAGATGAACCCTTTATCGATACCGAATCATTGGCTAAAGTTATTGAGGTATTCAAAAATGACCCCGACAAAAAAATCGACCTGGCTTCGCTCATGCGTGAAATTACCGACGAAGCCGATATCAACAACCCCAACCATGTGAAAGTAGTGGTCGATCAAAACGGTTTTGCTTTGTATTTTTCGCGCTCGGTCATTCCGTATCCGAGGGAAAAAAATGTGGGGGTAAGGTATTTCCAACACATTGGGATATATGCCTTCCGGAAACAGGCCCTGCTTGATTTTCACGATTTGCCCATGAAATCATTGGAGGCTTCAGAAAAACTGGAACAATTGCGCTACCTTGAATTCGGCAAACGCATCAGAATGGTGGAAACCGATCATGTCAGTATCGGCATTGACACCCCTGAAGATTTGGAACGTGCCCGCAAAATGGTCTAAACCAATTTTTTTATCGTAAACAATTCGTTGTGGACTTCCACTTTAGGATACATCCGCAGGGAGAATCCTTCGTTGAATTTATTCCTGTAATTGAGGTTGCGGATGCGGTCTTTTTCATTGATGACCATGGTGTTGAACAAAATGAAGCCATTGGTGTTGAGCAGAAAATGGGTTCGGTTGATGAAGAAATCCTCAAACAAAAAATTGGGCATGGTGGTATCCTGAAAAATATCTATAATAATCAAGTCGTACTTCTGCTTGGTTTTCAGCACAAATTCAAAAGCATCGTCCTGGATGATTTCGAGGTTCTTGATTTGGTTCAATTTGAAGTACGAATTGGCTAGGGTGATGATGTCTGCATCGAGTTCTACGCCGGTAATTTTTCCTTTGAACTTGATTTCATTGACCAGGGTCTGAATCACACTGCCGCCGGCTACGCCCAAAACCAACACAGATTCAAAATGCCTGATACGTTCAAAACCAATGAACTTCAGGCCTTTCCTTAAAATGCGTTGCAAACTGCCGTAAGAGTAATTGGTGTTTTTGCTGTCGAGCACCAGTTGTCCGTTATTCCAGTTTACTTCCAGGGTTTTGCTTAGTGCGGAGTTTTTTTTGTAGACGTTTATCGGAATGAAATAACTAAAGAATTTGGCCAGCATGCATTTATTTTTTTGGAACTTTAAGAATAGTGTTAAATTTACACAAAATATTCCAAATGAGGAAAGCGCTCTATAAATTTATATTTTTCCGATTGATGGGTTGGAAAATCTCCGGAAGTTTTGATGAATCTGTCAAAAAAAGTGTCATTGCCGTGATGCCGCATACCTGCAATTTCGATTTTTTTATCGGCCTGATGGTTCGCGGCATTGTCAATCAGGAAATGAATTTTGTCGGGAAGAAAGAGTTGTTTGTTTTCCCGTTCGGCTATTATTTCAAGGCCATTGGCGGGGCGCCACTCGACAGGCGTGGGGGTAAAAATCTTGTAGACAGTATAGTCGATATTTTCAATCAACGCGAGGTATTCCGCTTGGGCATTGCCCCGGAAGGCACCCGTAAAAAAGTAACCGAACTGCGCACCGGATTTTATTATATTGCCCTCAAGGCCCAGGTACCCATCATTCCGGTCGCTTTTGTTTTAGGGAAAAAGGTAGTGTAAATCGGCAGTCCGGTTTATGGA
>CAZXRX010000061.1:0-14515 GCA_964642945.1 uncultured Flavobacterium sp. | reverse complement strand
AAATAAAATTGGTTGGGTTGCAGAAATGTTATAATTTTGCAACCCAATTTTAGTACGTATAAAACTCAAGAAATGAATATTACAAGAAATAATGTAGACGCATTGAATGCCATAGTAACCGTTGAAGTTTCCAAAGCAGACTATGCCCCCAAAGTAGAAAAAACATTGGCCGATTACCGCAAAAATGCTTCCATTCCGGGTTTCCGTAAAGGTGCGGTTCCGATGAGCCTCATCAACAAACAATATGGGAAAGCCGTGTTGCTCGAAGAAGTGAACAAAGTATTGCAGGAAGGCCTGAACAACTACCTGGTAGAAGAAAAACTTGACATCCTGGGCAATCCGCTGCCCAAGGTGACCGAAGATTTCAACTGGGATGCCGACGACTTCAAATTTGATTTCGAATTGGGTCTTGCCCCGGCTTTTTCGGTTGATTTGTCTGCCAAAAACAACATCACCAAATACAAAATCATAGCTGACGACACCATGCTTAATGCACAGGTGGCCAGAATCCAGAAACAATACGGAAAAATCATTTCCCAAAACGAAGTAGCCGAAGGCAATGACGTGGCCGGAACCTTCACCAACGAAGAAAAAGGCATCAACAACCGCGTTACGCTTGACATGGAAAATTTTGCCGACCCCAAAACAGCCCAATTGTTTATCGGTAAAAAAGTAGGCGATACCGTAACCCTTAAAACCAAAGGCCTTTTTGCAGACGACCACAAACTGATGGACGTTCTGAACATCGGGCATGACGACGTTCATGGTTTGGACATTGAAGTAAATTTCGCCATCGATGAAGTGATCGCCAGCGAACCGGCCAACCTCGACCAGGAATTGTTCGACAAATTGTTTGGCCCAAAAGTTGTGACATCGGTAGATGAAATGAAAGCCAAAATAAAGGAAGATGCCGAAAAACAATTCGAGCAGCAATCCAACCAAAAATTCCTCAACGACGTGACCCAGTCACTCATCGACAGCACCAAATTTGAGTTGCCGGCGGCCTTCCTTAAAAGATGGATACAAACAGCAGGCGAAACCACACTCACGCCGGAACAGGCCGAAGAAGAGTACAACAAATCAGAAAACGGTTTGCGTTACCAACTCATCGAAGGCAAAATCATGTCTGAAAACAACCTCCAACTCACTTTTGACGAGTTGAAAGACTACACTTCAGAAATGATCAAAAGGCAAATGGCGCAGTTTGGCCAAATGAACCCGACCGACGAAGACGTGCAAGGCATTGTAGCCCGTGTCATGTCTAACCAAGATGAGGTAAAACGCCTTTCGGAACAGGTCATGAGCGAAAAAATGCTGCAATTGTTCAAAGAAAAAGTAACCGCCAAAACCAAGGAAGTCACCTACGAAGACTTCATCAAGGCGATGTACGGTGAAGAATAATTAAAAATCACTATATTTGAGCGTCAAAATCAACAGGTTTTGGCGCTTTTTTGTTGGAAGCTTCTCCGGCCATACGTTCCAAGTTTTTTGTTCCAAACGGTTTTTGCACGTTCCAAAAGCAGCTTCCCCTGGTCGCTGTTTCGCTCCGGCAAAAACACGTTTTCCACCGCAAAAGCTTTTCACTACTGTCCGGGCTAGGGGTTTCTGCCAAAAACAAGACACAATGTCACCCAAAATAAAAGGTACAGATTTTGCGTTAGCAGTACCAGTTACACTTAAAAGTACATCAACCTATAACCATTTTTAAAATGAACTACGGAAAAGAATTTAAAAAATTTGCTACCAAAAAGCACGGGGTCAACAGCCTGTATTACGACAAAATGGTCGCCAGCATGACGCCTTACATCATTGAAGAACGCCAACTCAACATCTCCCAACTCGACGTATTTTCCCGTCTGATGATGGACCGCATCATTTTCATGGGCACCGGAGTAGACGATTATATGGCCAACATCATCCAGGCGCAGTTGCTGTTCCTCGAATCGGTAGACGCGTCCAAAGACATCCAGATTTACATCAACTCCCCGGGCGGAAGCGTGTATGCCGGTCTCGGAATTTACGATACCATGCAATTCATCAAACCAGACGTGGCCACCATCTGTACCGGAATGGCCGCTTCAATGGGTGCCGTATTGTTGTGTGCCGGAGCCGCCGGAAAACGTTCGGCCCTGCCACATTCACGCGTGATGATCCACCAACCATCAGGAGGCGCACAAGGGGTAGCCACCGACATGGAAATCAACCTGAAAGAAATGTTGAAACTCAAAAACGAATTGTACGAAATCATCTCCCTGCATTCAGGGCAACCGTTTGACAAAGTACACAAAGATTCTGAACGCGATTACTGGATGATAGCCGAAGAAGCCAAAGCCTACGGAATGATTGATGAAGTATTGAGAAGAGAGAAATAATAAAAAGTGCCTGAGTTCCTTAGTGCCTGAGAAAACTCAGGAAATCAGAAACCCAGCAACTCAAAAAAATGGCAAAAGAAATTCTAGAATGTTCCTTCTGCGGAAGAAAAAAACCCGAAACCAATTTATTGATTGCGGGAATCAACGCGCACATCTGTGACCGTTGCATCGAACAGGCACACGGCATTGTACTCGAGGAACTGAAATCAAGCGGTGCTGCGAAAAACGTGTCTGATTTGATCCTGCACAAGCCCAAAGAAATCCGGGCCTTCCTTGACCAATATGTCATCGGGCAGGACCAGACCAAAAAAGTGATGTCGGTGGCGGTCTACAACCACTACAAAAGGCTCATGCAGCAAAACAACCACGATGACATTGAAATTGAAAAATCCAACATCATCATGGTCGGCCAAACCGGAACCGGAAAAACGCTCGTGGCCAAAACCATCGCGCGCATGCTCGACGTTCCGTTGGCAATAGTCGATGCGACGGTACTTACCGAAGCCGGTTATGTAGGCGAAGACGTAGAAAGCATTCTGACCCGTTTGCTACAGGCCGCCGATTACGATGTGGCCAAGGCTGAGCGCGGCATCGTCTTTATTGACGAAATTGACAAGATTGCCCGCAAAAGCGACAACCCGTCCATCACCCGTGATGTATCCGGCGAAGGCGTACAACAGGCTTTGCTGAAATTGCTCGAAGGAACGGTAGTCAATGTGCCGCCCAAAGGAGGCAGGAAACACCCCGACCAGAAATTCGTCGAAGTCAATACACAGAACATCCTGTTTATAGCCGGTGGTGCTTTTGACGGCATCGAAAGAATCATTTCCAAGCGATTGAACCGTCAGGCCGTGGGCTACAGTACCTCAAGGAATACCGACAACATCGACAAAGACAACCTGTTGCAGTACATCATCCCGAAAGACATCAAAGATTTCGGATTGATTCCTGAAATAATTGGCCGTCTTCCGGTGCTTACCCACATGGATCCGCTCGACAAGGCGACTTTGCGCTCCATCCTGACCGAACCGAAAAATGCCCTCATCAAGCAATATGAAAAACTGTTTGCGATGGATGAAGTCAAGTTTTCCATCGATAACGAAGCCCTTGATTATATTGTTGACAAAGCCATCGAATACAAATTGGGTGCACGTGGACTGCGTTCGTTATGCGAAGCCATCCTCACCGATGCCATGTACGACCTGCCGGGTTCTGATGAAAAAGAACTTCATATCGACAAGGCCTATACCCAGGATACCCTTAACAAAAATTTGTTGAAGCGGTTGGAAATAGCTTCCTGACGCGAATGACATAAAAAAGTAAAGGCGCCCATTTCAAATTGGCGCCTTTTTTTATGTTCTTGTATTGAAAATCACGAATTCACCTGATGCGTTTTGCCCATATCTTTTTTGACCGAAGTCTCCACACAGCGTTTGCCGTAGCAACTCATCCTTTTGGGGCCACATGAAAAAATAAAACAACAAAGAATCATTAGGGTGAAAGTCTTTTTCATGGGTAAATTATTGGTTTTTAGCGATTCCGGTCTGCATTCCTTTCAATTGTTCGAGATAATCCCGTTGGTTCGACAACCTCGGAATTTTGTGCTGCCCACCCAGTTTGTCATTTTCCTTGAGCCAATCGTAAAATAATCCCTGACGTGCCACATTAATCATTAACGGATTCAGCGTCATGTTATTGTATCGTTTGGCCTCATAATCAGAATTGATGGTCTGGAGCATTTCGTCCAAGACTTTCTGGAATTGTAGGATGTCATCGGGTTGTTTCTTGAATTCAATCATCCATTCATGGGCGCCTTTTTCCTTTCCTTTCATGAAAATCGGCGCAACGGTATAATCGGTCACTTCACAATTCAGGGCAGCGGCGGTTTTGGCAATCGCCTGATCGGTATTTTCAACCATCAGTTCTTCCCCAAAAACATTGATGTGGTGTTTGGTTCTTCCGGAAACCCTTATCCTGTAGGGCTCCAACGAGGTAAACCGAACCGTATCACCAATCAAATAACGCCACAAACCGGAATTGGTCGTAATTACGATCGCATAGTTTTTGAACAGTTCCACATCGGCCAGGCGGATGACTTTCTGGTTGGGTGTGCCGAAGGTATCCATCGGGATGAATTCGTAAAAGATGCCATAATCGAGCATCAGCAGCAAATCGTTGGAATCGTTTAAATCCTGGATGGCAAAAAACCCTTCCGAGGCATTGTATATTTCGTAGTATTTGAAGTTTTGGTGCGGAATGATTTTCTGGTATTGCTCGCGGTAGGGCTCAAAATTCACACCGCCGTGAAAATACACTTCAAGGTTCGGCCACAGTTCATAAAGATCGGTGTTGTTGGTTTCAGTCAGGATTTTATTCAGGAGTACCAACATCCATGACGGAACGCCGGCAAAACTGGTTACATTTTCGGTTTTTGTTTCGTTGATGATGGCATTGAGTTTGGTTTCCCATTCGCTCATCAGTGAAATTTTGTTGCTCGGTGTGCTGCTGAATTCGGCCCACATCGGCATGTTTTCTATCAAAATGGCAGACAAATCGCCAAACGATGAGTTGTTTTTTTCATAAATCTGCGAACTGCCACCCAGGCGCAAACTTTTCCCGAGAAACAATTCTGAATTTTCGTTGTTGTTGAGGTACATGCACAACAAATCCTTGCTGCCTTTATAGTGGCAGTCTTCGAGCGCGCTTTCACTCACCGGAATGAATTTGCTCTTGGCATTGGTCGTGCCACTCGATTTGGCAAACCACTTGATGGGTTGTGACCAAAACACGTTCTGTTCCCCTTTCCGGGTGCGTTCAATCATCGGTTCCAATTCTTCGTAGGTGGAAACGGGCACCCTTTCGCTGAAGGTTTGGTAATTTTTGATGCTGTCAAAATCGTATTGTTTCCCTATCTCTGTTTCTTCTGAAGACCGTAGCAGGTTCATCAATACTTCTTCCTGTACTTCATGCGGGTATTTCAAAAACAACTCAATTTGGTGGATGCGTTGTTTCAAAACCCAGGAAGCGATAGAATTGATGATTGGAAATGGCATTTATTCGGTGGGAATTATGAATTACAGTTCAGGATTTTTAACTTTACGCTAAAATAGTAAATTTATTGTAATTATCCCACAAAAACCGATATGACTTACGAAGGCGTCCTTACCAAAATGCAGACTGAATATGCCAACCCGATCCAATACTACCTGGTGTTCGACAATGGCTTCCTGAACATGAACCAGGTATTGGGCAAATCGCTCGAACTGCAGTTTTTGGGTTACCAATGCCTCAATTGCGGCAAAAAGAAGAAAATTTTCCGTCAGGGATTTTGCTACGATTGCTTTATGGGCAGTGCGGCTGCCGGCGACTGGATCATGCGCCCCGAATTGAGCACCGCCCACCTGGATATTGAAGACCGCGACCTGGCCTATGAAAAATCGGTGCAGTTGCAACCCCATATCGTCTACCTGGCTTTGGCCAGCGAAGTAAAAGTGGGCGTAACCCGCAATACCCAGGTGCCCACCCGTTGGATAGACCAAGGCGCTTCAGAGGCCATCCCGATTGTTGAAGTGCCCAACCGCTATTTGGCAGGCATAACCGAAGTCGCACTCAAAAGCCACTTTACCGATAAAACCAATTGGCAGAAAATGCTGAAAAATGAGGTGTCAAATGCCGATTTGATTAGTGAACGCATGGGTGTGAAAAACCTCATTCCGGAAGCAGTACAACAATATTTCCATCCTGAAAAAGAAGACCACTACCAGCTGCATTACCCGGTTTTGGAATACCCCAATAAAGTCACCAGCTTGAGCCTTGACAAAAGCCCTAATTTTTCAGGAAAACTCATCGGAATCAAAGGCCAATACCTCATTTTTGAAGACGGCACCGTGTTTAATGTCCGTTCGTTTGAAGGCTACGTGGTGCGCATCAGTTTATAATAAAAAACCCTTTCCAATTGGAAAGGGTTTTGTTTTTATTCGTTTTCTTTTGGTTTTCCTTTTTTGTTGAACAGGCCGTTTATCAGGTCTTTGGCCTTGTCCCTGACTTCTTCCTTGGTTTTTGGCGTGGTCGTTTTGGTGGTATCACCCGGTTTTTTAGGATTCAGGATGTTGCCCAAAGCGGCGCTTCCCTGACCGATCAGTTTGTCTTTTTGTTGTTTGACGAGTTTGGTGGCCAAGGCAGTGGTGGCCTGTTTGACATCGGTGGTGATTTTTGGTTTGGAGAACGTACCACCCAAAGAAGCATTGACCGGTATGTTGCCCAACTGTGCCGCATCTGAAGGCGAAAGTTTCGCAATCAGGTTGTTGGCTTCGGTGCCGAGGTATTTGGCAGGCACATCAAACTTCAGGCTGTAGGCCATCGATTGGTCAAAACCATGGGTTCCGGCTACATCAACACTGATGTCCTTGTATTTCAGGGTGAACGGTTTTACATTCACTTTTCCGTCCTTGAAGGTAAGGGCTGCTTTGAGGTCGTTCAGGTTGAGTTTCTGCAAATCGATGAATTTCATGTTGTTGTCCAGCGCCGTAAGCAAGTCGGAATTTTTTGAATTGACGGTGGTCGAAAGCAATTGGCCTACCAAATCACCCGAAATACTTTTGAGGTCGGGCGTCATTTCGTTGGCGTCAAGGTTACCCGAAACATTCACAATCGAATTCAGTTTTCCGTTGATGACACCGGCAATCGGGGCCATTTTTTTGAACATATCCAGTTCGGTGAAAGTCTGGGCAATATTGACCTGGTTCATGGTCAAATCCATATTGAAGGTAGGTGTTTTCTCTTTGGTGGATACTTTTCCGGCCAAACCTATCTGACCGCCGAAAATATTGGTCTTTACATTTTCAAGTGTCACCGCCTGGTCTTTTACGATGAGCTTACCGGAAACGTCTTTGAGTGTAAGGTTGTCATACAAAACCGTATTGGCCTTAGCCGTGAGTGAGCAGTTCAAAAAGGCCGGTATCTTCATGGCGTCTGTTTTTTTGGCTGCTTCGCCTTCTTTTTTCGGTTCGGCAGTAGTCATGAAATCATTAACCGCCAGCAAGTTGGAGGTCATGTTGAAGTTCCCTTTCAGCTCTTGGTTGCGGAATACAAAGCCGTAAAAATTCTCGAGCACACCATTGACGTTCAGGTCGCTTTTTCCGGTAGTGGCTTTCAGTTCCTGCAGGTTCACGCGACTTGGGTTGAATTGGACGATGGCACTGTTGATGTTCATGCCTTTGCCGTTTTCGTCGGTATATTTGAATCCGCTCAGGCTGATGTGCCCGGCATTGTAAATGTTTTGGTATTGGCTGGTTTCTACCGATTTCATGTCAAACTTGGTCGTCACATCAGCCTTTAAAATTCCGCTAAGGGGTTTGTCCAATTTAATAGGATAGGCTTTTGATAAATTCCCGAGGTTGATGGTACCTTTCAAGGCCGCATCCACCAAGGCATTGGTTGCGACATTTTTGATGTTGGCCTTGGCGTTGAACACATCCTGGTCAATGGCAAAAGACAATTTGTCGAGGTTGATATAGGTGTCATTCATGAGTCCGGTTTCATTGATGATTTTGGTGTCAATCACAATGTTTTTGACTGATTTGGGCAGGTCCGGAAACTGGAATGAGGCATTGTTGGAAGCAATCACAATGTTGAATTTCGGTACCGAAGCATCAGAATACACCCCTTTGGCAAATCCGGCTACGGTAAATTCACCCGAAGTCTTTACGTTTTCGATATTGGTTCGGTAAGCCGCCGGAATCAAGCCCAGAAAGTTCTTGAAGGAAGAGGTGGGCGTTTTGAAGGTCAGGTCATACTGTTGACCAGCCTCGACCAATTGGATAAAACCGTCGAATTCCAAAGGCAGTTCGTTGATTTGCGCCTTGTTCTTTTTGAAGGTGTATTTGCTTTGGTTCAGGTCAATTCCGAGGACGGCATCCAAAGAAAGGTAAACATTTTTCATGTAGTTCATCTTGTCCATATCTAACGATACCTTGGCGGTGGTTTTGGTATCGAGATCGAGTACCTGGTTGGTAAAATCACCGGTTCCGGAATGGTTGATGCTGTCGAGCACCATCCGCATTTTGGAGGCTTCATTGGTAAATTTGAATTGGAAGTTTTCTACATCGTATTCCTTGATTTTCAAGGCAAGCGGTTTGCTTTTGCCATCGTCTTTTTTGTTGTCTTTGTTTTTCAGGGCAATATCATAATTGGCCAGCCCATCTTTATTGAAGATGATGTTGATGAGCCCGTTTTTGGAGGAAATGGCTTCGATATTCATGGGTTCGCTGTCGTCGTTGAACAGTTCCATCACCGACATTTTCAGGTTGAGTTCGTCAAAGGCTACGAGGGTATCGCCTTCAAAAGGTGCCTTGTTGATAATGGACAATTTTTCAATGGACACATTGGCGCGCGGAAAGCTCCTGAACAAGCTCAGGTCTGCATCGGCAAAAGCAACTTTCGCATCCACATTGTCATTGATGGCTTTGGCGATTTTTGCCTTGATCTGGTCTTCGAACAAATAGGGAATGGCAAAGGCAGCCACCACCAAAAAGAGCAATACAATACCAACTATTTTTAAAATTTTCTTTACCATGATTTACAGAATTTTAACTAAGGGTGTCAAAAAGCAAAAACCTTGCCTGCTTTTCCAGCTTACAAAATTAACAATTTATCAATGAGTGGGCTGGTAATGTTTTCTTAAAAATAACCATACAATTCGTATAAAATCAAAAATCCGCCCTGACCACAAAGCCCGAACGGATTAAATGACTGTCTCGTTTTGTTTTTTTGATTATTTTATTTCGAGCTCATAAGGCATGAGTGCCTGTACGCCTTTGAGTTGCTGTAATCTTTTGATGCGTTGCAGGATGAGGTAATTTTCCGTTCCGATTTCTTCCTTGATAAGGTTTTCCTTGCTTTCGGCCAAACCGATACTTGACAAAATATCGTCAAAACTCTTTTCATATTCGGGGAAATCCTGCGTTCTGTATTTACTGATTTTAGCCAATGAAGCCGCTTTTTTCAAGGCCTCATCCATGCCGCCAATTTTATCAACAAGACCAATCTTGATGGCGTCTGCACCGCTCCAAACCCGTCCCTGGCCAATGGCATCGACCTGTTGGAACGTCATTTTACGTCCGGCAGCCACACGGTTGACAAAGGTATTGTAAATGTTTTCAACACTTTCTTGGGCAAATCCCCGGTAATTGTCATCCAAAGGTTTGAAAGGGCTGTAGCCTGCTGCGTTTTTGTTGGTCATGACCTGCTCTGTGTTCAACCCAAGTTTGTTGGCTGCCTGGGCAAAATTAGGCAACATGCCAAAAACTCCAATAGAACCAGTGATGGTATTGGCTTCGGCATAGATGGCATTGGCATTGCAGGCAATGTAATAGCCTCCTGAAGCTGCATAATTACCCATAGAAACTACAACCGGTTTTACTTTTTTAGTGATTTCGATTTCCCTCCAGATCAATTCAGAAGTAATGGCGCTGCCACCCGGGCTGTTGATACGCATTACAATGGCTTTTACATTTTTGTCTTTTCTGGCTTCCTGCAACGAACGACGCATGGAGCCTTCCCCAATAACGTCTACGTCACCTTCGCCACCCATGATTTCACCTTGGGCATAAATGATGGCAATTTTGTCTTTGGTGCCGTAATCTTTTGAAGTGGTGGCTACTTTTTCGGCATAATCTGTAATCGAAACGGTGTTGTAATCCTCGTCTTTTTCGACCTGCAAGGCCTTACGGATGTCGTTGTGGTAGGTGTCTTCGTAGGCAATTTTGTCAATTAGTTTTTCCTTGAGCGCCAGGGGAGCGGTGCGGGCCGCAAGATTATCGGCAATAACGTTCAGTTGGGTTTCGGATACTTTCCGGCTTACCGCAATTTCTGAAACGACTGATTTCCATAAAGAATTCAAAAGTGCCAAGGTTTGCTCGCGGTTGGCTTCGCTCATTTTATTTTCCAGGAAGGGTTCAACCGCACTTTTGTACTTTCCATGGCGGATGACTTCCATTTTCAGCCCTGATTTTTCCTGAAAATCCTTGAAGAACATGATTTCGGTACTTAATCCTTTAAAATCAACCTCCCCGATAGGATTCAGGTAGATGGTGTTGGCGACAGAATTCAGGTAATAGCCTTTTTGTGAATAGACATTGGCATACGAATAAATGAATTTGCCTGATTTCCTGAAATCGGACAAGGCATCGCGTAAAGCTTTGGTTTGTGCCATTCCTAGGTTGGACTGACTGGTCAGGATGGAAATCCCTTTGATGTCGTCATCTGTTTTGGCATAATTGATGGCATTGAGTACATCCATCAGTCCGTTGTGCTTGTCTTTGTCGTTCAGGAACGGCATGTCTTTGTAATTGACTTTTCCGGCATAATCGTTACTGATTTTAGACAAGTCGAGGTTGATGACCGAGTTGCTTTTTACCGTAACGGTTTCAGAATCACTTCCGGCCAAAGCGCCAATAAGTAAAATCCCGAAGAAAAAAATCATGCAAAAAACAAACAGGCCCACGATGGTGGCCAATACATTTCCTAAAAATTTCATAGTATTATTTTTTACCTTATAAGTAGTTAAAAATACCGATTTGTTACAAAACAGTTTTACCCTTAAAAAATAGTTATCAACAGCACGGGCAAAACCTCCTACATCTGAAATTCTTTTAGTTATTTTGCCAAATATGAAACTGCAACACCAGGCACTACTTTCGTTAGGCACCAATCAAGGAGACAAACCCAACAATATCAGGCAATGCATCGCTTTGTTGCATGAAGAAGTGGGTACGGTAGTGAAGGTGTCCTCCTTATATGAATCTGATTCCTGGGGATTTGAAAGTGCGGTTTTTTACAATTGCGCCGTATTGATGCATACCCATCTTCCGGCCAAAAAACTCCTGAATAAACTCCTGAAAACCGAAATTAAAATGGGCAGGGTGAGGGAACAAAGCGAAACCTATCTGCCAAGGTTAATTGACATCGACCTGATTGCCTTTGATGAAGAAATCGTGTCGTCTGATAAACTAACGCTTCCACATCCCTTATTGCAGGAACGTATGTTTGTTTTGTTGCCCCTGAAAGATTTGATTTCTGATTGGAAACACCCACAAACCGGCATTTCCATTGCAGAAATGATAAAAAACTGTCCGGATACAGGAAGATGTGAAGTGGTTTCAAATCTCCAAAGTCCGCTTAACCAAATCGATTTAAGCCAGTACAATTACATTGCCATTGAAGGGAATATCGGGGCCGGAAAAACCACGCTTACCAACAAAATAGCCGAAGATTTCAATGCCAAAACCGTTTTGGAACGCTTTGCCGACAACCCATTCCTGCCGAAGTTTTACAAAGACCAAAACCGTTATGCGTTTCCGTTGGAGATGTCTTTCCTGGCCGATCGTTACCAGCAAATTTCAGATGATTTGGCCCAGTTTGACCTCTTCAAGGATTTTATCGTGGCCGATTACCACATTTTCAAGTCGTTGATTTTTGCGAAAGTCACGCTCGCCGAAGACGAATACCGTTTGTATAAAACCCTTTTTGACATCATTTACAAAGAAATGCCCAAGCCTGACTTGTATGTGTACCTGTACCAGAATACCGCCAAGCTGCTTGAAAACATTAAACGCCGTGGCCGCAGTTACGAACAGGAAATAGAGGCTTCTTATCTGGAAAAAATCAACCAGGGTTATCTCGATTACATCAAGACACAAACCGATTTGAACATTTTGGTGATTGATGTGTCAGACAGGGATTTTGTGAAATACCAGGCCGATTACGGGTACATACTCAACGAAATCCACCAAAAGCTCGCCAACTAACGCATTTTTTGGAACAAGTCCCAGACCACTATGCCGGTGCTGACCGAAATGTTGAGTGAATGTTTGGTGCCGAGTTGCGGAATTTCTATGGTGCCATGGCACAATTCCACTGCTTTTTGTGAAACCCCGAAAACTTCATTGCCAAACACCAAGGCGTATTTTTTGCTTTTTTCAGGATGGAAATCATTGAGGAAGATGGCATTTTCCACTTGCTCGATGGCGTAAACCATGACCTGTTCCTCCTTTAATCGGTTGATGGCATCCAGTACGTTTTCGGTGTATTCCCAGGTGACGGTTTCAGTGGCGCCCAAAGCGGTTTTGTGGATTTCCTTGTTGGGCGGAACTGCGGTAATACCACACAAAATTATTTTTTCTACCAGAAAGGCATCTGCCGTACGGAATACGGAACCAATGTTGTGCAGGCTCCTGATGTCGTCCAAAACAATGACAATTGGTGTTTTTTCGGCCTGTTTGAAGTCGGCTACAGATTTTCGGCCCAATTCGGCATTTTCGAGTTTTCGCATTTTTTTTGTGTTGCTCCTGTGTAAGGTTGTGCCCTTTCGGGAAGGCAAAGATATTCAAAAAAAAAGGTCCCCAAAATGAGGACCTTCAAGTTTATTTATTTTGCAATTAGCTTTTTGTTGGCTCAGCCGCAGGAGCTGTAGTCGGAGCTGCCAAAACAGTTCCTTTGATGGTCAACAATTTGGTTTCCTGACCAGCTGCGTTAGATTTTACTGTTACCGTTTTGGTGAAGGCACCCACCCTGTCAGTAGCATATTTAACTCCAATAGAAGCTTTGGCTCCTGGAGCAATTGGTCCGTCTGGTTTTGTTGGAACTGTACAACCACATGAACCTTGTGTGCTTTCGATGATTAATGGTTTGTTACCATTGTTTGTGAATACAAACGCCCTGTTACCATCAGAATTTTGTTGGATGGTACCGTAATCGATGGTTTCGTTTTCAAAAACCATACCTGCACCTTCAATAGCCGGAGCAGCAGTTTTTACCACTTTTGTAGCTGCTGGAGTAGCTTTTTTCTTTGCTTTTGTTTGTGCCATTGAAGCAGAAGCTCCAAAAACAACCAATAATGCTAATAATACAATTCGTTTCATCTTTATTTAAATTAATAATTAGTTAAGCAAATTTATATAAAAAAAAGAGCAACCCTCACAATGAAACTTAAATTTTTATTAAATGAAATGTTAATGGGTATTTTTAAATATAAATAATTAAATTCGTGCACTTATTTTAATACCCAAACCCTTGTCTTCAAAAGAAAAAAGCGCCAAAGAGACCCCGTTGATGAAGCAGTACAACGAGATAAAAAACAAATATCCCGATGCCTGTTTGTTGTTTCGTGTGGGCGATTTTTATGAGACTTTCGGGGAAGATGCCATCAGGGCCTCAAAAATACTGGGTATTGTATTGACCAAGCGCGGGGCAGGTTCTGAAACCGAAACAGCCTTGGCCGGATTTCCGCACCATTCACTAAACACCTATTTGCCCAAGCTGGTAAAAGCAGGGTTGCGGGTGGCCATTTGTGACCAGCTTGAAGATCCTAAAATGACCAAAACCATTGTCAAGCGTGGGGTAACCGAACTGGTGACGCCCGGTGTGGCGATGAATGATGAAGTGCTGCAATCCAACACCAACAATTTCCTGGCGGCCATTTACTTCGGGAAAAAACAAATCGGGATTTCGTTCCTGGATGTTTCCACCGGTGAATTCCTGGTTTCGCAGGGCAATGAAGAATACATTGACAAGCTGCTCCAGAATTTCAACCCGAGTGAGGTGTTAATCCAAAAAAACAACAAGAACCAATTCCGTGAAATATTCGGGGATGATTGTAATACCTTCCATCTCGAAGACTGGGTTTTTCAGGAAGATTATGCCAACGAATGCCTAACCAAGCATTTCCAAACCAATTCCCTCAAAGGTTTTGGTGTGGAAGAATTAGCTGATGGAATCATCGCTTCGGGAGCCATTTTGTATTACCTCTCAGAAACCCAGCACAATAAAATACAGCACATTACCGCCATCCAACGCATTGCCGAAGACGCCTATGTCTGGATGGACCGGTTCACCATCCGCAACCTCGAACTGTACCACAGCTACAACCCCAATGCGGTGACGCTGCTCAATGTTATTGATAAAACGCTTTCCCCTATGGGCGGCCGTTTACTCAAACGCTGGTTGGCTTTGCCTTTGAAAGACATCCATAAAATCAGGGCAAGGCATGAGGTGGTAGCCTACCTCAAAGACAATCAGGAAGTATTGCAACAGATGCAATACCAAATCAAGCAAATATCAGACCTCGAGCGGCTCATCTCCAAAAT
>CAZXRX010000060.1:0-14714 GCA_964642945.1 uncultured Flavobacterium sp. | reverse complement strand
AAGTCTGGTGAGCAAGATCTGAAGGATTTCAGTTCCGTTTTTACCGGTGAACTCCAACGTCTTCTCAACTTCCGACATGATCTTTCTTTTAATTTCTCTTTTGTACATGACTTCCTCCATAATAATTATTTTAGGGGTTGTTCCAGAATAGAATGGAATTATAACAACTTCCAAATCGTTATGATTTCCATTTGGGGAAATACAGAAATTTTGCAGCAAAGGGCTGGTCTGTGTTGGGAAATTGGTCATTATATTGGGTGGGGAAATTGTAAAATAAGAAGGATTTTCAAAAATCGGTGTAATCGTATTGACGCCTTCAGGCAAGCTTAGCGAATAGTTTCCAGAACTGTCCATCACAAAATTTTGGGAATAGCTGGTATTGGTCAGATTGAATTTGATTGATGGATAAAGCATGTCAGACGCATCACAACCGTTAGCATCATCATCATATCGGGTTTGTCCGGAAATGCTGTAGTATAATCCGCCCGGCAAGAAAGAACAATATGAGTTTACTTCGCAGTTTGTAATGCCTGCCTGAAGTATCTTGCTCTCCACAAAAGAACGTTCTCCTTCATCCACGCAAACATAGGTCAGATTAGGATTTCCCTGTATCGTAAAGGCTGCTGAAAACAAAGTCAGTGTACCATTTTTAATCAAAAGCGACTGAAGTTGGTTATTATCACAGACAATATAAGAGGTACCAATTTGTGTTAAATCAAGTGTGGTCAGTTGATTATAGGAACATGCGAGATCTACCTGGGCATTATTATTGTTCTGAAAAATCAGGCTAGTCAGTTGATTAAAACTACAATCAATGTCATGCAAATGCTGCAATCCTGAGAAATTCAGCGAAGCAATGTTATTGTTATGGCACTTTAGATTTGCAAGGTTCGGAATTGTTGATAAATCCAAAGAGGTCAATAAATTATAAGGACAAGTTAAAGTCATCAATGCTTGGCTGTGGCAGACAATTGAAGTGATAAGGTTGTTGCTGCAATCTATCGCTCCCAATGTGGGGTACATATCAAGATTAAGGGAAGTGATTTGGTTGTAATTGCAGGCGATATATTGTATATTATCCAATCCTGCAATATTCAATGAGGTAAAATTATTATTGAAACAATGCAATGTAGCTATGTTTGGGGTATTGCTTAAATTAATATTGGACAATAGGTTTTGGTTACAACGCAAGTAATTTAGTGTAGGTAAATTGTTTAAACTCAACGTTTGCAATAAATTCGATCCGCAATCCAGTTCCAGAAGGTTCGGAAGACCTGTAACCGTAAGGCTTGTGATGTTGTTCGCATAGCATTCCACATGCGTGAGTAAGGTGTTGGCATTTATATTTAATGCAGTCAGATTATTGTAATAGCATTTGAGGTTCCGTAGGTTTACAAAACTTGCGATTCCGGTCAAATCATTAATTCCTTTACTGTGTACATCCAAATAAAAAACCAATTGGGCTTCAGCAACCTGAATTTGGTTATCATTATTAGTATCGATTTTAATCGGAAAACCCGTGGCATCTAGTGCAATAAAGTTTGACGTACTTGCAGACAAGAGGGTGTTTTTAAAAATCACATCAGGAAAGTTTACAACCTGCGAATAGCCCATGAATCCTACAAACAAAGCCATTAAGACAAATATTCTTTTCATAAATTAAAAATTATTCTTTTAAACCAATTTATTATCAAAACTTTAAGCTTGATTGTAATCTTGACAAAACACAAAAGCGTTACCGCATTGTGCGTTGCAAATTTAGGTAAACTACCTCCTTGTCAACACTCCGGGGTTTTATTTATTTTGAAGTATTCAGTAAACTAATCAGTGTGGCCAAGTCATTTTCAGAATCAAAAAATATTTTATTGGTTTTCAGGTAATATCTTTTGGAATCGCACATGCACTCCATTTCATCTTTTTCTGCCTGATACCGCAAAGGAGGAACTAGAAAATCAAAATCAGCGCCAGACGATTTGATATTCTGTGACACGGCCTGCAAACCACAAAATACAAGCAAACCAAAATATTTTCTTAATTCCATATGCGCCAAGTTATGAATAGTACCATTGATAAGTATAAATATAATAAAAACTATTTCAAACGCATTTTTCTATTTGCACATTTTAAACTAAATTTGCATCACAACAACCAAGCACCTGAGGGTGCCGAAACAACAACACAATGATTCACTTTTTCGGAAACGAAACCGCTACCGTTTTTGCCGTCCAGTCCCACAACGAACTCACGTCGGCCAATGTATCAAAATTAAACTGGCTTTTTGGCAACGCACCACAAATAAACAAATCCGTCCTCGCGGATTTTTTTGTTGGCCCCCGTGCCGCCATGGTTACGCCCTGGAGCACCAACGCTGTTGAAATCACCCAGAATATGGGTATTGAAGGCATCATCCGTATAGAAGAATTCCAAAAGGCGGAAGCTGGTTTCAGCGATTTTGACCCGATGCTTTTCCAGAAATACCAAAAGCTCGACCAGGATATTTTTACCATCAGCATCCAACCCGAAGCCATACTTGAAATTGACGACATAGCCACTTACAACCAGCAGGAAGGTTTGGCCCTGAGCCAGGAAGAAGTGGATTATCTGGAAAACCTATCCGAAAAACTGAACCGCAAACTGACCGATTCAGAAGTATTCGGTTTTTCACAGGTCAATTCGGAACATTGCCGACACAAAATTTTCAACGGCACTTTTGTGATTGACGGGGAAGAAAAACCCATGTCATTGTTCAAAATGATCAAGAAGACTTCTGCCGAAAACCCAAACGATATTGTTTCGGCCTACAAAGACAACGTGGCCTTCATCAAAGGACCTACTGTTGAACAATTTGCCCCCAATACGGCTGACAAGCCTGATTTTTACACCAAAAAACCATTTGATTCCGTCATTTCACTAAAAGCCGAAACCCACAATTTCCCTACCACTGTAGAGCCTTTCAATGGTGCCGCGACCGGTTCTGGAGGTGAAATCCGCGACCGTCTGGCCGGAGGACAAGGCTCATTGCCTTTGGCAGGGACAGCCGTTTACATGACCGCATACTCGCGTTTGGAACCCAACCGCAATTGGGAAAACGGCATGACCGAAAGAAAATGGTTGTACCAGACTCCTATGGATATCCTGATCAAAGCCTCCAATGGGGCTTCCGATTTCGGGAACAAATTCGGGCAACCCCTTATTACAGGCTCCGTGCTGACCTTTGAGCATGAAGAAGCCAACAGGAAACTCGGTTACGATAAAGTCATCATGCAGGCAGGAGGCATCGGTTACGGAAAAGCCTCACAGGCACAGAAACACGAACCGCAAACTGGCGACAAAATCGTCATTTTGGGTGGTGAAAATTACCGCATCGGGATGGGTGGCGCAGCCGTTTCTTCAGCAGATACAGGTGCTCTTGGTTCCGGAATTGAACTGAATGCCATCCAACGGTCGAACCCGGAAATGCAGAAACGCGCCGCCAACGCCATCCGCGGATTGGTCGAAAGCGATGAAAACCCCATCATTTCCATCCACGACCACGGCGCAGGAGGCCATTTGAACTGTTTGTCAGAGTTGGTTGAAGCCACCGGTGGATTGATTGATTTAGACAAATTGCCTGTGGGAGACCCTACCCTTTCGGCCAAGGAAATTATTGGTAATGAAAGCCAGGAACGCATGGGCTTGGTCATCGGTACTGAAAACATTGACACCTTGCAACGCATCGCCGACAGGGAGCGTTCGCCAATGTATCAGGTGGGTGACGTAACAGGTGACCACCGTTTTACCTTTCAAAGCAAGACCACCGGCGATAAACCCATGGATTTTGCCCTGGAGGATATGTTCGGCAGTTCGCCGAAAACCATCATGACCGACCAAACCATCACTAGGAATTATACTGATTTAAATTATTCACCCGAAAACATAGACACCTATCTGGAAAACGTTTTGCAACTCGAAGCCGTGGCCTGCAAGGATTGGCTGACCAACAAGGTTGACCGTTGCGTGGGCGGAAAAGTGGCCAAACAACAATGCGCCGGGCCATTGCAGTTGCCGTTGAACAATGTGGGCGTCATGGCTTTGGATTATAACGGAAAGGAAGGCATTGCCACTGCTATCGGGCACGCACCCCTTTCTGCCTTGATTGATCCCAAGGCCGGAAGCCGCAATGCCATCGCAGAAGCCTTGTCGAATATTGTTTTTGCTCCATTGAAAGACAACCTCAAAAGTGTTTCGTTGTCTGCCAATTGGATGTGGGCCTGTAAAAACCCAGGGGAAGACGCGCGTTTGTATGAAGCCGTAAAAGCCTGTTCTGATTTTGCCATTGAATTGGGCATCAACATCCCCACCGGAAAGGATTCGCTTTCGATGAAACAGAAATATCCTGACGGGGAAGTCATTGCACCGGGAACCGTCATCATTTCGGCGGCCGGAAATTGCTCGAACATCACCAAAGTAGTGGAGCCTGTTTTACAGAAAAACGGCGGTTCGGTATACTATATTAATTTATCACAGGACGATTTCAAACTGGGCGGCAGTTCATTTGCCCAGACGTTGAACAAAATTGGTTCAGAAACCCCGACTATCAAGGATGCCGCCTTTTTTAAGCGTGCCTTCAACACCATACAGGACTTGATTAAAGACAGACAGGTTCTGGCCGGCCACGACATCGGGAGCGGTGGTTTGATTACAACTCTGCTCGAAATGTGTTTTGCAGACGTGGAACTGGGCGCCAAAATCGACTTTTCTTCTTTTGCAGAAACTGATTTGGTCAAGATTTTATTCTCCGAAAACATAGCTGTTGTACTTCAGGCCAAGGATGATGTTACATTTGAAAAAGCACTCATTACCAACAACGTAGCCTTCCACAAAATAGGAAAAGTAACTTCAAAAGAACTGCTCGAAATCGGCAACCACATTTTTGATATCCCTACCTTAAGGGATACCTGGTTCAGGACTTCCTACCTACTCGATCAGAAACAATCGAAAAATAATACCGCAAAAGAACGTTTTGACAATTACAAAAACCAACCCTTACAATATACTTTCCCAGCGCATTTCAATGGTTTGAAACCAGTTGTCGACTCCAGCAAACCGCGGCCAAAAGCAGCCATCATCCGGGAGAAGGGAAGCAATTCGGAACGCGAAATGGCCAATGCCATGTATCTTGCCGGATTTGACGTAAAAGACGTACACATGACCGATTTGATTTCGGGGCGGGAAACCCTCAAAGACATACAGTTTATTGGGGCTGTGGGCGGATTTTCGAATTCTGATGTGTTGGGTTCGGCCAAGGGCTGGGCCGGTGCCTTTCTTTACAATGAAAAAGCCAAAACGGCCCTGCAGGATTTCTTCACCAGGAAAGATACCTTATCTGTCGGCATCTGCAACGGTTGTCAATTGTTTATGGAACTCGAACTCATCAATCCGGAACACGAAGTTCACGGCAAGATGGCACACAATACATCTCAAAAACACGAAAGTATTTTTACCTCGATGACCGTACAGGAAAACAACTCGGTCATGCTTCATACATTGGCAGGAAGTACTTTGGGCGTTTGGGTTTCGCATGGGGAAGGCCGATTCAACCTCCCTTATGACGAAAGCAAGTACCAGATTGTAGCCAAATATGGTTATGAGGGCTATCCGGCCAACCCGAATGGTTCGCATTTCAACACTGCGGCCCTGTGTGACAAAACCGGCAGGCACCTGGTAACCATGCCCCATATTGAACGGTCGGTATTCCCGTGGAACTGGGCGTATTATCCGGCTGGAAAAAAAGACGAAGTATCACCTTGGATTGAAGCGTTTGTGAATGCGCGTTTGTGGATAGAAAAACAATAAATCATGACCGCAAAACATTGCCTAAACTGCAACGAAACCGTTTCCGGGAAATTTTGTCCCAATTGTGGGCAAAAAACCGACACCCACCGGATTACCCTGAAAAAATTCCTTGCACACGATATTTTACACGGGGTATGGCATTTTGAAAAAGGGATTTTGTTTACGCTGAAAGAAGCCATCATCCGTCCGGGCCAGGCAGCCCTTGACTATATCAGTGGCAAAAGGGTCAGGTACTACAACGTTTTTTACCTGTCGCTGTTGGTGATTGGTTTGAACCTACTTCTGAATCATTTTTATGACCGTTTTAATACGGAGCTGGCGGTTTCATTTGCAAAAGATGACACACCTGTGGTGACCAACTTTTTTAAGGAAAACGTGAAATTCATCCTGTTGAGCATCATTCCGGTATTGGGGTTGAGTGCACGGCTGTTTTTCAGGCGTCTTAAACTCAATATAGCAGAACACATGATTATTGCCGGTTTCTGCCTGTTGGGAATACTGCAGTTTGCCGTGCTGTTTTCGTTTGTCAACTTCCTGAATGAGTTTAATACGGGTAGAATTGTAGGAATCCTGGAAGTGGTGCTGTTTTTTCCTGTTCTTTTGTTTCCGCTTTGGGCTTACTTCAATGCGGTCAGAAAGTGTTATGGGTTGTGGGGCAGTTTGTGGCGGGTATTGTTATTCTATATTTTGGTTTTGGTTTTGATACAAACCATATTGGCTGTTATAATCCTCACACTTACCAACGGTCAGGGCAATTTTTATATCAACGTATAAGACTTACGATTCTTTCTGATTATACGAAAATACATTCATTGCTTTGCATGAAAAAAGTCGCATTGGCAACCAAATCAGCTTCAGCATCCCTTCTGAGGTGGAGTCCTTTTGCCTTCTTGATGTCCCACAAACGTTTCATGCTCCGGATTTCGTTTGCAATTTTCACCAAATTGCCGGCAGCGACATGGGCTACAATATTCTTCATTTCTTTCCTGCGGTCGGAATTGTCAATCAAGGCACCCCTGTTGTACACCAAAGACAGTAAGGCACCCTGGGCATCGGGTGGTAATTTTTCGATACCCGGAAAAGCCTTACGGGTATCCACGGCATAAGCAGGCATCGACCTGGTGTAAAACACTTCCAGGGCCACTTCCCATGCAATTTCAATGGTTTTGACTGAAGCCAGTGCGTTTTTGGCAGCTTGGCCTTTCAATCCGACCACATTACCCAAGGCTTTGAAGGTGCCGGCAGGCAGAAAACTTTCCCAATCACTTTGGAACTGTTTTTTTGTAACATAGCCCAAATCATATCCTATGCCAATGGTGACACCACTTTCCAATTCGGGCCAAACCGGAAAACGGTATTTGGAATGGTAAGCTGCCTTAGAAGAAACCTCGGCGTTTATGATAATGTCTAGCGCCCTTTTGGATACGATCATGCTGGCGCCTGACGGAATTTCGGGTAGGGTTTTATCCAAAAAATCTTCAATCCTTGACAGGGTGGCAATCCCCATAATTCCGTCAACTTCCTTTCCCTTGAAACCGAGGCTTTTCTGTATGGCCTTTTTGCGGTCTGAAAGCAGGCTGCCAGACGGATTGTTTATCTTTTTGAGGCGCTCCATTTCCTGACAGGTAGCCGAATCAAAAATACCGGTCTGGTTGACTTTTAAACGTTTCTGAACGCCGATGATTCTGGTTTGTAATGGTGTGGGCATGGCTGTTGTCTTTTAATATTGCAGAAAACCTTTGTTGATGTCCTTGATTTTTCGGATTTGCTGGTAAACACCACCTCCTTCTCTGCTCAATTGGGTGTTGGTATTGCCTTCTATGGTGGTAATGAATCCGCCATTGACTTCCTTGACAATGCCGGTATGGCCATATCCCCCTCCATAATCCATGATAAAAATATGCCCTGGTTTTACCAAAGCCGGATTATTTTTGGAATCCTTCGCCAAAATCCTGGTGCAGGTGGCTTCGTTCCAGCCTCTTAAAACGCCGGCAGTTTTGACCAACGGATTGGGCTGTCCCAGTTTTTTTGCTGCCTGTTCAAAATTCCAATATACAAAAGCCATGCACCAAGCGTAACCTTTGCCTAACCCGACAGATTTCAGGTACATTTCCACTTCGCGTCCTTGGTTGTTGCCCCCTACTTCCCTGACACCTATTTGAGCAAGGGCAGATTCAAGGGCTGCCTCAGACAATTTCTTTTTTGTTTCTGTAACCTGCGGCACTGAATTTTCACCAAACAATATGGCCCAGGTAATGGCTCCGATAACCCCGTCAGGATTGAGCGGTGTGCCGTTCTGGTCGGTGTGTTGGGTTTGGAATAATTTTACAGCACTGACTGTTTTAGGGCCGAAAACACCCACAGAAACATCCAGTGGCCCATAGCCTTTGCTGTTGAGTTGGTTCTGCACGGCTTTGATGACGGCCTTGTCTTTTTCTCCTTTTTTGATTAATCTTCCGGGATACTTCATAGCTTTTGCGTTTATGTTAAAATTAATTATCAGCAACTTGAATTACAGTGTTTTACAAAATATAAATATAAGTAATTCCTAAAATGGGGAAAGAGGAAAAACACCCTTTTTTACAGGGGATTTTGTCTGCAACATTATTTTAAATTTTCTTTGTTTATGGTGAGTTCCGCTATTGCAGATTCGAGTACATTGGATTGGTTAGGGTCTTGATGGCTGGACAAGCGGACATTTTCTAATGCGTGGGAAATCACTTCAAGCAAAAGTGCTTTATGGGTCATCCCATAGACTCTTGAAGCCAGATACAATGCGACGGCAGCCTGATAGCCAATGAAAGGTTTTTCAGAAATACCAATGTGGTCAGCCAGCCATGGCAGGTAATTGGTTTTAGGGAATTTCTGTAACAATGAAATGGCAACCAACCGTTCGCCGGGTGACTCCCCTTTTGAAAACTGCTCCAGTATTTCATCAGAATCAGACAAAATATTTTTCATTCGGGCCACAATGTCATTCATCATTTTTGTCCGGAGTGACCCGCTGGGCAGAATTGTCCTGACCTCATTATATTCTTTTACCAAATTGAAAAGGTCGTCGGTTTCATTTTGCGGATATATTGCATGGTTTTTGGGTTTGTTTTTCTTCAGGATTGTTTCTGCTATAGCCATAGCCAATTGTTCCACCTCTTTTCCGAACTGCACCCTGAGTTTGGTGCTTTTGATGGTTTCATTGATGTCAAAAATGCTCAAATCAATGCTGTTTTTTTTCTGATAGGCTTCGGGCAATATGGCCTGCCCGGCATTTACTGCATTATAAACAACCGGAAAAATCAAATTGGTTTTTGTTTGCAGCTCACGGTTCAGGAAATAATTGGATTCTGCCGACATGAAAGGGCTGTTTGAGGTAAAAGGCGAAATAACAGGCAGTAAAACCCTTGACTGGCTCAAAACCATTTCAACATTTATGTTTTGGTTGGTTTCCAGATTGGCTTGTTCGAAATCAACATAAATTTTGGGTTCGCGTTCCAACTCGTCCCGCAGGTATTCGTTCAGGGTAGGAAGGAACAACTCATTCACCCATTGGTAGGCATCCCGCGGATAACTGATAAATACATCATAATTGTAACTGGATTCGGTTTTGTTTTCTTCTTTGGTTTTCTCATAGGCTGCTTTTTTGGATTGATAATATTCCGTTCCTACAAAGGATGGGATGTCTTTGAAGTCTGAATCCAACAGTGCCGCTATTCTTGAATAAATGTACCCCATCCCTTCCGGATCGTTGGTGCCTTGCTCATGCACCGCCAATTTTTCCCCAAAACTGAAATAATCAATCTGGGGAATCTTCACCTGTTCCAAAAAAAACTTGGGCTCAATCCATTTCGGCAGCCAGTCACTGAAACAGTCTTTAAGGATATCGGCAATCCGATCAAGCCATTCCTGTGATTCCTTAAATTCCACCCGGGTTCCAAACCGCGCCGGAATAGGCAGTATGGTTAGCCCCATACGGTCAATGTCGAGTTTTTGACGGGCATTCTGTATGTGTTTCACGGTATCCTTGATTCCGAAAAGACTTTGGTAGTTGGCGGTGAACATCGGGAGGAGTATATCGGGCATCATGATGGTACAGATGCCGCTGGAGTCACTTAGCCCTGTCCTGCTGTCAATAAGCACGAGGTCAAAATCATTGATCCAGCTTTGCCGCAAATTCTCCAAGTGCAGTCCACCTTGGTTTTGTTCGAAAAAATCTTCCCAGTTAAATCCCTCCAATTGGGCAGAATATTTGGCCGAGTCAGAGTCACGCCCGCTGTGAAGCAGTGAAATGTGGTTTTCAAACGGCAACATTATTTTTGACAGGAAAGTGTTGTAGTCCGGTTCGGTATTGTTTTGGTATTCCAGCAGCAGTTGAAGCAATCCATTGGTTGAATTTTCTATTTTAAAGGCACTGAAATATTTTTCGAGCCCAGGCGCTTCGAGATCCCAGTCAACAATCAAAATCTTTTTTTGTCTTTTGGCCAGTTCAAATGCGATATTGGCCAAAGCCATACTTCTGCCCACACCTCCTTTGTAGGAGTAAAAAGTGATAATTGATCCCATCAGGTTGAAAATTTTGGTGCTGAATTTTGTTGCGAACCGGTTGAAATGTGGTATTGCTGGACAAAGCTGTTCACCGCTTGTATTTGCCAGTCTTCCTGCCATTCGGGGGCATTCATGATGGCTTCAGAGATTTCTTTGCCCAAAGGCTTAAGTTTGTCATCAAGGATTTCGGCTTTCGGGCTGTCAATTGACATCCGCACATTATAACATTCCTGGATTTCAAATTTCTGGATGGTGGAAAGCTGTACAGGAAGGGTTTCCCCGTCATGGATGATGGTAGGAAAAATCAAACCACCCGGCTTTTCAAATGTACGGAATCCTGTTTTTGATTCCCTTTCTACCATGTGTCCTATTTCACAGGAACACCACATGCTGTTCAGGAATGTTTTTGACCACAAAGGGATTATTATTCTTGATGCGCCCAAGGCTTTGCCTAATGAAATAGGCCAATGGGTGCCACTTTCAAGCTTTGAATCAATATAGATTTCAGGATCCCTGCCCAGTTCATTTTTTATATGCAAGGCAATAAGGGGGACAAAATGGGTTTCAATCCAATAGCGGGTAAGGTCATCCCGTCTGTAACTTATGAAAACGTCGTAAATGTAACTCATGTCTGCTTTTTTATTATGGATGTACCGGATTTCTGGTCTTTTAACTGGAAATCAACGCACTGACATAACAAATTTAACAGTCTTTTTTATTTAAACAACGGGGAAAAACACCCTTTTTTTCAAACGGAAGTAAGATTTTTTTATAAAGGCAAAGAGTAATGAAAAAACTAATACTTAAAAAAAGCCCCACAGGGAGGCTTTGCTTTATTTTTTTCTTTTTTGGTAGGTATGGAGGAAATCTCCTTTGGGTTTGCCGAGGTCAAACGAACTCCACTTGGTAAGGAACCTTGTACTGGTGCGGGCTTCATCGCGGTCCATGTTTTCGTATTCTATCCTGTAGATGGCCGAATACATTTCAGCACGTCCTACCCCATGATAACAATGGATCAACACCGGATAATTGTCTGGGTTGTCCATGATTTCGAAGAAATAATCAAGGTTTTTCTGTGTGGGCACCTGATCGGAACCGTTGTTGAAATACTTCACACCCGGAATTTTGTTCACCGCCTCTTTTTCTGCGGTAAGTTCTGCCGGGATTTCCGGATTGTTCACATCGTCTCCGGTACCGGGATAACGCAGGTCAATGACGCTTTTGATGTGGTATTCATTAACGTAATCGGCAATTTCATCCGGTGGGATGACCCCACTTTTGTAAACCTTGTTTTCGGTGATGGTTTCAAAATTGTGGTTGATGTGCATGTCATACACATATTTCCCAACGCCTATCAGGACCACCAGTACAATCAAACCAAGTATTCTTTTTTTTGCAGTCATCTTAATTTTTTTCAGAAGTTAATTTTCTGTCTATAATGCGTTCCATATAATCCTGTAAAAAGGCCTTGCAGCGTTGCTCCAGCAAATTCATTTCGGCATTGCGCCTGCCAATCAGGTTGTTTTTCAAATCTTTGTCTTCCTTGTCATAAAAACCAACCGCCTTTTCCCCATCAAAGGTACAAATATAATGGCCGCTCATCATCTGGTATTTATCAGAAGAATAACGCATGACAAATGGTGGTACTTTGCTCTTGCTGATCAGGCTCCTGCCCCAGCTCCGGAAAGGTTTGTCATAGCCAATCATGTCGAGCAAGGTCGGGTAAATATCAATCTGTTGCGCCCATTCATTATTGCTGCCCACATACTTTTGGTTGGGCGAAAAGAACAAAATCGGCACCGTATGCAGGTTCTGGTCTTTGTAATAGGCATCGTAATAAATCAGGTTGTCGTGGTCGGCCACCAATACAAAAATGGTGTTTTGGTACCACGGTTGTTTTTTTGCTGCGTTAAAGAATTGTTTCAGCGCATAATCGGTATAGCCCACACATTGGTGCATGGCATTGTCGCCTTTCGGGAATTTGCCTTTGTATTTGTCCGGAACCATATAAGGCTCATGCGAAGAAACCGAAAACAAGGTCGCCATGAACGGCTGCTTTTTCTGCGTTAGGGTTTTGTTGAAGTACTGGAAGAAAGGTTCGTCCCAGATGCCCCAAACGCCATCAAAATCAGCATCGTTGTTGTATTCATTCTTGCCGTAATAATGGTCGTAACCCAAAATATTCCCAAAACCAAGGAAACCCATAGAACCATTGGGTGCACCGTGGAAAAATGAAGTGTCATAGCCTTCACTTTTGAGTACTGAAACCAACGATTCGATTTTCTGGTTCGGATAAGGCGACGAGGTAAACGCATTTTCAAACGACGGAATGCCCGCAATCACCGACGACATCCCGTGTATCGATTTGTAGCCATTGGCGTAAGCGTTGGTATAAATCATGCTGTGTTGCGCCAGCGAATCGACAAAGGGCGAATACCCTTTGTAATTCGGGATTTTCATTTCCTTGTTGAACGCGCTGATGTATTCCTTGGCGTAGCTTTCAAGAATAAAAATGACAATATTGGGTTTGGTTTTCGGATTGTTTTTGTATTGCTTGATGGGTACCAAAAGTGAGTCGACAGTGGCTTTGTCTACCAGGTTGACTTTTTGGAAGGTATTGGTATTCCAGGTGCGGATGATGGCAAAAGGCGTATTGAGCACAAAATCGGCTTGGGAGGCATTGTCTACATATCGGCTCGCATCAAGAATGTTGATTGGGCGGGTGCTTTTCTTGAAATCACCGCGTATGCCGCCCACACAAACCGTGGATATCACCAGCAGGCTCAATAAGGAAGTTACGAAATACCTAACATTCGGCTGGGTTGGCTGTGATGCAACCTTTACCTTTTTATACAGGTAAATCCACAAAAAAGCGGTCAAAAAGAACAAGAGGAACACATGCCAGTAATTGATCAGGAAATTAGACAACAAGGCACCTTTGTTCTGTTCATTTTCCAAAGTATCCAGGGACGCCCTCGTACTTCTGTTGAACGTATAGCGGTAGTAGATGAAATCGATGAAATTGGCTACATAAGCCATGAAATTCATGATGAAATACAGGTAAAACAGGAATTTCTGGAAACCTTTGCGGGTCGTGATTACTATCGGCAATACCGACAACACGATAAACAAGGCATTGGCATACAAAATGGTAGTGGTATCAAAGGCCAGACCATGGTAACAAAGTTTAAGGAAATCAGCTGCAGAATCAATTTTTACAAGGTGGGTGTTGTACACATAAAACAGCACCCGTGCCAGCATATAAAACACATAGGCCAGGCCTATCCTGTACAACAATACTTTATATTCGTGCCACCTCGGAAACTTACCCATTCGCCTTAGTTGATTTTATTTCGTAACCTTTTAACCTCAGGTTACTGGGTGCAAAACTACTAAAATCAAAAAGTATATTTTTAAAATATATTGTTAATCTATTATTTATTAATTAATTTGCATCAAAATTATTTTAAATGGCTTCCATCACCCGCCTTTTTGACTTTCCTTACTACCAATTAGAAAAAAATAACCTTCCCGACTGTCTGGTAACCAAATACGACGGGGTTTGGATCAAAACCTCCACCCAGGAATACATTGATCAGGCCAATGCCATTTCGAGGGCTTTGCTCCGGATGGGCATCAGTAAAAACGATAAAATTGCCCTGATTACTTCCACCAACCGCACCGAATGGAACATCATGGACATCGGCATCCTGCAGACCGGGGCGCAGACCATACCGGTTTACCCCACCATTTCCGCCGAAGATTATGAATACATACTGAACCATTCCGGGGCCATTTATTGTTTCGTTTCCGATGAAGTGGTTTTGAACAAATTACAATCCGTACACCAAAATATTCCGCTGTTGAAGGATATTTACTCCTTCAACGACATTCCGGGTTGTAAAAACTGGAAAGAATTACTGGCCTTGGGCGAAGACAACTCCAACCAGGATGTGGTGGAAGACCGCAAAAACAATGTCAAACCCGAAGAACTGGCCACCATCATCTATACTTCCGGAACCACCGGAAAACCGAAAGGTGTCATGCTTTCGCACCACAATATCGTCTCAAATGTACTCGACAGTTCGCCGCGCATCCCGTTTGAGGAAGGTACCAGCCGTGCGCTGAGTTTCCTGCCCATCTGCCATATATTTGAACGCGTAATCCTTTATATATATCAGTATTACTCGGTAGCCACCTATTTTGCCGAAAGCATCGAAAAGCTATCCGAAAACATACAGGAGGTAAAACCCACCGTTTTTTCGGTCGTACCAAGGCTTCTGGAAAAGGTTTACGATAAAATACATGCCAAAGGAGCAGCACTCACCGGTATCAAAAAG